>NZ_CAXTII010000005.1:0-15870 GCF_964244235.1 uncultured Sphingomonas sp.
ACCCCGGCGACCGGGTGATGCTGGTCAGCGAGAATCGCCCCGAATGGTGCCTGTCCGACCTGGCGATCATGGCCGCCGGGTGCGTGACGGTGCCGACCTACACCACCAATACCGAGCGCGACCACTCGCACATCATCGAAAACTCGGGTGCCCGCGCGGTGATCGTCTCCACGCAGAAACTGGCCACGACTCTGATGCCGGCGGTCGTGCGGTCCGCGCAGGCGCAGCATGTCATCGGCATGGACGTGCTCCGGCTTGGCCAGACCGGGATCGATTGCCACCATTGGGGCACGCTGATCGCGCAGCATCCCGCCGATCCGATCGAAGCAGCGGCGGCGGCGACAGCGCGGCGCGGCGACCTCGCCTGCATCATCTATACCAGCGGCACCGGGGGAAGCCCACGCGGGGTGATGCAGCATCACGGCGCGATCCTGCACAATATCGCCGGCTGCGCCGCGATCATCCTGGAGGATTTCGACGATCCGGGGGACGAGGTGTTCCTGTCCTTCCTGCCGCTCAGCCATGCGTATGAACATACCGGCGGCCAGCATTTCCCGATCGGGATGGGCGCGCAGATCTATTATGCCGAAAGCCTCGACCGGCTCGCCGCCAATATCGAGGAGGTGCGGCCGACGGTCATGTTCGTCGTGCCGCGCCTGTTCGAGGTGCTTCGCACCCGGATCGCCAAGACGATCGAGAAACAGGGCGGGATGTCCGCCTATCTGCTTCGCAAAGCGATCGAGATCGGCGCGCGCGAATATGCCGGACGCGTCCGGATCGTCGATCGGCCGATTCAGCTCGCGGTCGATACGCTGTTCCGGCCGCGGATCGCCAAGCGCTTCGGCGGGCGGATGAAGGCATTCGTGTCGGGCGGCGCACCGCTCAACGCCGAAGTCGCGTTGTTCTTCCACGCGATCGGCCTGACCTTCCTGCAGGGCTATGGCCAGACGGAGGCGGCACCCGTCATCTCGTGCAACCGCCCGCGCGCCGGGGTGCGGATGGACGGCGTCGGCCCGCCGCTCGCGGGAACCGAGGTGCGGATCGCCGAGGACGGCGAGCTTCTGGTGCGCGGCGAGCTGGTCATGCACGGCTATTGGCGAAACGATGCCGAAACCGCGCGCGTGCTGGAGGATGGCTGGCTCCACACCGGCGATATCGGCGAGATCGATGCGGGCGGGCGGATCCGGATCACCGATCGCAAGAAGGACCTGATCATCAACGACAAGGGCGGGAACGTCGCCCCGCAAAAGGTGGAGGGGATGCTGACGCTTCAACCCGAAATCCTGCAGGCGATGATCGCCGGCGACCGCCGTCCCTATATGGTCGCGCTGATCGTGCCCGATCCCGACTGGACGCAGCATTGGTGCGCGGCGAACGGCGAGGCCTGCGATTTCGCGCGGCTCGCGAAGAATGCGGCATACCGGGCGGCCGTCGCCGCGGCGGTGGAACGGGTCAATCGCGATCTGTCCGTGACCGAACGAGTCCGCCGCTTCATCCTCGCGGACGCGCCGTTCACCATCGAGAACGAGCAGCTTACGCCCTCGCTGAAGATCCGCCGACATGTGATCCGGGCGGCGTATGGCGAACGGCTGGACGGGTTGTATCGGGGGTAGCCCGTGTTCCTGCGTTCGCAGGAACCCAAGGTTAGGCCGCGACCCGCATCTCCTGCATCGCGTTCGCCGCGATCGTCAGGCTCTTCTTACGTGCGTCGTGATCGTAGATCGCGCTGGTCAGCATCACCTGGTCCACCCCGGTCCGCGCGATGAACGCCGCGAGACCGCGCTCGATCGTCGCCGTATCGCCGACCGCCGAGCATTGCAGCACGTGGTCGAGGATCGCGGACCCCTGCGCGCCAAGCGACTCGCGGTAACCGGCGACGGGCGGCGGCAATTGCCGCGGGGTGCCGGTGCGCAGCGCGACAAATGCCTGCTGCTGCGACGACGCCAGCAACTGCGCCTCCGAATCGGTGTCCGCCGCGAACACGTTGAACCCCGCCATCGCATAAGGCCGGGCAAGCTGTGCCGACGGTTTGAACTCCCGGCGGTAGATCGCGAGCGCCTGGTCGAGCGCATCGGGCGCGAAATGCGACGCGAACGCGTAGGGCAGGCCGAGCATCGCCGCGAGCTGCGCGCCGAACGTGCTGGAGCCGAGGATCCACATTTCGGGGCGCGCCCCCGCGCCCGGCGTCGCGGTGATTCCGGTCTGGCCGTCATCCGCGAAATAGCTCTGCAATTCCAGCACGTCGCGTGGGAAGGCGTTGGCGTCGGTCTCCAGCGTCCGCCGCATCGCGCGCGCCACGCGCTGGTCCGACCCCGGCGCACGACCGAGGCCGAGATCGATCCGTCCGGGGAACAGCGCATCGAGCGTCCCGAACTGCTCCGCAATCGTGATCGGCGCGTGGTTGGGCAGCATGATCCCGCCCGCGCCGACCCGGATATGCGTGGTCGCCGCCGCGATATGCCCGAGCACCACCGCGGTCGCCGCGCTGGCGATCCCCGTCATGCCGTGATGCTCCGCGCACCAATAGCGGTTGAAACCGAGCGATTCGGCATGCCGCGCCAGATCGGCGGCGTTGGTCAGCGCCTCGCGGACGCTGCCGCCTTCGACGACGGGAACGAGATCGAGCAGGGAATATCGGGTCATGACGGAAAGATGGGGGATACGCAGCGGAAGTCCAGCGGGTACCGGTTCGACGTTCAGACGAAGCCGTTCGCGAGCGCCCAAATCAGCCAGCCGCCGTACGCCATAGCGCTCACGTAAACCGGAAGTCGAATTTTAAAAACCCACGTAACAGTCGATCCGAGGATGCCGCACAAAGCAAGAATGCCGAGAGTTTGCAGAACGAAGATAAAGCGGATGGTCTTCTGCGGATCCGAGCGCGGACTATCCGCCATAAAAGCGATCGCAAGTGGCAAGGATGGTATTATGAAAACAAGCGCAATCAACAGAATGAGCGAGACTAAAAATATGGCTGCATGCAGCGCGCCAAATGCAACGCTGGCCAGCTGACCGTCATTCGCGTCGTCACGATAGCCTGCCATTGGGAATCCATCCTCGCATGATGGTGATCCGCCATCGGGCGTTATCTTGCGCCCATCTTGCCCCGACGCCAAGCGCTGCTATGGCCGCGCGACCATGCCCCCCGCGCTCGCCCCGATCCGCACCTGGATCTTCGATCTGGACAACACGCTGTACCCGGCGAGCGCGAACCTGTTCGCCCGGATCGATGCGCGGATGACCGCCTATGTCGCACGGCATCTCGGGATCGACGACGACGACGCGTACCGGGTCCAGAAGGACTATTTCCTGCACCACGGCACGACATTGTCGGGGATGATGGCGGAACACGATGTCGACCCGCACCATTTCCTGGCCGACGTCCACGATATCGAGATGGACGTCCTGTCGGTGGATGCCCCGCTGGTCGCGTCGATCGCCCGGCTGCCGGGGCGCAAGCTGGTCTTCACCAATGGCGACACGCCCTATGCGCTGAAGGTGCTCGACCGGCTCGGGCTGGGCGACAGTTTCGAGGGCGTGCACGACATCCATGCGATGGCGCTGCTGCCGAAGCCCCATCCGAGCGCCTATGCGGGTATCTGCGCCGCCTATGATCTCGACCCGGCGACGTGCCTGTTCGCCGACGACATGGCGCGCAACCTGACGCCGGCCAAGGCGATCGGGATGACGACGGTCTGGATCGACAACGGATCCGAACAGGCGGCCGATAGCGCACGCGATCACATCGATTTCACCGTCCGCGATCTGACATCGTGGCTGACGGGCATTCTGGAGGAAGCATGAGCGAATTGCAGGCGATCATCGACGCCGCGTGGGAAGACCGCGCGGGCGTCGGCACGGATACGAAGGGCGACACGCGCGACGCGGTCGAGGCGGCGCTGGCGCTGCTCGACACGGGCGAGGCGCGCGTGGCGGAGCCGGACGGTGTTGGCGGCTGGCGGGTCAACCAGTGGCTGAAGAAAGCGGTGCTGCTGTCGTTCCGGCTCAACGACAACGCGCTGGTCGATGGCGGCGCGGCCGGTGCACCGGCGTTCGACAAGGTGCCGTCCAAATTCGCCGGCTGGGGCGAGGCGGCGTTCCGCGCGGGCGGTTTCCGTGTCGTGCCGGGTGCGGTCGCGCGGCGGGGCTGCTTCATCGGCAAGGGCGCGATCCTGATGCCCAGCTTCGTCAACATCGGTGCCTATGTCGGCGAGGGGACGATGGTCGATACCTGGGCGACGGTCGGCAGCTGCGCGCAGATCGGCAAGGGCGTGCATCTGTCCGGCGGCGCGGGCATCGGCGGCGTGCTGGAACCGCTCCAGGCGGACCCGGTCATCATCGGCGACGGCGCATTCATCGGCGCGCGCTCCGAGGTTGCCGAGGGGGTCCGCGTCGGCGAGGGAGCGGTGCTGTCGATGGGGGTCTATCTCGGCGCGTCGACCAAGATCATCGACCGCGCGACCGGCGAGATCTTCAAGGGCGAGGTACCGCCTTTCTCGGTGGTCGTCCCCGGCAGTACCGGCGGCAATCCGGGGCTGTACTGCGCGGTGATCGTGAAGCGCGTGGACGCGCAGACGCGGTCGAAGACGAGCATCAACGATCTTTTGAGGGATTGACCTTCTCCCCCTCCCGCTTGCGGGAGGGGAGCAACTCCATCTCGACACCGTCACCTGCCATCCCTATCGCCAAGCTACCCAACGAGAAAGAACAGCACATGACGACCGCCAGCCAGACCCTCGACCGCGTGCTCGTGCTGGAGATGGTGCGCGTGACCGAAGCCGCCGCGGTCGCCGCCTCTACGCTGACGGGGCGCGGCGACGAGAAGGCCGCCGACGCCGCCGCGGTCGAGGCGATGCGCGAGGCGCTGAACTCGCTCTACATGGACGGCACCGTCGTCATCGGCGAGGGCGAGCGCGACGAGGCGCCGATGCTGTTCATCGGCGAGAAGGTGGGCTCCGCGATCGGCAAGGGTCCCAAGATCGACATCGCGCTCGATCCGCTGGAAGGCACCACGATCTGCGCGACCGCAGGACCCAACAGCCTCGCCGTGCTGGCGATCGCGGAGGAGGGCGGGCTGCTCAATGCGCCCGACGTGTACATGCAGAAGATCGCGATCGGCCCGGGCTATCCCGAAGGGCTGATCGATCTCGACAAGTCGCCGACCGAAAACGTCACCGCGCTCGCCGCCGCGAAGGGCGTGGAACCGCGAGACATCATCGCCTGCGTGCTCGACCGGCCGCGCCATGCCGAGATGATCGCGGAGCTTCGCGCGCTCGGTTGCGGAATCATGCTGATCGGCGACGGCGACGTCGCGGGGGTCATCGCGACGACCAACCCCGACACGACGATCGATATCTATATGGGCGCAGGCGGCGCGCCCGAAGGCGTGCTGGCGGCAGCGGCGCTGCGCTGCGTCGGCGGGCAGTTCAAGGGGCGGCTGATCTTCCGCAACGACGACGAGCGCGCGCGCGCCGCGAAATGGGGCGTCACCGATCTCGACAAGCAATACGACCTGACCGAACTGGCGCGCGGCGACTGCATCTTCGCGGCAACCGGTGTCACCGACGGATCGCTGCTCGCCGGCGTGAAGCGCAAGGGCGGCACGATGACGACCGAAAGCGTCGTGATGCGCGCCTCGTCGGGCACGGTGCGCTGGGTAAAGGGCGAACACCGGATTTGATGCGCCCGGTGACGAGATAAAACCGCCGTTACCTTTCGTCATGCCGGACTTGATCCGGCATCCATGGTGCAGCGAAATCGACGGCTTTTGATTGCGCGGCACGATGGACCCCGGCGCGAGGCCGGGGTGACGGAGGGCGGCAGTCAATCTACCCCACGGCCGGCAGCCTGAGCCGCACCAGCAGCCCGCCAAGATCGTCGCTCTCCTCCAGCGACACCGTCCCCTCGTAGATTTCCGCCACGTCGCGCACGATCGCGAGCCCCAGCCCGGTGCCGGGCTTACCGGTATCCAGCCGCACGCCGCGGTCGAAGATGCGGCTGCGCTGTTCCTCGGGGATGCCGGTACCGTCGTCCTCGACCAGGAACTCGACATATCCCGCCTGCGCGCCGACCGTCACGAACACGCTGCCGCCGCCATATTTCGCGGCGTTCTCGATCAGGTTGCCGAGCATCTCGTCGAGGTCCTGGCGTTCGACATGCACCGCCAGATCGTGCGGGCCGTCGATGTCGATGCGGACATGACGGTAGAGCGTCCCGACCGCACGTTCGACCGATTCCAGGCTCGGCCAGACCGCCGCGCGGCTGTGCGCCGACCCCCGCCGGCCGACCGCGCGGGCGCGCGCGAGGTGATGATCGACCTGGCGGCGCATCGTGCGTGCCTCGCGGATCACGGTCTCGCCCAGATCGTCGGCATTGGCGGTCGCGGCGTTCATCACGACGGTCAGCGGCGTCTTCAGCGCATGCGCCAGGTTGCCCGCGTGCAGCCGCGCCTCCTCCGCCTGGCGTTCGTTGTGCGCGATCAGCGCGTTCAGTTCCTCGACCATCGGCGTCAGCTCGATCGGCAGCGCGCCCGACACGCGGTTCGACTGCCCCGCGCGCATCCGCGCGATCTCCTCGCGCACCCGCCTGAGCGGCCACAGGCCGTAGAAGGTCTGGAGCGCCGCCAGGACGATCAGCCCGAGCGCCAGCAGCGCAAAGCTGCGCACCAGGGTCCGACGTAGCGCCGCAATCTGCGCGGCAAGCCCGTCACGCGTCTGCGCCACCTGAAACCGCCAGCGCAGCTTTGATCCGGGGAGTGTTACATCCTGTTCGACCACACGCAGTTTCTCGTTCGCGAACTGGGTGCTTTCATAACTATGCGCGTCCCGATCGTCATGATCGCTGCCATAGGCAAGCCGCCGATCCCAGAGCGATCGGGAATGGAACTCGTCCCCCCCCTTGGTAGACACTTCCCAATACAGCCCCGAATACGGTTCCAGAAACCGCTGATCGGCGGCGGCATCGCGGCCGAACAGCACTTCTCCGTCCGGCCCGACCTGCGCAGAAACCAGCAACGATCGCAGGACATATTCGAGCTGGTCGTCGAAACTATGCGTGACCGCGGTGACCAGCACCCGGTCGAGCGCGAAACCGCCCCCCGCCAGCAGCACCGTAATCCACCCCGCCGCGATCAGGATCATCCGCCGCGACAGCGATCCGGTGGTGCGTGCGGGGGAGAGCGAGGATGCCTCCCCGTCTCCGTTCGCCCTGAGCTTGTCGAAGGGCGTTTGACGCGATCGTCGCACGGAAAAGTGCTTCGACAAGCTCAGCACGAACGGACCCGAAGCATTACGCGTCCGGATCCTCGAGGCTATACCCAAGCCCCCGGATCGTCGTGATGACATCCTGTCCCAGCTTCTTCCGAATTCGCGTTACGAAGACCTCGATCGTATTCGAATCGCGATCGAAATCCTGGTCGTAGATATGCTCGATCAATTCGGTGCGGCTGACGACCTTGCCCTTGTGATGGAGCAGATAGCTCAGCAGCTTGTATTCCTGCGCGGTCAGCTTCACCGGTTCGCCACCGCGGCTGACCTTGCCCGAACGGGTGTCCAGCCGGACATCGCCGGCGGTCAGTTCGGACGAGGCGTTCCCCGACGCACGGCGGATCAGCGCGCGCAGGCGGGCGATCAGTTCCTCGGTCTGGAACGGCTTCGCGACATAATCGTCCGCGCCAGCGTCCAGCCCCGCGACCTTGTCGGACCAGCTGTCCCGCGCGGTCAGCACCAGCACGGGCGCGGTGCGTCCCTCCTTGCGCCAGCGGTCGAGGACGGTCAGCCCGTCCACCTCGGGCAATCCCAGGTCGAGGACGATCGCGTCGTAATTCTCGGTCGAGCCAAGGAAATGCCCCTCCTCGCCATCGGTCGCGAGGTCGATGGCGTAGCCTGCACCCTCAAGCGTATTCTTCAGCTGCTGGCCGAGATTCGGCTCATCCTCGACGATCAGAACGCGCATCTGTCTCTCCCTGTAACGATATTTACCGGTGCCTACCGGCCGGTGCGGCCGACGATCTGCCCAGAGCGGCCGTCGACCTCGACCCAGATGACCGAGCCATTACGCAGGAACTTCAGCGTGTAAATGGCGGTGTCCGAGTCGAAATCGAAGCCGATATATTGCGCGCCCTTCATCGTCGGCACGACGCGCGCCTCGATCTCGGGCAGTGGCAACAGGCGTCCCTCGCGTCGTGCCTCGAACGCACGCATCTGATCGCCGCGGCGCGGGCCTTGCGCCTGGCCGCCGGCCATCGCGCTGCCGATCATCAGGAGGGACACGAGCATCGTCATGGGGGTCGCATAGGTCGCGTGCTTTGAACAGGTTGTGAACGCGCAGCGCGGCAGCGGCGCTGCGCGGCGCTGACTCGCGCAAGCGCGGGCGGCCGGTCGCGCAAGCGAACCTGGCCGACGACACGGGGTTTATCCCCGTGTCGGCCCGTCGGCGCGCTCCCCGTCCCGTTCACCCCCACCCCGGCGAAGGCCGGGGCCCAGTTGGGTAGCCGATCGTGGCGGCGGGATGTCCGTCGTTACCGTGTTCGCGGCGTCTGGGCCCCGGCCTTCGCCGGGGGGGGGTAAAGGGGAGCGGCGGGGGCGGACTAACGGCGCGTCGATCACACCGCAAACTCGCCGCGGCAAAGCCGCGTCGTCGGTCCTCGCTATAGCGAGGCCGTCCGGGCCGCGCTTAGGCCTCGATTTAGCGCTGCTAAATCGCTAGGCCGCGCGGCCATGCCCGCACCCATCCTCGCCTACGAAGACCTCGGCCTCATCCAGGGCTCCGGCTGGCTCTTCCGCCATCTCGACCTGCAAGTCGGCCAACGCGACCGGCTCGCGCTCATCGGCCGCAACGGCGCGGGCAAGACCACGCTGCTGAAACTCATCGCCGGCGCGATCGAGTCGGACGAGGGACGGCGGACGATCGTGCCGGGGACGCGGGTCATCCTGCTGGAGCAGGAACCCGATCTGCGCAGCTTCCGGACGCTCGCCGATTACGTGCTGTCAGGGGCGGACGCGCCCGCCGCGCACGAGGCGGAGGCGATCGCGGACCAGCTGGGGATCGACCTGTCGCGCGAGGCGGCGTCCGCGTCGGGCGGCGAGCGGCGGCGCGCGGCTATCGTCCGCGCCTTCGCGCAGAACCCCGACGTGCTGCTGCTCGACGAGCCGACCAACCATCTCGACATCGGCGCGATCGAGTGGATCGAGGAGTGGCTCGGGCGGTTTCGCGGCGCGTTCGTCGTCATCAGCCACGACCGTACCTTCCTGACCAAGCTGACGAAGCAGACCTTGTGGCTCGACCGCGGCAACCTGCGGCGCGCCGAGATCGGGTTCGGCGGGTTCGATGCCTGGACCGAGGCGGTCTATGCCGACGAGGCGCGCAATGCCGAGAAGCTCGACGCGAAGCTGAAGCTGGAGGAGCATTGGCTGCTGCGCGGCGTCACCGGGCGGCGCAAGCGCAACCAGGGGCGCCTCACGAAGCTGATCGAGATGCGCGCCGAACGATCGGCGATGGTCGGGCCGCAGGGGTCCGCCAACCTCACGATCGGCAACAACGACGCCAAGTCGAAGGTGGTGATCGACGCCAGGCACATCGCCAAGGCGTTCGGCGACCGGACGATCATAGGCGATCTGAGCCTGCGCGTGACGCGCAAGGACCGGATCGGCATCGTAGGCGCGAACGGTGCGGGCAAATCGACGCTGCTGAAGCTGCTGACCGGCGAACTCGAACCCGACAGCGGGCAAATCCGCTTCGCCAAGACGATCGAGCGTATCGTCATCGATCAGCAGCGAAGCAAGATGGCCCCCGAGAAGACGATCCGCGAGGTCCTGGCCGATGGCGGCGACTGGGTCGAGGTGCAGGGCGTGCGCAAGCACGTCATCGGCTATCTGAAGGAATTCCTGTTCGAACCCGGCGTGCTGGACGCGAAGATCGCCACGCTGTCGGGCGGCGAGCGGTCCCGGCTGCTGCTCGCGCGGGAATTCGCTAAGCCTTCCAATCTTTTAGTGCTGGATGAGCCGACCAACGACCTCGATCTGGAGACGCTCGACCTGCTCCAGGACGTGATCGGCGACTATGACGGCACCGTGCTGATCGTGAGCCACGATCGCGACTTTCTCGACCGCACCGTCACGATCACGCTTGGCCTCGACGGGTCGGGCACGGTCGATGTCGTGGCCGGCGGCTATGCGGACTGGGAACGCCGCCGCAAGGCCGCCGCGCCGACCAAGCGCGGCGCGATTGCCAAGAACGCGGTCGCGGCCGCGAAGCCGGCCGCGCCGGGCGCGCGCGTGAAACTGACGTTCAAGGACCAGCGCGATTACGACCTGTTGCCCAAGCGGATCGAGACGCTCGACGCCGCGATCGCGCGCGATCAGGCGCTGCTGGAGGATCCCGATCTCTACACCCGCGACCCCGACGGCTTCGACCGGCTGATGACCGCGATCGGCCAGGCGCAGGAGGACAAGACCATGGCCGAGCTTCGCTGGCTCGAACTGGCGGAGATGGTCGAGGGGTTGGGGTAGGCTTTGTTTGCCATGCCGGCCTTGTGCCGGCATCCAGAGCCGCAGGCGGTGCGCTGCTGGCTCCGGATCCAGGGACGAGCCCGGCATGACGTGGAGCTAGATCCCGATCGGCACCGTATCGTGCAACCGCGTCATATCGAGCCGGACCACGCCGTCCGCGTTCGAGATGATGTCGACGAATTCATGGTCGATCATGACGTGGTCGCGGTCGTAGCGGTTGCTGCCCTGCGACGGGCTGGCAAGCAGCGTGTCGACCCCGCCGATCGAGACGATCAGCATGAAATCCTCCTTGCTCGCGAGCGAGACCAGGATCGGGCTGTCGTCTTCCATCAGATGGACGAGCGTCCAGGACAGGCCGAGCATCGGGTTGCGATCGCGCAGCAGCGGCACCGTCTCGAGGCTGCGAAAGGTACGTCCGTCGGGCAGATGGCGCGTGTCCAGGAACGACATCTGCGCTTGCGCGTCGGCTAGCCTGGCGGACGCGATCGGATCGAGACGACGCGCACCATCAGCGCGCGCTTGCCTTCGTACCGGCCGATAACCGCGACCCGGCTGAACGCCAGGCTCTCTCTCGGCCTGGCGAGCCGCGCCAGTATGAACCCCGTCATCGTCGCCGAGAAGAAGAGCCCGGTCAGGATCTCGACCGACGCGACCGCGTGCGCGGCATTCACGACCTGGCCCGGCATCGTCGCATAGATCAGTCCGAAGACGATGTTGACGCCCAGAAACAGGAAGGCGACGAGCAGCCCGAAGACCGGCCAGCTCATTTCCATGACCGATAATACAGGTCCGCCACCGGCGAGGGTGCGCCGATCTTGATCGCCGGGAAACCGCCGAGGGCGACGATCTGCCGATGGGCTTTGCGGGCCATGATGCAGCGTCGGACAGGACGGCGCACGCGTCAATCGTGCTATCGTCCGATCGCTCTCGCGGGATGGCCGCACCGGCCTGTTCGGACGGAGCCGAACGGGGCATAGAGGCACGATGGCGATCGACGACACCATCATCGAAACCCCCGAAGGCCCGATGACCTGGGCCGCGTGGAAGAAGAAGAACCCCGTCCAAATCCCGTCGCGGCGGACCAAGGGCAAGAAACTGCCCAACAAGGTGAAGAACCGCACGCACGACTGATACAGGATGCACGACACTGCTCCTGCGTGTATGACCATCCCATAGGACTGATCGTCACGCGGGTGGCGAGGCCGACCGCCGCGGGGCGGAACGGCGACCGGTGATCGAAGGTAGGCGAGCATTTTTACGCATGCGTAAGATAGTGCTGACCACGATCGGCACGCTGGGTGACCTGCACCCGTTCATCGCCGTCGCGCTGGCGCTGAAGGCGCGCGGCTTTCGTCCGGTGCTGGCGGTACCCGACGACCATATCCGCAAGGTCAAGCGCGCGGGACTGGAGGCGGTGGCCGTGCTGCCCGCGTTCGACACGATCCGCGAGCGCCTGGGCATGAGCGAGAGCGAGGCGGTGCGGCGGATGATGAACGATCAACGCTACATGCTGGAACAGGCGGTGCTGCCAAGCCTGTCCGCCTGTGCCCACACGCTCGATGCGCTGACCGGCGACGCCGATGCGATCGTCGCATCGACCATGGTGCTCGCTGCACCGATCATCGCGGAAAAGCGCGGCATCCCGCTGGTGTCCGTGATGCTGCAGCCGATGGCGATGGTCTCCGCGCTTGATCCGCCGAAGACGCCCGATTTCTGGATGATGCGCCAGCGTCCTGCCAGCAAGATCGGCGAGCGCTGGAACCTGCTGATGTACGCAGGCTTCCGGCAGATCCTCCACCGGCTCTATGCCGATCAGCTCGACGTCGTCAGGATCGAACACGGCCTTCGCCCGCGCGGTGCGATGCGCATGCTCGAGGCGGGGCGCGAGGCGCTGTTGACGATCGGCTGCTATTCCCCCGTCTTCGCGCCACTGCCGCGCGACGCGCCCCAAAATGCGCGCGTCGTCGGTTTTCCCATATTCGACAGCGCGAATGGCGGCTCGTGCGCGCTCGATCCCGCATTGGAAGCGTTCCTGCGCGCCGGACCGCCGCCGATCGTCTTCACGCTCGGGTCGTTCGCGGTCTATGCCGCGGGCGACTTCTACACGGAGGCCGCGGAGGTCGCACGGCGGCTGGGACAGCGCGCGATCATGCTGACCGGCGAGCGCGAAACGGTGGCGGCGGACCGCGACGTCTTCGCCTGCGCCTATGCCCCGCATTCGCATCTGTTCCATCGGTGTTCGGTAGTCGTCCACCATGGCGGGATCGGCACCACCGGCCAGGCGCTTTGTGCCGGCAAGCCGCAGCTGGTCGTGCCGCATATGGGCGATCAGAACGACAATGGCCACCGGATCGCACGTGCCGGGATCGGCCTCGTGCTGAGGGCGAAGCATTTCAGCGCCAGGCGCGCCACGATCCTGATCGAGGACCTGTTGCGCGACCCCTCCCGTCGCGAGCGTGCCGCGCGGATCGGCGAAACGATCGCGCAGGAGAACGGCGCCCAGACCGCGGCACGCGCGATCGAACAGGCGCTCGGCCGGGGCAGGCGCATGGTCGGCCAATCGAAACCGATACCGTTGCCGGCCTGAACCGAGATCGGCGACAGCGGATTCCAGCTTTGCCCGGACGCTGCATGGTGGGTTGGTCGAGCCAGTAGGGCAGACGCTGCGCCGAAATCATCACGTCCGGCGCGATCCGCTCGGCAACGACGGCGAACCGATCGCCGTCGACGAGCACTTCGGGTACCAGCGCCGAGTGGAACGCGCTCGGCGTTGAGCACGCCGTCGCGCCATTGAAACGGAACGTCCATGAAACGCTTATCGACAAGGGGGGCGGCTCGACCGCACCCGTCGATGCGATGTCAGGACATCCCGTTGGTGCGACGACGACGGTCGCGGATCGACTGGGCAAGCGTGCGGTGACGGCTTCGCTCGACCCGCAGGGCGGCTGGGACCCGGCGTCCCTGTACGACCAGAACGATACCGACCAGCGCGAGGCCGAACGCGGGCAGGCCGAGGACGATATCACCCCGCACACCGATACCAAGCGCAGTGGCGACGGCGAAGATGCCGACGCCGATGCCGCGCCACGCCAGGCTGCGGCGCGTCATGCAAGCGCGTCCGGATCCGCGATGACCAGTCGCCCCGCGCACGCCACCGCGTTCGCTTCCTCCACGCTGCACCCCGCGCAGCCGTGCCATATCACGATATCCGCAGGAAAGGCGGACTCGTCTTCGAGCGCATCGACGATATTGGCGCGTTCGAAGGTGATGCCGATGGCAGCGTCGTTCACCACCGCGGCCGACGCGCTGGCGCGCCCGACCAAAGCGGATGCCGTATCGATGCCACGCGCTTCGATGGCGGTGAACCCGAGGGTGCGCGCATATCGCACGGCGCACAGCAGCAATGTGCCAGCCCCGCAATCGGTATCCACGATCCGCACGCTACGGCGCTTTTCGGCGCGAAGCCCGGCCAGAGCCGCCGCGACCGCCAGCCAGCGCTTGTCACGGCAACGAGCGTCCGATTTCATCGAAGCAGAGCGGCGCGGGCGGATCGGCGGCAACGAGGGTAGCTCGAAGCGATGCTCGGCGACATGGGTCATGACCGGCGATGTCCCGACGTTGCGCGCGCCATCAGGCCGCCGCCCGGTATTGCGACGCATATTCCCAAGGCTGAACCGGCGCGAACGGGATCGTCGGCACAAGCGCCCACGCCGCGGACACGATCGTCGCGCCCGGCATGGATTGCCGCTCGCTCCGCGCGAACGCCATCGCGGCGGCGAACGATACGAAGCGACCTTCCAGCTTTCCCCGGCTGTCCTGCACCAGCCAATGGCCGGCGGCGTCCTGTCCTACATTCAGGATCCAGGGACTTTGATCGGGCTCCGGGTCGGTCGGCGACATCTGACGATACTCCTGACAACAATCTATCGGGCGGCCTCGCGGTAAGGGCGACGCCGCCTGGCGGGACCAGATGGCCCGCTGCGATGATATAGGTCGGAGCCGAATTGGGTTTCCAGATCGGTCGATGGCCGATTGCATATGGTTTTCATAACAACGCTCGGGAAATCGATCATTCACTCGGCTAAGGCCGCTGGAATGCCCAGCGCAGTGTTCCCGCCAACGCCCGCGTCCCCGTCCGCGCCAGCGCCCGGCCGACGAGCGGTGCGGGGAAGCCGTGCATGGTGCGCGCCCATTCGGGCAGGAGATCGATCGCGGCACCGCTGAGCAGATGCTGCGCCGATGCCATGACCGGGTTCGATCCTCGCTGGCGCAAGACCAGCGCCGCGACCTCGCGCGTCCGGCGACCGGTGGTCAGCCGTGGCCGCATGTCCGCGATCAGCGCGGCGGCGCTCCGCGCATCGGTCGGCACCGGATCGGCACCGAGCGCGGTGCCGATCGTTGCCATTTCCGCGAAATACCGGTCCCGGTCCGCCACGGACATGCCCGGCTCGCCATATCGTCGCCAGGCCGCGAGGAAGCTGGTGGTCTCGGTCACATGGACCCAGGCAAGCGCGGTCGGATCGTTCGCGCGGTAGGGCGTGCCGTCGGGCAACGTCCCGCCGACCGCGTCATGGATACGCCGGACGCGGTCGATCGCCGCCTCGGCATCGGGGCGGCCCGCATAGGTCGTCGTCGCGATGAAGCGCGCGGTGCGGCGCAGCCGGCCGTGCATGTCGGCGCGAAAGTTGGAATGATCCCAGACGCCCGCCAGGACTTCGGGCATCAGCATCTGGAGCAGCAGGCTCGACACCCCGCCGACCATCATCGAGCCGACATCGCCGTGCACGCGCCACGCGACCGCATCCGGGCCGAACAACCCATCGGGGCGGCGAGCGACCGGCTTTTCCCCTCGACCGCGATCGTTGAACAGATCGACCACCGACGTGGCGATCCGTCGACGCAAGGGCTCCGCCAGCAAGCGGATGGGGCGCGGGGTCATGGGTGGCGACTGGTAATGGAATGCATCGCGCAGACATGAGGCGGCGGCGCAGATTGGCAATGGGCGAACCCCTTTACCGGGATGAAAGAGGAACTGCACTGGTCAGCATGGGTTCAGCCGGCACGCGATATAATCGTTCCATCGCAACCGGGATTATCGCCATGAACGCTTCGATGATGACTTTGCTGGGCCGCGCAGTGACTGCGGCAACGTTGGCCGGCGGCGCGGTCTTGTCTACTGCCGCCGTCGCGCAGGCCTATCCGCCGCCCGCCCCGCAGCAGGGAGGCTATGACGGCAATCCGCCGCAATATAACCAGCAGCCGACCTACAACGGCCAGCCGCAGTATAATGGCCAGCCCCAGTATAACGGTCAGCCCCAGTATAACGGTCAGCCCCAGTATAACGGTCAGCCCCAGTATAACGGTC
>NZ_CAXTII010000005.1:15970-68954 GCF_964244235.1 uncultured Sphingomonas sp.
CCCAGTATAACGGTCAGCCCCAGTATAACGGTCAGCCCCAGTATAACGGTCAGCCTGCCTATAACGGACAGCCGCAGAACGGTTATGACGAAACCGCCGATGCGAACAGGAACTCGCCACCCCCCCCGCCGCCGCCGGGCTATGACGGTTCGCAGCCCCCGCCCCCGCCTCCCGGGTACCGGGCGGATGCGGGCTATGGCGATCAGACCCAGATGGACCGTCGCTACGAGGCCTATGCCGAGGACTGGTCGCAGCGTTATTGCACCAAGGCGCGCAGCAATGCCGGCACCGGCGCAGTGATCGGCGGGCTGTTCGGCGCGTTGCTCGGGTCGAGCGTCAGCGGTCGTCACGATCGCGGCACCGGAGCGCTGGTCGGCGGGCTGGCGGGCGCGGCGGGCGGCGCGGTCGTCGGCAGCACCACCGCGGGCGATACCAGCCCCGGTTGTCCCCCGGGCTATGTCGTTCGCGGCGGCGCGCCGGCCTTCGTCTTCGAAGCGGACGCCGGCCCCTATTATTACGCCGCGCCCGAATGGTATCGGCCGTGGTTCTTCTACGAGGGGCGCTGGGCCTATCGACCTTACCCGTATCACACCTGGTATTACCGCAATTACGGCTATGGCCGCGGATATGGTTATGGCCGCGGAGGCTATGGTTATCGCGGCGGACGCAACCGGCATTATTGATCGCCGGTAACGGACGGGGACGTCAGATCAGCGACGTCCCCGTAACTGTCAGGAACAACCAGTAGAGCAGCCCGGACAGCAGCATCGCGACGGGCAGCGTCAATACCCAGGCCGACACGATCCGCGCGATCGTCCCGCCTTGCAGACCCTGCCCGTTCGCGACCGCCGATCCGGCGATGCCGGACGACAGGATATGCGTTGTCGATACCGGCAGCCCGCCCCATTCCGCGGCGAGGATCGTGGCGGCGGCGGTCAATTCGGCCGAAGCGCCCATCGCATAGGTCAGATGCTTCTTGCCGATGCCTTCGCCCACCGTGACGACGATCCGCTTCCAGCCGACCATCGTGCCGAGCCCGAGCGCGATCGCAACCACGATCTTCACCCATAACGGAATGTACCGCGTTCCTTTCTCCAGCTTGCCGGCAAAATCCTTCATCGGTCCGGCCTGTGCGGCCGGAACCTTGCCCTCGTCCTTCGTCGCCATGCGAAGCGTGTCAAGTTCGAGATACATGTCGTTGCGCATGTTCGGCGTTGCCGCCGCCGGCACCGCCGCGATCGATCCGAAGGACGAGACGCGCTTCGACAATTCCTGCGCCATCGACGCCATCGCGCCATAGGCCGCTGGCGTACGCATGTCGCGCTTCTGCAGTGCATCGCGAAGGACCGTGCGCGCGTCGCCGATCGGGGTGATCGTCTGCGTCCCGGCCTGCCGCACCAGCGCGCCGTGCGCCGCATTGGCGCTCTGGACGAAGGCGGGCGTGGCGCTGTCCGCCATCGTGCGATTGAGCGCATAGGCGGTCGGCGCGACGCCGATCAGGATCAGCATGATAAGCCCCATGCCCTTTTGACCGTCATTGCCGCCATGCGCGAAACTGACCGCGGTGCAGGTGAAGATCAGCAGCGCACGGATGCCCCTGGGCGGCGGCGCGTCGCCTTCGGGTTCCTGATACAGCTTCGGATTGCGGATCAGCGCCTTCATCACGAAGAACAGGACGAGCGCGCCGACGAACCCAAGCAGCGGGCTGACCAGCAGCGCGGACAGCACCTTCGTCGCCTGGCTCCAATCGACCCCGGAGGTACCGCCGCGGCCGCTCGACAGCAACTGGTTCGCCAGTCCGACGCCCAGGATCGACCCGATCAGCGCGTGGCTCGAACTGTTCGGAATGCCGACATACCAGGTCAGCAGGTTCCACAGCAGCGCCGCGATCAGCAGTGCGAAGATCATCGCATAGCCAGCGGTCGACCCCACGTTCAGGATCAGCTCGACCGGCAGCAGCGTGACGATCGAATACGCGACCGCGCCCGACGAAACGATGACCCCCGCAAAGTTCCAGAAGCCCGACCAGAGCACGGCGACGGGCGGAGTCAGCGAATTGGTATAGATGACGGTGGCAACCGCGTTGGCGGTATCGTGGAAGCCGTTGACGAATTCGAATGCCAGCGCGACCAGCAGCGCAAGCGCCAGGAACGCGAACGCGCCGAGCGCGAGCGGCTCGCCCGCATGCCGCGTCTCCGAGAAGATTTGCCACGCCGCGAAGGCGATACCGCCGGCAAGCACGGCCAGGAAGCCGATCTTCGCACCGGGATGCACGGGGTGATCGAATCGGTCCGTCCCGCTGGCGGCGGGCGTTACGGGAATGCTGGCCATCGGATGATCCTCGCCATGAGTCGCAAGCGCCGGCAGCGCCGATCATCCGACAATCGACGGCTATTGTGACGGGGGCATGACTCAGGTGTCGGCGGCATTTCGGTGCAGATGATCGGGCATGAAGGTCGAACGAAATGATCGCTGCGAGTAGCCTGACGGAATACAGTTCGAGCAGAATGGCCGCCATCGCTGCGATCAGGTCGAGCCAAAGCTGATCCGAAATGACCTGCCCCAATCGCCGCGGGGGCGGACCGGATGCGATTTCCCGCACCGGTCCGCCATTTCGTCAGAACTTGATACGCCCCGTGCCGCCGAAGGTGCGCGGCGCGCCCAGGAACGCGTCGAGCACGCCCGTCGCGTTGCTCGGCAGGTTCTGGAAGGCCGAGTTGAACGCCACCTGCTTGTAGTTGGTGTCGAACGCGTTCTCGACCCAGGCCTCGATGCTCCAGCGGTCGTTCTGCGGACCGAAGCCGAGACGGGCGTTGACCAGTGTGAACGCCTTCTGGGCCTTGCCCGGATCGAGATCGGAGCCGGTGTTATAGTCCGAATTATACTTGGCGCCGGCGTTCAAGCGCGCCTTGTAGCTGTCGCCGATCGGCTGGGTATAGGTGCCGGACAGCGATGCCGACCAGAGCGGCGCCAGCGACAGGCGCGAGTTGCGCTGACCCTGGAACCCGGTGCGAGTCTTCAGATCGACAAGCTGCGCCGTCGTCAGGTCGTAGCGGGTGTCGGCATAGGTGAATCCACCCTGGAAGGTCAGTTTCGGCGTCGTGAACCAGACGAAGTCCACATCTGCGCCCTTGCTGATGACGTGCGGCACCGAATCGACCACGAACACGAAGCCGTTGAAGGTATTCAACTGGAAGCCCGTGTAGCGCTGGTAGAAGCCAGTGACGTTGAACAGAACCTTCCGGTCGAACAGCGTCGCCTTTTCGCCGATCTCAAACGCGTTGTTCGTTTCCTTGCCGAACGAGGTGTCGGTGATCGGCGTGACGGCCGCGGCGGTGCCGCGCGCGCACCCGGCGGTGCCGACAGCGCACTGGACACGATCGAGGTTGAAGCCGCCTGCCTTGTAGCCCCGCGCATAGGACGCGTAGACCAGCAGGTCGCGGCTGAACTTGTACGCGAGCTTCGCGGTGCCCGACAGATTATGCTCGGCCTCCGATTGGTGATCGAAGAAGTTGTTATAACCCGGGCTCAGGAAGGGAAGGCAGAGCGTCTGGTTGACGGCGGCAAGCGCTGCCTCCGACGCAGGCGTATTCGGAATGAAAGAGATCGCCGTATTTGCAGCGCCGCAGGCGGCACCGCCACCGATATTGGTGCTGTAGCTGTTCAGCGACTTCTGATCGATCGTATAGCGAAGCCCGATATTGAAATCGAGCTTGCTGGTCAGGTGCAGCGTGTCGTTGGTGAACGCCGCGTAGGTGTTGTCATCCTGGCGGTATCGATCAATCGCGCCGGAGTTTGCGGGATAGTTCACGCCAC
The DNA here is from genome assembly GCF_964244235.1 of uncultured Sphingomonas sp. Lineage (GTDB taxonomy): Bacteria > Pseudomonadota > Alphaproteobacteria > Sphingomonadales > Sphingomonadaceae > Sphingomonas. The sequence continues at coordinate 19,787 of NZ_CAXTII010000005.1, forward strand.
GTGCGCCGTTGCTGCTGACGAATGGGAATGTCAGCCCGGTTTGAAGGAACGTCGGATTGAACCCCCCGGCAAGCGGGGAAATAGCATAGCTCAGATAGTTTGTGAACGAACTGCCGGTCAGAATGCTGGTGTTCTGATGCAGATTCTCGTTCGAATAGAAGCCGCCGACTAGGTAATCGAGGTTCTTCGTCGTTCCTGCGTAGCGAAGCTCCTGGCTCATCGTCCGGAACAGCGTCGAGTTGCTGTTGTCGTCGGGGAGATACAACAGATCGAGCGTCGAGAAGTCGGAGTCGAAACCGCCCGTCTGCTTCCAGCTGCGGACCGCAGTGATCGACGTGAGTGTGCCCGGCCCGATCTGACCGTCGATCTGCATCGACACACCGCCGTCGCGCGTCCGCTGGCGATCGGGGCGGTTCGCATAGGCGTTGCGCGCATAGGGGTTGGTCGGGTCGCCGTCGTTGCCGCCCAGCGCCGCGACGGAACCGTTCGCAAGATTCGGGCCCGGTGCCTGGCTCGGGCGGATGATGACGGCGATGCAGCAATGTTCGTTGCGGCTCGAATAATCGGCGATCAGCCGGGCGGTGAAGGTCTCGTTCGGCTTGAATAGCAGCTGGCCGCGGACGGTATAGAAATCGCGATCGGTGTCGCGCGTGGCGGTGTTGGGACCCGCGCCGTCGTTGACGTGGAAGAAGCCGTCGCGCTGGCGGTCGGCGAAATACAGGCTGGCGGCCAGCGTGTCGCTGACCGGCCCTGTGACTTCTGCCGCACCGCCGTAACCGTGATAGTTGCTAGCGGTGAATTCGGCGTCCGCATGATATTCGAACTGCGGCAGCGCGGTGATGATGTTGATGACGCCCGCGGTCGCGGACTTGCCGAACAGCGTGCCCTGCGGGCCTTTGAGCACCTCGATCCGCTCGACATCGCCGAGGTCGCCGAAGCCGACGCCGTTGCGCGAGCGATACACGCCGTCGATCACGATGCCGACCGACGATTCGAGGCCGGGATTGTCGCCGACGGTACCGATGCCGCGGATGCGCGCGGTCGTCGATGCTTCGCTGCTGGTCGAGGTCACGAGCAGACCGGGCGCGAGCAGCGCCAGGTCCTTGATGTCCTTGACGCCGGTATCCTGAAGCAGTTGATGGCTGACGGTCGTGACCACGATCGGCACGTCCTGCAGGCTCTGGCTGCGCTTCTGCGCGGTAACGATGATGTCGTCGACGCTGGCGGGCGCAGATTGGGTAGCGCCGGTCTGCGCGGCGGTGTTCGCGACGGGCTGCGCGGCCTGGGGCACCGCGGCGTTGTCGCTGGGCTGCGGCGTCTGGCTGGCAGCGGATTGGGCGAGCGCCGGCTGGGCGACCAGACCCGCGGCGAGCGCCGCCACGGACACGACGATACGCAAATGGCCACCAATCATAATATATCCTCTCCACAGTCTTAAACGCTGCGGCGGATTCCTTAGGAGGCAATTTCGTTTCGCTCAATGATGATCTGGCGACGGCGTGGTTATATTCGAAGATCGGGTATGGAATCTCGGTGGACTGTTGCCCGAAAGTCGCTCTTCGCGAAGGCGTAGCGGCTTCATAATCCGGTGACCCGGTATATATCCGGTTCAGCTTCGCGGCATTAGCTGGCGCGTGCATCGGATCGGCAGGGTGCGCTGCATCACTTCCACACGGGACACGCCCCTTGACAGCGCGGCGCGGCGCTGCGTGAAAGCGGTTCCGAGCGGACCACGGGACGATCATGACGCACAGCGATTTCGACCCTGACGAGGGATCGACCGGTTCAACCGACCCATATCCTGTCGAGGGCTATACGATGCACCGTCGCGGCCGTGCGCTCAGTTGGATATTCGGCATATTGGGCCTGTTCGCGCTGATCGCCGGAGCGGTCGCTCTGTCGCACCATAGCAACAGCGCATCGGGCACCGGGCAAGGCGGCGGCGGTGGGCGCCGTGGCGCGGGCGGCGGCAGCAGCGGCGGGCGTGGCGGCGGCGGCGGCCCCGGCGGCGGCGCGAACCAGCCGACGACGGTCGGCACCGCGACCGCGACCGCGGCGGACCTGCCGATCCAGATCGAGGCGCTCGGCACCGTCACGCCGGCGGCGACCGTCACTGTCCGCCCGCAGGTATCGGGCACGATCACGCAGCTGCTGTACCGCGAGGGGCAGTTGGTCCGCCGCGGCCAGGTGCTGGCGATCATCGACCCGCGCCCTTATCGGGCAGCTCTCCTTCAGACACAGGGCGCGTTGATGCGCGACCGTGCGCAGCTGGCCAATGCGCGTGTGCTGCTCGCGCGGTACAACATGCTGCTGAACGAGGATTCGGTGGCCCGGCAGGACCGCGACACGCAGGCGGCATTGGTCGGTCAGCTGCAGGGCACGATCGCGATCGACCAGGGTGCCGCCGACCAGGCGAAGATCAACCTGGGCTACACGCGTATCGTCGCACCCGTCGCCGGGAGGATCGGTCTGAAGGTCGTCGATATCGGCAATTATATCGGTGCCGGCGACACCAACGGTATCGCGGTCGTCACGACGCTGCAGCCGATCGACGTCGAATTCGCCGTACCGCAGCAGCAGGTGGCGGAGGTGCAGCAGCGCGTCGTCGCGGGCGCCGAAATCCCCGCGCTCGCGCTCGACAGCGCACGCGTCAAGACGCTCGACACCGGGCATTTCACGACGCTCAACAATCAGGTCGATACCACGACCGGGACCGTGAAGGGCAAGGCGCGTTTCGCCAACGGCCAGTTCCAGCTCTACCCGAGCGAATTCGTCAATGTGCGGCTCACCGTCGATACCATCAAGGACGCGGTGACGGTGCCCCCCGCCGCGGTCCGGTCCGGTCCGGACGGCAGCTTCGTGTGGGTGCTGAGGCCCGACCGTACCGTCACCGAACGCAAGGTAACGACGGGCGTCAATACAGGCGACAAGGTGCAGGTCAGCAAGGGGCTGGCGCTGAACGAGACGATCGTCACCGACGGTGGGGACCGCCTCACGGAAGGGGCGAAGGTCGCGCTGCCCGGGGACAAGCCGGCGGCAGGGGCGGGCGGGCATAGCGGCCGCCAAAAGCGCGGCTGATCGACATGGGCCCGTCCCGCCTGTTCATCCTCCGCCCGGTCGCCACCGCATTGTTCATGGTCGCGATCGTGCTGGCGGGGTTCGTCGGTTTCCGGCTGCTGTCGCTGTCCGCGCTGCCGCAGGTCGATTACCCGACGATCCAGGTGACGACGCTCTACCCCGGCGGCAGCCCGGAGGTGATGAGCCAGACCGTCACCGCGCCGCTGGAACGCCAGTTCGGGCAAATGCCGGGGCTCGCACGGATGGAGTCGACCAGCGCGTCGGGTGCCTCGGTCATCACGCTGCAATTCACGCTGGCCGAAGGCCTCGACGTCGCCGAGCAGGAAGTGCAGGCCGCGATCAACGCGGCGCAGGCGCTGCTGCCCGCCGACCTGCCCGCACCGCCGATCTACGCCAAGGTCAACCCTGCCGACGCGCCGATCCTGACCCTGGCGATCACGTCCGAGACGATGCCGCTGACTCAGGTCCAGTCGATCGTCGATACGCGGCTGGCGCAGAAGATCAGCCAGATCACCGGCGTCGGCCTCGTGGGCCTGGCCGGCGGGCAGAAGCCCGCGATGCGGATCCGCGCGGACACGCAGAAGCTCGCGTCCTACGGCCTCAGCCTCGCGCAGATCCGCACCGCGATCACGGGTGCAAACGCCAATTCGGCGAAGGGCAGTTTCGACGGCACCAACCGCGCGTACCAGATCAACGCCAACGACCAGCTCGAAACGGTCGACGATTACAACAACCTCATCATCACCTACGCCAACAACGCCCCCGTCCGTCTGAAGGACGTGGCGCAGGTGATCGAGGGCGCGGAGAATGCGCGGCTCGGTGCACTCGCCAACGACACCCCTGCGATCATCCTGAACGTCCAGCGCCAGCCCGGCGCGAACGTGATCGCGACCACCGATCAGATCAAAGTGCAGCTGCCCGCGCTGCTCAAGAGCCTGCCCGCCGGGCTGCACGCATCGGTGCTGGCGGATCGCACGACGGGCATCCGCACGTCGGTGAACGATGTCGAGTTCGACCTGCTGCTCGCGATCGTGCTGGTCGTGCTGGTGATCTTCTTCTTCCTGCATTCGGCGCGTGCGACGCTGATCGCGGGGCTGGCGGTGCCGATCTCGCTGACGGGCACGTTCGGGGTCATGTACCTGCTGAACTACAGCCTCGATAACCTCAGCCTCATGGCGCTGACGATCGCGACCGGGTTCGTGGTCGACGACGCGATCGTGATGATCGAGAATATCCAGCGCCATATCGAGGACGGGATGGACCCGTTCCCGGCGGCGCTGAAGGGCGCGGGTGAGATCGGCTTCACGATCATCTCGCTGACCATCAGCCTCATCGCGGTGCTGATCCCGCTGCTGTTCATGGGCGACATCGTCGGGCGTCTGTTCCGCGAATTCGCGGTCACGCTGGCGGTGACGATCCTCATCTCCGCCGTCGTGTCGCTGACGCTGACGCCGATGCTGGCCGCGCGCTGGCTGAAACGGCCCGAGGACGAGCGCCCCAGCCGCATCGCCAAGCGCTCCGCCGCCGCGTTCGCGCGGGTCGAGCATCATTACGAACGCGGGCTCGATTTCGTGCTGTCGCGCCGGTTCGCCACGTTGGTGGTCGCGATCGGCACGCTGGTGCTGACCGTCCTGCTGTACCTGGTGATACCCAAGGGGCTGTTCCCGACGCAGGATACCGGCCAGCTCCAGGCGCGGATCACCGCGGGCAACAGCGTATCCTATGCCCAGATGGCGGCGTTGCAGACGAAGGCCGCGCAGACCATCCTCCAGGACCCGGACGTCGAATCGCTGGCGTCGTTCGTCGGCGTCGACGGGTCGAACAACGCGTCGCTCAACAGCGGCACGATGCTGATCAACCTGAAGACGAGCCATGGGAGCCAGGCGGACCTGATGGTGCGGCTGAAGAATGCGGTCGACGGGATCGCCGGGCTGACCTTGTACCTGCAACCCGTCCAGGACCTGACGATCGACGCCGCGACAGGCCCGACGCAGTACCGGCTGTCGGTGCAAGGGTCGAACACCGCGGACGTCATCGCCGAATCGAAACGGATCGCCGTCGCACTGCAATCCAGTCCCAAGCTCGCCAATGTCTCGACCGACGCGGGTGCGACCGGATCGTCGGCGCTGGTCACCATCAACCGCGACACCGCCGCGCGGCTGAACATCACCGCGTCCAGCGTCGACGACACGCTCTATTCCGCGTTCGGGCAGCGCATCGTCTCGACGATCTTCACCGAAACGACGCAGTACCGGGTGATCCTCGAGGCGGCGTCCGGGGTGGTGACCGATCCGCAGTCGCTCGGGCTGCTCCACGTCCAGGCGCAGGGCGGCGCGACGCCGCTGAACGCCATCGCGACGATCACCGAAGGTCAGTCGCCGCTCGCCATCACGCATGTGGGGCAATTCCCCGCGGCAACGGTGAATTTCGACGCCGCCCCCGGCGTGTCGCTCGGCACCGCGACCAACGCGATCAGCAATGCGGTCGGGACTTTGCAGCTGAAGCGCGGGGTGACGATCACGTTCCTGGGTGCGGCAAGCGCCTTCGCCAGTTCGCTCAACAACCAGCTTTGGCTGATCCTGGCGGCCCTCGTCTGCGTCTACATCGTGCTCGGCGTGCTGTACGAAAGCTTCATCCATCCGGTCACGATCCTGTCGACCCTGCCCTCCGCCGCCGTCGGCGCGTTGTTCGCGCTCTGGATCACGGGGCACGACCTCGACATCATCGGGATCATCGGCATCGTCCTGCTGATCGGCATCGTGAAGAAGAACGCGATTATGATGATCGATTTCGCGATCGCCGCGGAGCGCGACGAGGGGCTGCCGCCGGTGCAGGCGATCCGGCAGGCCGCGGTCCTTCGCTTCCGCCCGATCCTGATGACGACGCTGGCCGCGCTGTTCGCCGCGGTGCCGCTGATGCTCGGCTTCGGCGAGGGCGCGGAACTTCGCCGACCGCTCGGCATCGCGATCTTCGGCGGACTGATGGTCAGCCAGTTGCTGACGATCTTCACCACGCCGATCGTGTATCTGTATTTCGACCGTGCGCAGCAGCGGCTCGCGAAACATGGCTGGGGTGCGAAGGCACCGCCAGGAATCGGGCCGGAGGCCGAAGGGGCGCGAATCGGGCCGGAGGCGGAGGCGTGAACCTGTCGGCACCCTTCATCCGGCGGCCGATCGCGACGATCCTGCTGACGATCGGGATCGCGCTGGCCGGGATCGCCGGGTTTCTGTCGCTGCCGGTGGCCCCGCTGCCGCAGGTGGATTTTCCCGTCATCAGCGTGTCGGGGACACTGGCGGGAGCGAGCCCGGAGGTGATGGCGCAAAGCGTCGCGACGCCGCTCGAACGGCGGCTGGCAACGATTTCGGGCGTCAACGAGATGACGTCGTCCAGCTCGCTCGGTTCGACCCGGATCACGCTGCAATTCGATCTGTCGAAGAATATCGACGGTGCCGCGCGTGAGGTGCAGGCGGCGATCAACGCCGCGCGGGTCGATCTGCCCGCGACGCTGAAGCAGAACCCGACCTATCGCAAGGTCAACCCGGCGAACCAGCCGGTGGTGACGCTGGCGCTGACATCCGACACCAAGACCGCGGGGCAAGTCTACGACGCGGTGTCGAACATCATCCAGCAGCGGATGCTCCAGATCCCGGGCGTCGGCGATGTCGAGCTTGGCGGCGGATCGCTTCCGGCGGTCAGGGTCGACGTCGATCCCTACCGGCTCAGCAGCTACGGCATCGCGATGGAGGACGTCCGCGCCGCGATCCAGGCGGCGAACGCGAACCGGCCAAAGGGGCTGGTGCAGGGCGTCAACGGCCGCTCGTGGCAGATCTACACCAACGCGCCGGGGCAGGTGGCGGCGGATTACCGGTCGCTGGTGATCGCATGGCGCAGCGGCGCGTCGGTGCGGTTGCAGGATATCGCCACCGTGAGCGACGGCGTGGCCGACACCCGCACGCTGGGGCTCTACAATGGCAAGCGCGCGATAGTCGTCAACATCACGCAGCAGCCGGGCGCGAACCTGATCCAGATGGTCGATGCGATCAAGGCGGAGCTGCCCGGCATCCGCGCGCAGATCCCCGCCGACATCCAGCTGCAGGTCGCGATGGACCGGACGAGTTCGATCCGCGCGTCTATCAAGGAGATCGAGATCACCGTCATCATCGCGCTGATCCTGGTGGTGCTGGTCGTCTACGCATTCCTGCGCGACGTCCGGGCGACGATGATCCCCGCGATCGCCACCATCGTGTCGCTGATGGGCACGTTCGGGGTCATGTATCTGCTCGGGTTCAGCCTCAACAACCTGTCGCTGATGGCGATCACGGTGGCGACGGGGTTCGTCGTCGACGACGCGATCGTGGTGCTGGAAAATACGACGCGGCATCTGGAGGCGGGAATGAACCGCTTCGAAGCCGCGTTGCAGGGCGCGTCGGAGGTCGGCTTCACCGTGCTGTCGATCTCGCTCAGTCTCGTCGCGGTCTTCATCCCGCTGCTGTTCATGGGCGGCATCGTCGGCCGCCTGTTCCGCGAATTCGCGGTTACGCTGTCGGTCGCGGTCATGATAAGCCTGGTGCTGTCGCTGACCACCACGCCGATGCTGTGCGCATGGTTCCTGCGGCCCGACACCGTGTCGCCGGAGCATCGCCGGGGTGGGCGGGTCTCGCAGGTCCTGGAACGAGGCTGGGTACGCGTCGAGCGGACCTATGCCAGGAGCCTCGACTGGGCGCTGGCGATGAAACCGCTGGTGCTGTTGCTGCTCGTCGCCGTCATCGGCCTGACCGTCTATCTCTATATCGCGGTGCCCAAAGGGTTCTTCCCGACGCAGGAATCGCCGCTGCTGATGGCGGGTGTGCGCGCCGACGAAAGCGTGTCGTTCCAGTCGATGCAGGAAAAGCTGAAACAGGTCGTCGGGATCATCAAGAAGGACCATGCGGTGCAAAGCGTCGTCGGCTTCACCGGCGGCAGCCGCGCGGGCGGTGCCTTCATCATGATCGCGCTGAAACCCGTCGAACAGCGTCCGGGCAAGCCCAGCAGCGTCGTCGCGACCGACCTCCAACGCCGGCTCCAGCCGGTAAAGGGCATCCGCCTGTTCCTGATGCCGGTACAGGACCTGCGCGTCGGCGCGCGGCAGGGCAATGCGACGTATCAATATACGCTGATGGCGGACAATACCGCCAATCTGAAGCTCTGGTCGCAAAAATTGACCAAGGCTTTGGAAGCCAGTCCGGTGCTGAAGAATGTCGACAGCGACCTGGCCGAGAATGGCGTCGAAAGCTTCGTCGCTATCGACAAGGATACCGCGTCGCGGATCGGCATCACCGTCACCGCGGTCGACAACGCGCTGTACGACGCGTTCGGGCAACGCAACGTCGCGACCATCTACGAGGATATCAACCAGTATAGCGTCATCATGGGCTGGGCCCCGTCGTCGCTCGGTGGCCCGCAATTCCTGCCCGGGGTCCGGATTCCGACCGCGTCGCCGGTCGCGGTATCGACCGCGGCATCGACGGGCACCGGCACGACGACCGCGACGGGGGCGACGACCAGCACCGGCGCGACCGTCGCGACGCTGAACGGCATTGCGACCGGCACGGATACCGCCGCCACCACCGCCTCGGGTACGACGCAGGCCGCCGCAAGCCCCGCGACCGGATCGGCAGGCACCGCGGTCAGCCCCAACCCCGCGCTGCGCGACGCATCGACCGGATCGGCGCTGGCGACCGCGGTGCGGACGATGGTGCCGCTGAACGCGGTCGCGTCGTTCACGCAGGCCGCGACCGCCGCCAGCGTCAATCACCAGGGGACCGAGGTCGCCGCGACCGTCTCGTTCGATCTCGCGCCGGGCAAGGCCTTGTCGGACGCGAAGACGGCCATCGACCAGGCCGAGGCGCAGATCGCGATGCCGTCGACGGTGCACGGCGCGTTCGCGGGCACCGCGCTCCAGGCGCAACAGAGCCAGGGATCGCAGCCGCTGCTGATCCTCGCGGCACTCGTCACGATCTACATCGTGCTCGGCATCCTCTACGAAAGCCTCATCCATCCGCTGACCGTCCTGTCCACGCTGCCGGCGGCCAGCGTCGGGGCGGTGCTGGGGCTCATGATCATGGGAATGGATTTCTCGATCATCGCGCTGATCGCCGTCTTCCTGCTGCTCGGTATCGTGAAGAAGAACGCGATCCTCATCATCGACTTCGCGATCCACGCGCAGCGCGACCGCGGCCTCACCGCGGTCCAGGCCGCGCGCGAAGCCTCGCTGCTCCGTTTCCGCCCGATCCTGATGACGACGCTCGCCGCCGCGCTCGGCGCGCTGCCGCTCGCGATCGGGTTCGGCGAGGGTGCGGAGCTTCGCCAGCCGCTCGGCGTCGCGATCATCGGCGGGCTCATCGCGAGCCAGCTGCTCACTCTCATCACCACGCCCGTCGTCTATGTCTCGCTCGACAATCTCGCGCAGCGCGGCAAGCGCCGACGCGATCGTCGCCGCGGCCGCATCCAGCGGCGTCCAACCGAGCTTCCCGCATGACCCTGACCAATCGTCTCGCCACCCTTGCATCGACGCTCGCGCTGGCGGGCTGTTCGCTCGCGCCCGCCTATCACCGGCCGAACGTCGGCGCCGGCGGGGCGACACCGCCGACCTGGAAGACCGCGCCCGGCTGGGCGATCGCGACCCCGCTCGACGATGCGCCGCGCGCCGACTGGTGGACCGCGTTCGCCGATCCCGCGCTGAACGATCTCGTCGGCCGCGCGGTCGCGCACAACCAGACGCTGGCACAGGCGGCGGCCACCTATCGCCAGGCCCGCGCCGCCACCCGCGAGGCGCGGGCGAACCTGTTCCCGACGATCGGGGTGAACGGCGACGTCACCCACACCTATTCGGGCGGCAACACCGCGGTCGCGACCGGCGGCACGGTGTCGGGGGGAACGACGACCGGGACGGGTACGGGTGGTACGGGGACGACCGGTACTGGTACGACCGGCACCGGCACGACGACGGGTACCGTCACCAGCGGTGGTCGGGCGACGACCAACTACCGCGTCAACCTGACCGCCGCCTGGACCCCCGACTTCTTCGGCGCGCTGACCAATACCGCGCGCAATGCCCGGCTGACCGAACAGGCGCGGCTCGCCGATCTCGCCAATGCGCGGCTCGCGCTCCAGGGCGAGCTCGCGACCGATTATCTGTCCCTGCGCGGCGTCGATGCGCAGATCGCCAGCCTGACCGCGACCGTCCAGGCGTATCAAAGATCGCTGACCATTGCGACCAATCGCTACAATGCCGGCGTCGTCGCGCGCACCGACCAGTTCCAGGCGCAGTCGCAGCTCGCCTCCGCCCAGTCCAATCTGGTGGGCGAACAGCGTACCCGCGCGCAGTTCGAGGATGCGATCGCGGTGCTGGTCGGCGAAAACCCGGCGGGGTTCACGATCCCTTCGCTCGGCACGACCTGGTCCGCCGCCGTCCCCGCGGTGCCACTCGTCGTGCCCGCCACGCTGACACAGCGTCGTCCCGACATCGCATCGGCCGAACGCGCGGTCGCCGCCGCCAACGCGCAGATCGGGGTGCAGCGCGCGGCGTTCTTTCCGACGGTCAACCTGACCGGCGAAGCGGGGTTCAGCAACGACTCGCTGTCCGGGCTGTTCTCGTCCGCGGCCTCGCTCTGGTCGCTGGGCGCGTCGGTCGCGGAGACGCTGCTCGACTTCGGCGCGCGCAAGGCCCGGGTCGCACAGGCGCGCGCCGCCTATGACGCCGCGGTCGCCAACTACCGGCAAGTCACGCTGACCGCGTTCCAGGAAGTGCAGGACGACCTGATCGCGGTCCAGGTGCTGGCGCGGCAGGAGCAGCTGCTTCGCACCGCCTCGGTCGCGGCGGACCAGTCGGAGGCAACGCTTCGCAACCAGTACCGTGCGGGGCTGGTCGTCTTCACCGATGTCGTGACGTCGCAGGCGACCGCGCTCGCCGCACGCCGTGCGCTGCTCCAGGCGGAACAGGATCGCCAGACCGCGTCGGTCGCGCTGGTTCAGGCGCTTGGCGGCGGCTGGTCGGATGCGGACCTGACGAGCGGTGCGGAGGTCGCGCGCGCCGCGGCGGTGGCGGACAGCAACCGATAGGGAACGCGACCGCCAGGGAACGGGGTCGACCGGCAGGGGTTGAGATGGCCCCTCCTCCGAGGCTTCCGCCGACATGCCGATACCCCTTGCGCTGCTCCTCGCCGCATCCGTCGCGCCCACCGCATCCGTCTGGCCCGCTGGCGTAACGCTGCCCGCAGGCCGCGCGATCGACGAAGACTATCGCCGGCAGTTCGACCGGTGCGATCAGGAACGTCGGTTCCGCGGCCGCCGCCCGAAATATGGCTGCAAGGGCGATCCGAACGCCGTTACCGCGCTTCGCAGACTGCCGGGCGGCGCGGTCGCGTTCGTGTCCAAGCTCGCCGTCGATCTCGACGGATCGGCCTATGCTTGCAGCCCGAACCGCGGCCGCACCGATCAATGTCCGACCTCCCTGATGCTGCCCGACGGCAGAGGTGGGGAAGTGCCGGTGGATGCCGGGACGATCCCCTATGTCGTCATTCCGCAAGCCGGTCCGAAAGCCGTTCGCGGCGAGTTCCAGCGGCTGACCGGAGTGGGTATCGGCGATCTTGGCGTCGTGATCGCGAATGGCCGAACGGTTCCGGTCATCGTCGCGGATACCGGTCCCTATGCCAAATTGGGGGAAGGATCGCTGGCGCTGCACCAGGCGCTCGGGCGGCGGCTGTGCACGGCGCGCGGCGGCAGCGGGCAATGTACCGCGGTGGTGTCGCCGATGGAGAGCATGACCGGCGGCATAACGACGATCCTGTTTCCCGGCAGCGCGCGACATGACCTGACCCCGGCAACGATCGGAAACGTCGTGCGGGCGGAAGGGTTGCGGTTGTGGAAGGAGACGAGGGCCCAGATGCGCTAGCTAGGATGAGGGCGACCGTTGGCCTAACCCAGAACGGCCAAAGCCTCTCCAGCCCGTATCTCCTGCCCTTCCACCAGATCGGTGGACCCGACCGCCCCTGCAGGCAGGAACACCAGGATCGTCGAGCCATGCTCGAACCATCCCATCTCCGCCCCCTTCGCCAAGGCCACATCGCAGGCCAACCGTGCGCCCCCCAGGTCGCACGCCATCGGCCCCGTATCCATGAACGCCAGCCGGATGCTCGCCACCAGGATCGCCGCGACCGGCACCAGCAGCACCGGCGTTCCCCCCGCCAGCCGCGCCTCGATCACCACGCGTTCGTTGCGGCAGAACAGGCGTTCGACGCGTTTCAATGCGATCGGGTTCACGTTCCAGCAGTCCCCGGACAGATAGCGCACCCCCTCGACCGTCATGTCCGCGGGCGCATGGAAGCGGTGGTACATCGCCGCGGTCAGCCGGAGCGTGACGAACCAGCCATGCTCGAACGTCGCGGCCAGCGCCGGATCGGGGATCAGGTCCTGCAGCCGGTAGGGGAAGCCCTTCACCTGATACAGCGAGTCCCCATCGATCCGGCCATGCGCCCCGACGATCGCGTCGCACGGGCTGGCCAGCACTTCGGGGTCCGGATCGAACCGTCGCGCGCCGGGGCGAAGCGCGCGCGTAAAGCCGTCCTTCAGCGACCGGAACCGCAGCGTCGCCGCATCCGACAGATCGGGTGCCGAAAAGAACCGCCACGCCGCGAGCGCGGGCACGCGCACCAGCGGGTGTTCGATCCCGGCGATCCGGCCGACCAGCGTCGTCGCCAGCCGGCGCGGGATGCGATTGGTCAGCAGAAAGTTCAGATCCTCCTGCAGCAACAGCCGGACAAAGGATCGGCGAAGCGCGGACAGGCGCGTTGTCATGCCAGCGTCACGATAATTGGGAAGGTGGGCGCATGAAACGCAGCCAGATCGCCGGATTGCTCGGTGCCGCCGCCGTGACCGCCCTCGCGCTGACGAAGGGTCGATCCCGCATCGCATTGTCGCGCGCGAAGCATCCGTCGCTCGGCGGCCATGTCCGGATGGCGAAGCGGATCGCCGGGCAGATCCCGGCCTTCAGCCAAGATGGCGACCGCTTCTTCCGCATCGATGGTGCGTCCGACGAGGTCGCCGCCCGCCGCGCAGCAGCGTTCGAACGGCTGGGCGCGCTGTACAAGACGCGGTTTGCAAACACGCTCGCCTTGACCGCAGAGGCGCGCGCCGGGCTGTCGGACCTGCAATTCACCGGCGCCTACCGCGTGCCCTTCCCGTTCAGCGCGCGCGTCCGCGCCACGCTCGGCACCGGCGCGTTCCTCGAACGCTCCGAGGGGCCGACCGTGGTCGATCTCGACGGCAACCGGCTGATCGATCTGACCGGCTCCTACGGCGTCAACCTGTTCGGCTATGAATTCTACAAGCAGACGATCGCCGAGGGTGCGAAAGCGGTCGAGACGCTCGGGCCGGTACTCGGCGCGTACCATCCGCTCGTCGCCGACAATGTCCGCCGCCTGACCGCATTGTCGGGCATGGACGAGGTGTCGTTCCACATGTCGGGCACCGAAGCCGTCATGCAGGCGGTGCGCCTCGCGCGCTATCACACCGGGCGGCGGCGGCTGGTGCGGTTCGCGGGGGCCTATCATGGCTGGTGGGGCGATGTGCAGCCGGGCATCGGCAACCCGGTCGCGGAGGACGACACGCTGACGCTGGCGGAGATGTCGGACGCGACGCTCGCGGTGCTGGCGACGCGCCGCGACATCGCCTGCGTCCTCGTCAATCCGCTCCAGGCCTTGCACCCCAACGGCAGCGCGCCGTCCGACAACCAGCTCGTCGATAGCAGCCGCAAGGCGGGGACCGAACTGCCCGCCTATCGCGCGTGGCTGCACCGCCTCGCCGAGACCTGCCGTGCGAACGCCATCCCGCTGATCTTCGACGAGGTGTTCGTCGGCTTCCGCCTCGCCCCCGGGGGTGCGGCGGAATATTTCGGGGTGCGGCCCGACATGGTGACGTACGGCAAGACGCTGGGCGGCGGACTGCCGGTCGGCGTGCTGGCGGGACGCGCCGCGCTGATGAAGCGGTACCGCGACGATCGCCCGCTCGACATCTGCTTCGCGCGCGGGACGTTCAATGCGCATCCCTATGTGATGGGTGCTATGAACGCGTTCCTGCGGCGGATCAACCAACCCGAATGGCGCTCCAAATATGACGGGCTGGACGAACGCTGGAACGCGCGCGCGGCGCAGTTCAACCGCGCATTGGCAGACGTCGGCGCGCCCGTCGCGGTCGCGCATCTCCAGTCGATCTGGACGATCCTCTACACCCGCCCGTCCGCGTATAACTGGATGCTGCAATATTATCTCCGCGCCGAAGGGCTGGCGCTCAGCTGGGTCGGGACGGGGCGGCTGATCTTCAGCCTCGACATCGACGACGCGCTGTTCGCCGATATCGTCGCGCGGTTCGCCACGGCGGCTGCGGCGATGCTGGCCGACGGGTGGTGGGATGGCGGCGAGGGGCTGACCGACAAGCGGCTGCGGCGGGGGGTTTTGCGACAGGCTGTCCGGGTGCGGTTGGGCGGGGTAGAGCAGAACCCTGTCCTCACCCTTCCGCGGCTGCGCCGCTCCCTCCCTCTCCCATTGGGAGAGGGAAAAGACGCCGAAGGCGGCGAAGGGTGAGGACAGGGTCTTCTGCTTCAGACCGCGCGACCCGCTGGCCGCACATTCTTGATCAACCGCACCGGCGCCCCCCGGTACAACCGGAAATCGCTGAACGGCTCGGTGACGATCTTCGTCGCCCACACCAGCCCCGTCTCCACGTCGCGCTGCACGAACAGCTGCACCGACCGGAACGCGATCGCGCCGACACCCAGCATCAGCCAGCCGATCCCGACATGGCGCAGATACCATTCGACGCCATCGGGTTTCTGGATGGTGCCGAACAGGGTCGGTTCGATCAGCAGCACGACCGGCACCGACACCCAGATGCTCATCAGCACCCATTTGCGGAACAGATTATACCCGACCTTGATGGCTTCCTTATGCTGGTGGCTGACCCCGTTCTCCTGATCGAAACCCTTAGGCTCGAAGAAGAAATGCCCCGCCTGCCGGCTGGTCATCGCGACCCCCCAGGCCAGCAGGCTCGCCACCGCCGGATCGACGAACAGGATCGCGTAGGCGACCAGGAAGGTACAGGCGCTGACGAAGTGCAGGCTCTGGTTCACCAGGCTGTGGTGGTAGAAGCGGTGATCGTCCCACCGCTGCTCGGCGAGTTGTGCGCGAAAGCCGGTCATGTGTTTCTTCAGGCCCTGTCGTTCGAGGTGGCGATCTTGGCGAAGCGAATGAGCGAGAAGTGGCCGAGCGGCGGCAGCGGCCGATGTTCGACCAGCCGTATATCGCCGCGCCCCGCCGCCCAGTCGGTATAGCGTTCGAACGGGAATTCGGTGCGGAAGCCGAGCCGGCTGGTGATCGGCATCAGCGCCTTTTCGATCCGACCGCGCAGGCCCTTGCCCGCGCCTTCGCGCGTCGTGATGACGATCTCGCCGCCCGGCCGGCAGATGCGCGCGAACTCGTCGAGCGCGCGTTCGGGGTTCGGCACCGCGGTCACGACATATTGCGCGACCACCACGTCGAAGGCATTGGCAACGTAGTTCAGCGCTTCGGCATCGCCGACCGCGATCTGCTCGACATGGCTGAGCCCGAGCTTGCGGACCCGTTCGCGCGCCTTGTCCAGCATCGGGTCGGACAGATCGACCGCGACGATCCGGTTGGCGCGCGAATATTGCGGCAGCGATATGCCGGTGCCGACACCGACCTCGATGATCCGGCCCCCGATCCGCTCCGCCGCGTCGATCGCGGCGGAGCGTCCGCGACGGAAGACCGCGCCGAACACCAGATCGTAGATCGGGGCCCAGCGGTCATAGGCGCGGGTGACGCCGATCGTGCTCATCTGCGTTGCCAAGGCGAGTGCCCTTTCGTCGTGCGGTCGCTATGCGATCGGCCGCAGTAAGGGCTATCGCAATTTTAGGTGACAATACGACGACAGCGGCGAAAACCGCCGCTACGTTCGTGCAATCGACCAGGGATCGAAGGGGAATTTTACATGCGCCTCACCATATCGGCCACGCTTTCCACGATCGCCGCTCTGTGCGTCGCGGCCGCGGCACCCGCGCAGCAGACGGCCACCGGGGGCGACATCCCGGCCAAGTTCGTGCCCCCCGTCCCCGCCGCGGACTACATCAAGCGCGAGGTCATGATCCCGATGCGCGACGGGGTGAAGCTCTACACCGTCATCGTGATCCCGAAGACCGCCACGAACGCGCCGATCGTCCTGACGCGCACGCCCTACAATGCGAAGGCACGCGCGAACCGGATCGACAGCCCGAGCATGCTGTCGATGCTGCCACTGTCGGACGAGGATTTCGTGAAGGCGGGGTGGATCCGCGTCTATCAGGACGTTCGCGGCAAATACGGGTCAGAGGGCGATTATGTCGTGACCCGTCCCGTCATCGGTCCGCTGAACCAGACCAAGGTCGATCATACCACCGACGCCTACGACACGATCGACTGGCTGGTGAACAAGGCGAACCTGCCGCAATCAAACGGCCGGGTCGGGATGATCGGGTCGTCGTACGAGGGCTTCACCGTCGTCATGGCGCTGCTCCACCCGCACCCGGCGCTGAAGGTCGCCGCGCCCGAAAGCCCGATGGTCGATGGCTGGATGGGCGACGACTGGTTCCATTACGGCGCGTTCCGGCTGACCAATATCGGCTGGCTGGGCGGACAGACCGGGTACAAGGGCGCGGGGAAGGCCCCGCCGTCAGGCGGCTGGGACGACTACGACAATTTCCGCACCGGATCGGCGGGCGACTGGGCGAAGAAGTCGGGTTACGACCACCTCCCCTATTGGCAGCGGATGGTGTCGCATCCCGCCTATGACGGTTTCTGGCAGGGTCAGGCGCTCGACACGCTGATCGCGCAGAACCCGTCCGATATTCCGACGATCTGGGAACAGGGGCTTTGGGACCAGGAGGACATGTACGGATCGATCCATAGCTGGGAGGCGCTGAAAGCTGTCGGCAAAACGGGGAACAACCACCTCGTGATGGGGCCGTGGCGGCACAGCCAGATCAACCGCGTCGGCTACGAACTCGGTGCGTTCAAATGGAACGGCGACACCGCGGCGCAGTACCGCGACGACATGGTGATGCCGCTGTTCGCGCAGTATCTGGCGGACGGCCCGGCGGTCAGTCTGCCGTCGGCGACGATCTACAACACCGGCGAGAACCACTGGGACCGGTTCGCCTCCTGGCCATCCGCCTGCCAGTCCGGCTGCACGGCACCGCTGACGCCGCTGTACCTCGCGCCCGGGGGCGGGCTCGGGTTCGGCAAGGCCGCGGCGGGCAGCGACAGTTACGTGTCCGATCCCGCCAAGCCCGTCCCGCACCTGCCGCGGCCGGTGAATTTCGGCGACGGCCGCTGGGGCGACTGGCTGGTCAGCGACCAGCGCGGGGTCGACGGGCGCACCGACGTGCTGACCTATGAAACGCCGGTGCTGACGGCCCCGGTGAAGGTGTCGGGCGTACCGATCGCCGACCTGTTCGCACGCACCACCGGCACCGACGGCGATTTCGTCGTGAAGGTGATCGACGTGCTACCCGACGAGAACCCCGCCGACCCGAAGATGGGCGGATACGAACTCCCCATCAGCCTCGACATCTTCCGCGGCCGGTACCGCGACAGTTTCGCGCACCCGACCGCGATCCCCGCGGGCCGCGTCCAGGAATACAAGTTCCGCCTGCCAACGGTGAACCACGTCTTCCAGCCCGGCCACCGGATCATGGTGCAGGTCCAGTCGAGCCTCTTCCCGCTCTACGACCGCAACCCACAGACCTTCGTGCCGAACATCTTTCTGGCGAAGGCGAGCGATTACCGGAAGGCGACGGTGTCGGTGGATACCGGCGGTGCCAATCCGAGCCGGGTATGGCTGCCCGTGGTGGCGATGCCGTAGGGCCTCGTGTTGCTGCGAAAGCAGGAACCCCAGGATTACAGGCGGCGCGGTCGGAACTCTGGGCTCCTGCGTTCGCAGGAGCACGAGGATCGCCTAAATCCGAACCTCGGTCCCGATCTCGACCAGCTGGCTCGACGGGATGCAGAACGAGCTGCCCGTCGGCGCGGTGTTGCGCTGCATCGATACGAACAGCGCCTCGCGCCACGGGGCCATGCCGGCGATCTTGCGATCGACGATCACCGTCTCGCGCCCGATATAATAGCTGATCTGCTCCATCTCGTCCGCGCCGAACAGCCCGGCGCGCGCCAGCCCGTCCGGGATCGCCAGTTCCTCCATGAAACCGAAATGCAGGATCACGCGGTCGATCCCGTCCGCCAGATGGCGAACCACCGCGCGGTCGTCGTCGCCGACGAACGGCTTTTCTACCGTCTGCACCGATATCAGCACGATCCGCTTCTGCAGCGCGCGGTTGTGGCGGACATGATGCGACAGCGACAGCGGCACGCCGTCCACCGACGCGCTGAGAAAGGCACCGATGCCGTCGGTCCGCTGGCATTTGCCGCCTTCGGTCAGCGCGCCGATGAAGGCCCCCTCCTCCTCGCGCAGATGCATTCGCGCTTTCTCGACCAGGCGTACCCCCGTGCGCCATGTCAGCATGAGAAACGCGATGACCCCGGCGATCAGCAACGGGAACCAGCCGCCCTCCAGCAGCTTCACCGCGTTCGCCGAGAAGAACAGGAGGTCGAGCGCGAAGAACCCGCCATTGACCGCGACGACCAGCCACGGATTATAGCCCCAGCGAAGCGCGATCAGCGCGGCGAGGAAGGTGGATATCGCCATCAGTCCCGACACCGCGATTCCGTACGCCCCCGCCAGCGCGTCCGACGAACGGAAGATCAGCACCGCGGCCAGCGTCGCGGTCGCGAGCAGCCAGTTGGCCAGCGGCAGATAGACCTGCCCCTCCTGATCCGCCGCGGTATGCCGGATCGACAGCCGCGGCAGGAACCCAAGCTGGATCGCCTGTTGCGACAGCGAGAACACGCCCGAGATGATCGCCTGGCTGGCGATGACCGTCGCCAGCGTCGCGAACAGCACCAGCGGATAATGCAGCCAGCCGGGGGCGAGGCCGTAAAAGGGGTTGGCGAGCGCGCCCGGATCGACCGACACCAGCGCCGCCTGCCCCAGATAGTTGAGCACCAGCGCGGGCAGCGCGATGGCGAACCAGGCGAGGCGGATCGGGAAGCGCCCGAAATGACCCATGTCCGCATACATCGCCTCGCCCCCCGTCACCGCCAGGAACACCGCCCCCAGCACCGCGAAGGTGACACCGATCGGCGTCCGCGCGACGAAGCCGATCGCGTGCAGCGGATCGAGCGCGTCGAGCGCCGCCGGATGCCGCGCTATCGCCGCCACGCCCAATGCCGCGACCGCCGCGAACCACACCAGCATGACCGGGCCGAAGATCCGGCCGATGAACCCGGTGCCCCGCGCCTGTACGAAGAACAGCCCGATCAGGATCGCGACGGTGATCGGCAGGACGACCGGACCCAGAGCGGGGGCATCGACCTTCAACCCCTCCACCGCGCTCAGGACCGAGATCGCGGGCGTGATCGCGCCGTCGCCGTAGAGCAATGCCGCACCGATCAGCCCGAGCACCAGCAACGCCGCCTGCCGTGTCCGCGGTTTAGCATCGCGCGCGCCGAGCATCGCCAGCATCGCGACGACCCCGCCTTCGCCGTGATTGTCCGCACGCAGGATCAATACCGCGTATTTCAGCGAGACGACGAAGATCAGGGACCAGATGATGAGCGATGCGATCCCGATCGCCGCGGTTCCCGGCGTACCGCCCGCGGCCTGCACCGCGACCTTGAACGCGTAGAGCGGGCTCGTGCCGATATCGCCGTAAACGACACCGAGCGCGGCCAGCCCCGCCCCCGCGGCCGACCGTTCGAACGTCTGCCGCATGCTGCTCCGTGGTCGTTTCGCTTCCACCCGCACCCCTTTCCCACGCCCTTCAACGCGAGAGCGGTCCGGCGGTTCAGATCATAATGATTGAAATCAGCGGCGCGGCGCGAGCAGACGGGCGCAGGTCAGAACCCCTTTTTCAGCGTGACGAACCACTGACGCGGCGCGCCGACCATGAAATTGGGGTTGTCGGCATCGAACCCGATGCCGTTGACCCGGCCCGAATTGGGTGTGTCGGTATAGCCGCGGACCTGGACGTTGTTGGTGTTGACCGTGCCGATATATTTCTTGTCGGTCAGGTTGGTGACGTTGACCTCGACCGTCAGGTTCTCGAGCGCGCCGTCGCCGGTGAAGCGATAGCCCGCGCTGGCGTCGGCGACGAACCGCCCGGAGGTGACGAGATCGTTCTCATAGGAGAAATACCGGCGCGACATATAGTCGCCGCCGACGCGACCGAAGACATGGCCGTCGTCATAGACGACTTCACCCTTGGCCATATGCTCGGGCGCATCGACCACGAACTTGCCTTGCGTATAGGCATAGACGCTGCCGTCGCCGTTCAGGACGTTGTTCTGGTAGGCGGAGTGGTTGTACGAATAATTGGCGAACAGCGACACCGAATGAAACAGCCGATAATTGGCCGAGATTTCAGTTCCATAGGCATGGACGCCGCCGACATTGTTCAGGATGGCAGGGTTGCCCGCGATGCCCGAACCGTTGGCGAACGCCGCCAGCCGATTGCGGAAGTCGATATAATAGCCGACCGCGGAGGCCTGGAACGGCCCTTCATGGAAACGGACGCCGCCTTCATAGGTCTTCGACGTTTCGGGCTTCAGCTTGCCGACCAGTGCGTTGAACCCGGCCTGGGTCGTGGAGAAGGGACCCGCGGTCAGGGCTGAAACGAAAGCCCGCATGTTTTCGGTGTAATCGCCGAAGAGCTCGGTAGACGGCGCGACATGATAGACCAGGCCGACCTGCGGCTGGAACCAATCGGTTGCGCTGATCCGCCCGCTGGCGAGTGTTCCGACCTGGACAATGCCGCGGTTGATGACCTGCACGCCCTTCCATCCGCCGTTCAGCACCAGCGTGTCGTTCAGCAGCTTCAGCGTATCCGACACGTGATATTGCGCGGTATCGGTGTCGTAGGTGCCCTGATACTGGGTGAAGAACGGGTTGCTCTGGAAATCGAGCGCGCTTCGGTTTGGCGCGTTCGCCGCAAGACCGTAATAGCGCCGCGCCTGGTCGAAGCTGTTGCTTTCGTACCAGCCGCCGATCTCCACCGTGTTCGCGCCCGTGACATAATCGAGCGCGCTGACGACGCCGCCGCGGTGGATGGCATATTCGGTGGTGCGGAACGACAGCGACGCCGGGTTCGCGATCGGCGTTCCGTTCTGGTCCGGCGCGCCCGCCGGAGTCGCGACATAGGGAGTAAACCAGGATCCCTGCCCTTTGTTGCCGTGATAATAGCCCGTCATCGTCAGCGACAGCGCGGACGTCAGATGCGCATCGAGATTGACGCCGCCCAGATAATCGTCCCGCAGGCCGCCGGCATCGTAATAGACGTCGTCGACATTCCGGTACGGCTGAGGAAAGGCGGTGCCCTTCTGGTAGGCGGTCGCCAATTGCTGCGCGAGCGCGTAGTTCGGGCGGATATTGTCCACCCGGTACGCCGCGTTCGTGCCCAGGCGGTTGAACAAATCGAGCGTCAGATCCTGATAGTCGGTCTCGCGCCGTGCCGAATAGTTGAAGAACGCGCTGATCGTCCCTTGGCTGCCGAGATCCTGTTCGACCTTGACGTTCGCCTGATGCTGGCGCTGCGGCCCGTCGCCCTTCCATTTGTCGGTCGTGAGATAGGCGTAGCTGAGATACGCCTTCAGTCCGTTGCCGGTGATGTCGCCGGTGTCCGCGCGAATATAGGCGCGGTAGGTCGAATCCGCGCCATAGGTGCCCGACGCGGTCAGGCCGACATGGTCATGCGGGCGGTCGCTGAAGAACTGGATCGTACCGCCCAGATTGCTGGTCGATGGCGTCCCCAGCGCGCCCGCGCCCTGCGCCACCTCGGTCCGCGCGACGTTTTCGGAGATGATCGCGCGGCTGATGTGGAGCCCGTTGACGTTGCCATAGCTCATGTCGCCCAGCGGCACGCCGTCCAGCGTGAAGCCGAGCTGGTTCTGGTTGAACCCGCGCAGCGAAATGCGCACCGCCCATTCATAGGCACCGAACGGATCCGCCGCCTGGAAATTGACGCCTGGCAGTTTCGAGATAGCCTTAAGTGGCGAGGACCCCGGGGTCAGCCGCGCGATGTCCGCCGCGGTGACGCTCTGCACCTGGCGACTCTGGCCGAAGCCGAGCACGACGATGTCGCGGCTCTGGTCGTCCGTGTTCGCGGTGTCGGTGGCGTTCGCAGGGCTGGCGGCCCGATCGGTAGCAGCCAGTTCGGTCGCGGCCTGCTCGGTAGCGGCCTGCTCGGTAGCGGCCTGTGCGGCGGCGGGCGCGGTAACCGCGCACAGCGCGGTGCCGGCCAAAAGGCAGGAAAGCTTCATGATGACCCCTAAGATGCGCCGTTGCGGCGTCGCGCGTGCCTTTGCCGATCAGCGTTACGGCCGCGCGTCGTATCGGTGACAGTTATCGGACATCCGTCGAAATCGCGGGTTACGGCGCTTGCCCACCCGGTTGAATCCATCGCTTTTCGTGACGCCCCGCGCGGCCTATAGCGCCGTCACGCCATGACGATCGCCGCCCCCCTCCTGCCGCCCGCCGACTGGCGCGATTTCCTGGCGCTGACCAAGCCCAGGGTGATGTCGCTCGTCGTCTTCACCGGGCTGTGCGGGATGCTGGCGGCACCGGGGCATGTGAACCCGGTGATCGGTTTCACCGCGATCCTGTGCATCGCGCTCGGCGCGGGGGCGGCGGGGGCGCTGAACCAATGGTATGAATCGGACATCGACGCGATCATGCGCCGGACGATGAAGCGGCCCCTGCCCGCCGGCCGGATGGACCGGCAATCGGCGCTGCATTTCGGGGTCGGGCTGGGTGCGTTCTCGGTCATCCTGATGGGGCTGGCGGTGAATGTCGTCGCCGCCGCGATCCTGACGATGTCGATCCTGTTCTACGTGCTGGTCTACACCGCCTGGCTGAAGCCGCGGACGCCACAGAACATCGTCATCGGCGGTGCGGCCGGCGCGTTCCCGCCGCTGATCGGCTGGGCGGCGGCGACGGGCGACGTGACGCTGCTGCCGATCCTGCTGTTCGCCATGGTCTTCCTGTGGACGCCACCCCATTTCTGGGCGCTCGCGCTGTTCGTCGAGACCGATTACGCCAATGCCGGCATCCCGATGCTGCCCGTCGTGGCAGGGGAGCGGATGACGCGGCGCCAGATCGGGTTGTACACCATCCCGATGGCGGCGACGGTGATCGCGCCTTGGCCGCTGGGGCTGACCGGTCCCGTCTACGGCGCGGTGGCGGTGGCGACGACCGCCTGGTTCGGCTGGTTGGCGTACGTCGTCGCCACCCGCAAGACGCAGACCGACGATCTCATGCGACCGGAGAAGCGCCTGTTCAAATATTCGATTGCGTATCTTTTCGTGATCTTCGCCGCGCTGGTCGTCGATCGGTGGGTCGCATGAGCCCCGACGACCACGACCTGATCCGTCGGCGGCAGCGCAGCCGATCGCTGGTCCTCGCGCTGCTGCTCGGCGCGCTCGTCGTCCTCATCTTCGCGGTATCGATCGTGAAGATCCAGCAGGGCATGAAATGAACCGCGCGATTGCCCGCATGGACGGCAAGACGCGGACCGCGATGTTCGCCGTGCTGGCCTTGTGCTTCATGACCGGCCTCGCCTGGGCCAGCATCCCGCTTTATCGGTTGTTCTGCCAGGCGACCGGGCTGAACGGGACGACGGGCCGCGGGCTTGCCGCGCCCGGAGCGGTCGGCCACCAGATCACGGTCGCGTTCGACACCAATGTCGCGCCCAGCCTGAAATGGCATTTCCGGCCCGAGGCGCGGTCCGACACGGTCGATGTCGGCGCACGCGACATGGCGTTCTTCCTGGCGACCAACAACGCGTCGACCCCCGTCACCGGCACCGCAACCTTCAACGTCCAGCCCGATGCGGTCGGCAAATATTTCAAGAAGATCCAGTGTTTCTGCTTCACCCAGCAGACGCTCCAGCCCGGCGAGACCGCGCGGATGCCGGTGATCTTCTACGTCGATCCTGCGATCCTGAAGGACCCGGACGTCGCCGACGTTCAGACGATCACGCTCAGCTACACGTTTTACCCGGTGGATTCCGGCAAGGTCGCGAGCTAGTACACCGACAAAGCGTATAAACGGGGACCCGATCATGGCCGGTGCCAAGAACCACGACTATCACATCCTTCCGCCCAGCATCTGGCCGCTCGTCGGGTCGATGTCCGCGCTCTGCATGGCGGCGGGCGGGATCGCCTGGATGCATACCGGGCATGTCGGTCATCCCAACGGCACCGGCTGGGTGTTCTTCATCGGTCTCGCCGGCGTACTGTTCACGATGTATTCGTGGTGGGCGCAGGTCGTCGCCGAGGCGCATCACGGTGACCATACGCCCGTCGTGCAGCTCCATTTCCGCTACGGCATGATCCTGTTCATCGCCTCGGAGGTGATGTTCTTCGTCGCCTGGTTCTGGGCGTTCTTCGACTTCTCGCTGTTCCCGACCGCGATGACCTTCGCCGACGGCCAGGTGACGCGCGCGACCGAGGGCGCAGCGGCGATCGTCGCGCAGTGGCCGCCCAGGGGGCTGGTCGTCATCAACCCGTTCCAGTTTCCCTTGCTCAACACGTTGATCCTGTTGTTGAGCGGTACGACGGTGACGTGGGCCCACCACGCACTGATCCACGGTCAGCGGGGCGGGGAGAAGACGGGGCCCTGGGGCCTGATCGGGGTCGGTAATCGCGATTCGGTGTTGAAGGGCCTGTGGCTGACGATCGTGCTTGGCCTGTTGTTCAGTTCGATCCAGGCCTATGAATATTCGGACGCGCCGTTCCCGTTCAAGGGCCTGAACTACGGCGCATCCTTCTTCATGGCGACGGGCTTCCACGGCTTCCACGTCATGATCGGCACGATCTTCCTGATCGTCTGCCTCATCCGCGCCTATAAGGGCGAATTCACGCCCAAGCAGCATTTCGGCTTCGAGGCGGCGGCCTGGTACTGGCATTTCGTCGATGTCGTCTGGCTGTTCCTCTTCGTCACCGTCTATGTCTGGGGCGGCTGGGGCGCACCGGTCGCGGGGGGTTGAGGAAGACCGGGCGGGTGCGCCGGTGAGCGATCCGGCCCCCGCCCCGGCGGGACTGCCCGCTATCGTCGATGTCGCGCTGAAAGGGCAATGCCCACGCTGCGGCGCGCCGACGCTGTTCCGCGGCTGGCTGAAATTCGCCGAGCGTTGCACGGTCTGCGGGCTCGATATCGGCGCGTTCAACGTCGGCGACGGCCCAGCGGCGTTCCTGACGCTGATCCTCGGCACGATCGTCGTCGCCGCCGCGGTGGTACTGGAGGTGACGGTCCATCCGCCCTGGTGGGTGCATGTCCTGCTATGGATCCCGATCACCACCGCGGGCGTGGTGCTATCGCTGCGGGTCGCCAAGGGCGCGCTGATCACGATCGAATATCGCAACGCGCGGCGCGACGGGCTGGTCGATTGAGGCGGCTGCCTGTCCTGCCGACGATCGTCGTGGCCTTGTGCGTCGCGCTAATGATCGCGCTGGGGCTGTGGCAGCTGATCGACCGGCTGCCGCAGAAGGAGGCGTTCATAGCCGAACTTCGCGCCAATCCCGCCAGGCCGGTCATCGCGTTCCCGATCGCGCCCGACG
Source organism: uncultured Sphingomonas sp. (assembly GCF_964244235.1). GTDB lineage: Bacteria > Pseudomonadota > Alphaproteobacteria > Sphingomonadales > Sphingomonadaceae > Sphingomonas. The sequence continues at coordinate 45,619 of NZ_CAXTII010000005.1, forward strand.
ACAGGCTGCTGTTCCGCCGCGCCATCGCGGATTGCCGCGCGCCGGTATCAATCGAACCGCGCGGTGCCGGCGCCTTCGGGTTCCGCCTGATCGCACGATGCCGGGGCGGCCTGACGGTGCAGTTGGGCACCACGCGCGACCCGAACGAACACGTCGCCTGGCCGGGCGGTACCGTCGCCGGCTATGTCAGCCATACCCCCGATGGCCGGTCGCTGATCGGCACGCTGTTCGATCGTCGGCCGCAGGCGATGATGCTGGTCGCCAGCGCTCCGCCGCCGGGCCTCGCCGCGAATGCGCCACCCCATCCGGAATCGGTGCCGAACAATCATCTGTCCTACGGCGTGCAGTGGTTCTTCTTCGCCGGCATCGCGAGCGTGATCTACCTGCTCGCGGTGCGGCGGCGATTGGCCACCCCGCTTGTCGCGCCCCCACCGCCCCGCTAAGCCGCGCGCCGATGCGCTATATCAGTACCCGCGGCACCGCCCCCGTCCTGGGGTTCAGGGAGGCGACGCTCGCCGGGCTCGCAAGCGACGGCGGGCTGTACGTACCCGAAGCCTGGCCGACGCTCGACCGCGACGCCATCGCCGGTCTGGCGGGCCTGTCCTATGCCGAGACCGCGGCGATCGTCATGCAGCCCTTCATCGGCGACGCACTGGACCCCGGCGAGTTGCGTGCGCTGTGCGACGCCGCCTATGGCCGGTTCAGCCATCCCGCCGTGACGCCGCTGGTGCAGCTCGATCACGACCGCTGGCTGCTCGAACTGTTCCACGGGCCCACACTGGCGTTCAAGGACGTCGCGCTGCAATTGCTCGGGCTGCTCTTCGAACGGTTCCTGACCGGCACCAATGATCACCTGACGATCATCGGCGCGACCAGCGGCGATACGGGTTCCGCGGCGATCGACGCAGTGGCGGGGCGCGGGGGGATCGACGTCTTCATGCTCCACCCCGCGGGCCGGGTATCCGACGTGCAGCGGCGGCAGATGACGACGGTCCTGTCGCCCAACGTCCACAACATCGCGATTCGTGGCGATTTCGACACCGCGCAAGCCATCGTGAAGGCGCTGTTCAACGATGCCGCCTTCGCCGGACGGTTCCAATTATCGGCCGTCAATTCGATCAACTGGGCGCGGCTGATGGCGCAGGTGGTCTATTATTTCTATGCCGGGGTCCGCCTGGGCGCGCCCGACCGCGCGGTGGCCTATGCGGTGCCGACGGGCAATTTCGGTGACGTGTTCGCCGGCTATGTCGCGGCGAAGATGGGGTTGCCGGTCGCGAAACTGATCGTCGCGACCAACGTCAACGACATCGTCGCGCGCGCGCTGGCCAGCGGCGATTATTCGCGCGGGGTCACCGTCCCCACCGCCACGCCGTCGATGGACATCCAGGTCTCGTCCAATTTCGAACGGCTGCTGTTCGATCTCGGCGGCCGCGACGGAGTGGCGACCGCGACGCAGATGCGCCAGTTCGAATCGACGCGCGCAATGCGGCTGACCAATGCGCAGGTCGCGGGCGCTGCACCGCTATTCGCGGCCGAGCGGATCGACGCGGACGACATGACCATGGCGATGCGCTGGGCCCATGACGCGGCGGGGCAGGTGATCGATCCGCATACCGGGGTCGCGCTGGCGGCGGCGCGGCGGATGGCACCCGGCACGCCGGTGGTGACGCTGGCCACCGCGCACCCGGCGAAGTTCGGCGACGCCGTGGAACGCGCAACGGGCATTCGTCCCACGTTGCCGGCCCGCGTCGGCGACCTGTTCGACCGCGAGGAGCGGTTCGCGTCGCTGCCCGGCACGGTCGAGGCGGTCGGCGCGTATGTCGCCGAACGGGCGGTGGCCCGGGCGTGAGCCCGTCGTTGCAGGCGCTGGTGGGCGATCCCTGGGCGGATTACGGCCTCATCGACTCTGGCGACGGCCGCAAGCTCGAACGCTATGGCCGCTTCCGCTTCATCCGCCCCGAGACGCAGGCCTTGTGGGCCCCCGCCAGGCCCGACTGGCGCGCGGCTGGCGAGTTCATTCCCGGCGCGGACGAGGATGGCGGCGGCCGCTGGCAATATGCCGAGCCAGTCCCGGCGGACGGCTGGACGCTGAAATGGGACGACGTCACGTTCAACGCACAGGCGACGCCGTTCCGCCACCTCGCCTTCTTCCCCGACATGGCCCCCGTCTGGACCTGGATGCGCGAGCGGCTGGCGGGGATCGAGACGCCGGAATGCCTCAACCTGTTCGGCTATACCGGTGTCGGGACGCTGGCGCTGACAGTACAGGGCGCAAAGATGGTGCATGTCGACGCGTCGAAGAAATCGGTCGCCGCTGCGCGGGTCAACGCGACGCTGTCGGGCATGGCGGATGCGCCGGTGCGGTGGCTGGTCGACGATGCGGTGAAGTTCGCCGCGCGCGAAGTACGACGCGGGCGGCGCTATGACGGCATCCTGCTCGATCCGCCCAAATATGGCCGTGGGCCGGATGGTGAATTGTGGCGGCTGGAAGAGGACCTCCCGCGCCTGATCGCCGATTGCCGGAAACTGCTCGACGAGAAATCGCGCTACCTGTTCCTGACGGTGTATGCGGTGCGGATGTCGGCGCTGGCGATCGGCGAACTGGTCGCCCAGGCGTTCGCTGACCTGCCCGGCAAGGTGGAATGCGGCGAACTCGGCGTGCGCGAGGAAGCGCGCGGGCTGGTGTTGCCGACCGCGATCTGGGCGCGATGGTCGAACGCATAATTCCTCCCCCGTTTACGGGGAGGGGGACCGCGCCCGCAGGGCGTGGTGGAGGGGGTTCGCCGCAAGGGTATCGCTCGCCGCACGCCCCCTCCACCATCCTGCGGATGGTCCCCCTCCCCGTGAACGGGGAGGAATTAGAAGTCACTCCATCCCCGCCCGCATCGCCGCGCCCGCCACGAACGGCGCTCCCGCCAGCAGGAGCAAGCTGACCGCCGCCAGCAGCTTCAGCGCCCCCGCGCCCCCGACGATATCGGCGCTCGCCCCAGCCCCGAAGATTAGCAACGGCACCGCCAGCGGCAGCATCACCAGCCCCGCCACCGCGCTGCCCCCGCGCAGGCCGGCGACCAGCGCCCCCGTCGCGACCGCCAGCGCGGCCAGCCCCGGGGTGCCGATCGCCAGCCCCGCCTCGACCAGACCCAGCGTCCGCAGCGGCAGGCCGAGCAATCCACCCGCGACCACCGCCGCCAGCATCAGCGGCGGCGCGAAGGCGAGCCAGTGCGCGACGATCTTCGCCGCCGCCACCGCCGCCATCGACACCCCGCGCACCGCGAACTGATCGAGTACACCGCTCTCCAGATCCGGCGCGACCAGCCGCTCGACCGGGATCAGCGCGGCGAGCAGCGCCGCCGCCCAGATCACCCCGCCGCCAATTCGCGCCAGCAACACGGTGTCGGGCCCGATCGCGAACGGGAACAGGATCGTCACCAGCAGGAAGAACGCAACGACCAGCGTCGTGCCGCCACCAGCATAGGCCTGGCGAACGTCGCGCAGAACGATCGCGATCATGCCGCCGCCCCCAGCATCAACGGCACCGCGTCCGGCAGCGCGACCGGCAGATGCGTCGCGACGACCACCGCGCCGCCCCCTGCACGGTGCCGCGCGATCAGCGCCTCCAGCAGCGCCGCCGCCGCCGCGTCGAGCCCGTTGGCGGGCTCGTCCAGCAGCCACAGCGGCGCGGCGCTGGCCACCACGCGCGCCATCGCCACCCGGCGGCGCTGGCCGGTCGACAACATCCGCACCGGCACATCGCCGAGCGCGGTCAACCCCAGTTCGTCGAGCGCCGCGGCGACGTGATGCGCGCGACCGCCGAGCCGCGCCCAGAAGACCAACGCCTCCGCAACGCTGCGCCCCGCGTCCAGAGCGGCGGTCTCGGCGAGCAGCGCGGTGCGCCCCCGCCGGACGACCCGCCCCGCGCCTGGCCTGAGCAGCCCCGCCGCGATCCGGATCAGCGTGGATTTTCCTGCACCATTGGGACCGGTGACGAGCAGCGCCTTGCCGGGCGACAGCGCGAAGGACATGTCCTCGAACAGCGTCTCGCCGCGCCGGATGCCTGCGACCTGGTCGAACGACAGCAACGCGGTCACGCCTTCGCCTCGCCGATCGCCCCTTGCCCGCTCATGCGCTCCGCCATAGGCCGGTCGCGACCGTACCGGCAAGGAAGCACGCGCCATGACCACGCCCGCCCTGGAACCGCTGAGCGATGCCGAACGCGCGGATGCGCTCGATGGCCTGCCCGAATGGGATTATGACGAGGCGCGCGACGCGATCACGCGGTCGATCGTGTTTTCCGATTTCGTCGAGGCATTCGGGTTCATGACGCAGGTCGCGCTGATCGCGGAGAAGGCGGACCATCATCCCGAATGGACCAACGTCTACAACCGGGTGGCGGTGCTGCTGACGACCCACGATGCCGGCGGCCTGTCTGGCCGCGATATCGAGATGGCCGAGGCGATCGACGCCATATTGGGCGAGGATTAGGGTCGCGACGAATGGTCGTCAGCCTGTGCGAGCAATGAACGCCGTCACCCCGGGCTTGTCCGGCATGACGAAGTGGGTGTTCCGGTCGTGACGGCTTAATCCCTACCGCAACGGTCAGGCCGTCAGGCCGCCTTGCGAAGCGCCAGACGGCCCCAGATCTCGACCAGCGCGTCGGTAAGCTCGCGCATCATCGCGGGCGTATGCGTCGGGCCCGGCGTGAAGCGCAGCCGCTCGGTCCCGCGCGGCACGGTGGGGTAATTGATCGGCTGCACGTACACGCCGTATTCGGCGAGCAGGATGTCGCTGATCTTCTTCGCCTTGACGGGATCGCCGACCATGACCGGCACGATATGCGTCTCGCCCAGCATCACCGGCAGGCCAGCCTCGGACAGCATCGCCTTCAGCACCGTCGCGGACGCCTGCTGTTCCTCGCGCTCGACGCTCGACTGCTTCAGGTGCCGCACGCTCGCCAGCACGCCCGCGACCAGCACCGGCGACAGCGAGGTCGTGAAGATGAAGCCCGGCGCATAGCTGCGGATCACGTCGATGATCGTCCGGCTGGCGGCGATGTAACCGCCCATCACGCCGAACGCCTTCCCGAGCGTCCCCTCGATGATCGTCAGCCGCCCGGCGACGTCGTCGCGTTCGGAAATGCCGCCGCCGCGCACGCCGTACATGCCGACCGCATGGACCTCGTCGAGATAGGTCAGCGCATTGTACCGGTCCGCCAGATCACAGATCGCGGCGATCGGCGCGACATCGGCCTCCATCGAATAGACGCTCTCGAACGCGATCAGCTTTGGCGCGGCGGGATCGGCCTCCGCCAGCAGCGATTCGAGATGCGCCAGGTCGTTGTGGCGGAACACCCGCTTCTCGCAGCCCGAGTGGCGGATGCCCGCGATCATCGACGCATGGTTCAGCTCGTCGGAAAAGATGATGCAGCCGGGCAGGATCTTCGCGATCGTCGCCAGCGTCGCCTCGTTCGAGACATAGCCGCTGGTGAACAGCAATGCCGCTTCCTTGTCGTGCAGGTCGGCCAGTTCGGCCTCCAGATCGACATGATAATGCGTGTTGCCGCCGATGTTGCGCGTGCCGCCCGAGCCTGCGCCGACATCGTGCAGTGCCTCCTCCATCGCCGCGATCACCTTGGGATGCTGGGCCATCGCGAGATAGTCGTTCGAACACCACACCGTGATCGGCTTCGGCCCGTTATGCCCCGCGAAACAGCGTGCGTTGGGGAACGAGCCCTTGTTGCGCAGGATGTCGATGAAGACCCGGTAGCGCCCCTCCGCGTGCAGCCGGTCGATCGCCTGGGTGAAAACGCGGGAATAGTCCACGCGCACGCCGGAATGTTCGGAAGGCGCGCCGTCGCTCATAAGTCGTCGTTTACGCGGCGACCCGGTATTTTTCCAGTGCATTTATATCCATCGTCGCGATCGGACCGGGTCGATCACAGCGCCTCGATCCGAGCGAACCCGCGCGCCGCGAACGCGGGTGCCAGCGCCGCCTCGTCCGGACCGAGCCGGGTGAAGACCGCGACGCCCGGCTCGGGCTCGGACCAATCCTGTCCGGCCGTCAGTGCAGCGATCCGCCGCGCGATCCCCGCCGATCCGTCGACGAAGCGGACGCCCGCCGGCGCGGCGGCGGCAAGCGCGGCTTCGACCAGCGGGAAATGCGTGCAGGCGTTGACGATCACGTCGATCCGGTCGCCCCCCGGCTGATCGAACAATCCCGCCAATACCGCGGCATAGGCGGCGGGATCGACGGGGTGTCCGTGCAGCGCGGCCTCCGCCATCCCGACCAGCGCGGCGGAGCCGTGGCGCAACACCACGCAATCCGCGGCGAACCGCGCGGCGAGATCGTCGACATAGGCCTGCCGCACCGTCGCATCGGTGCCCAGCACGCCGATGACCCGCGTGACGGACACAGCCGCGGCGGGCCTGATCGCGGGCACCGTGCCCACGACCGGCACGTCGAGCGCCGCGCGGACCACCGGCAGCGCAATCGTGGACGCGGTGTTGCACGCGATCACGACCAGCCGCGGCCGGTATCGCTCGACCAGCCGCCCGAGCAAAGCCGGCACGCGCGCCGCGATCTCGGCCTCGCTTCGCGTGCCGTAGGGAAACCCCGCCGAGTCGGCCGCATAGACGAACCGCGCCGCGGGCAGCAGCGCACGCGTCGGCGCGACGACCGACAGGCCGCCAACGCCGGAGTCGAAGAACAGGATCGGGCGGTCGTCCGTCATACGGCCCGCATAGCCCGATCGCCCGGCGCGGCAAGGCGCTGATCGAGGTTGTTGGGTTTGCGCAACGGAACCGCTAAGGAGGAGAACCGGGGGGGGGCAAAGCTTGCATACCGAAATCCTGTGGACCGCACCGGCGATGGCGCTCGCGCTCGGCTATCTGCTCGGCGCGATCCCGTTCGGCGTGATCCTGACGCGGCTGGCAGGCGCGGGTGATCTTCGGACGATCGGATCGGGCAATATCGGCGCGACCAACGTGCTTCGCACCGGTCGCAAGGGGCTGGCGGCGGCGACCTTGCTGCTCGACATGCTGAAGGGGCTGGTCGCGGTGTTGCTGGTCGCGCGGCTGTTCGCTGGCGACGAGATGCTCGGAGCGGCGGGCGCGTTTCTCGGGCATTGCTATCCGGTCTGGCTTCGCTTTCGCGGCGGCAAGGGGGTGGCGACGCTGCTGGGAATCGCGCTTGCGCTCTATTGGCCGATCGGGCTCGTCTATGCGCTGATGTGGCTGGCGCTGCTGGCGGCACTCCGGATCTCGTCGCTGGCGGGGATGGTCGCGGCGGCGAGCACGCCGGTCAGCGCCGCGTTGCTCGGGCGGTTCGATATGGTGCTGCTCCTGATCGCGCTGGCGCTGCTGGTGGTTTGGAAGCACGGGCCCAATCTCGAACGCCTGCTGGCGGGCACGGAACCCCGCATCGGGCGCACGCGTGGCTGACGCCGCGGTCGCGCGGCTCCGTCTGATCCGGACGACGGGGGTCGGGCCGGTCACCTATCGGCAATTGCTCGCCCGGTTCGGCAGCGCGGACGCGGCGATCGACGCGCTGCCGATGCTGGCGGCGCGCGGCGGCGGTGGACGGTCGCCGGTCGTGCCGGACGAACGGGCGATCGCGCGCGAGATGGCGGCGACGGGGCGCGCCGGTGCGCGATATCTGTTTCTCGACGACGCCGATTATCCCGTGCTGCTGGCCGAGATCGAGAACGCGCCACCCGCGTTGATCGTCCGCGGCGACATCGCGCTGGCGAACGACCGCCCCTGCATCGCGCTGGTCGGCGCGCGCAACGCCTCCGCCGCCGCGTGCCGCTTCGCGCGCGAGATCGCGCATGATCTGGTGGCCGGCGGCGCGAGCGTGGTGTCGGGGCTGGCGCGCGGGATCGACACCGCGGCGCATCAGGGGTCGGTCGGCACCTCCGAACGCCCCGGCGCGACGATCGGCGTGATCGCCAGTGGGATCGACATCGCCTACCCGCCCGACAATGCCGATCTGCAGGACATGGTGGCGACGCGGGGATTGCTGGTCGCCGAGCAACCGCCCGGCATCGAACCGCGTGCGCGGCATTTCCCGTACCGCAACCGGATCATCGCCGGGCTGTCGCTCGGCACCGTGGTCGTCGAGGCGGTGCAGAAATCGGGCTCGCTCATCACCGCGCGGCTGGCGGGCGAGATGGGGCGCGAGGTGATGGCGGTCCCCGGCAGCCCGCTCGATCCGCGCGCGCAGGGCGGCAACATGCTGATCCGCGAGGGCGCGACGCTGGTGCAGTCGGCGGCGGACATCCTGGAACAGGTCCGCCCGATCGACGCGCGCGCGGTGCGATCGCCGGGTGCCCGCTTCGAAGGGCCACCGCCCGAGGACGCGAGTGATGCCGACCGCCGCCGTATCGTCGCGCTGCTCGGGCCGGTGCCCTGCGGCGTCGACGAGCTGATCCGCCAATCGGGTCTATCGCCCGCGATCTTGCAGATTGTGTTGCTGGAACTGGAACTTGCCGGCCGACTGACGCGGCATGCGGGTGGGCGGGTCAGTTTGGAATAGCAGCGATGTCTGAGTTTGGTGGCAAGAAGACAGTCGGCTTTTGGACGCTGCTTTGCTAAAACTGGCCGGGCTTCTGTGAGAGGAGATCAGCGGTAATCGACGACGATCTTGCCCTACTTCGCAACGATAGGTCCGCTGCGCGCGCGCTGGAGCTTGTCGCGGTCCTACACGTCATTCGACCGTTGGTCGCCGACCTGATGGCGACGTTCTGCTTCTACGCAGCCTATGCTGCTACCGGCAACGTGGGGATGGCGACCATTCTTGCCGCTGCCTTGGGCGTCGCCCAACTCGCTTGGGCTTTAGCGAGCGGACGGGCCGTGCCGCCGATTCAGTGGGCGAGTCTGGTCCTCGTCATCATAGTGGGCGGCATATCCCTAGTGACGGGCAACCCTCGCTACGTGCTGTACAAGGCGAGCATCATCTATCTGGTAATCGGCGTCGCCATGCTGCGATCCGGCTGGCTGCTTCGCTATCTTCCTGCCATCGCAGGAAAATACCTGTCAGTTCGCATGATCGTCGGCTTCGGGTACATGTGGTCGGCGCTTCTTGTCGGGACCGGCATGCTGAGCCTGATACTCATCCGGACGGAGCCTGCGCGCGTCGTCGCACTCGTTATGGGTGTCTGGGCACCCACCTCTAAGCTGGCCCTGCTGGGGAGCCAATATCTTGCCGGCCGGGCAATCGTTCGGCGGAAAATCATCGCCATCCTCCGCCATGCTGAGGCAGCCAGATCGCCAGCGGAATAGAATCGATCGAGAGGGGCCGATGCCGGAATGACCCGTCGAACGACTGCTACCGGGCGTCGCCGATGAGCCCGGCATCGGCCGGAAATTGGGCGCAAGCAGCCATTTGCGCTGTCCTACAAACCCCCTGCAATGCCATGCCCGTATCATGCGAGCCCAGGTCGATCATCCAACTGCCCGTTCTCCCGCTAACGCGAGCGTGGGGTTACACAGCACATCGCTTGTGGCCCCTGGGCCCCCGCTTTCGCGGGGGAACGTCCGGGACTTGCTCGAACGGCGTAAGTCCTTCTTTTCGCACGATGTGGAAAGTCGAATGGCACACCTCCACTTCCTCCACTTCCGATGGCGCTTGTCCGACTCGATCCACGCCCCACCCCGGCGAAGGCCGGGGCCCAGTTGCGGGACGATCGTGGCGGCGCGATGCACTCCGTTACCGTGACCTTTGCAACTGGGCCCCGGCCTTCGCCGGGGTGGGGATCGTTATCGACCGGTATCGTGGCTGTTCAAACGCTTTTCGAATTCGACACCCCCGATTCCGATGGGCACGTGGCGTCCACTTCGTCCACTTCCGAGCCTTCGTTATGGCGAACGCCCGTCGCGCCCCACCCCGCTTGACGCCCCGAAAACCCCACCCCACCCTCGCGCGTACACGTAAGGACGCCTCGAACCCCATGCAGCTTGTCATCGTCGAATCGCCCGCCAAGGCGAAAACCATCGAGAAATATCTGGGCAGCGATTACCGCGTGCTCGCCTCCTACGGCCATGTCCGCGACCTGCCGGCAAAGGACGGGTCGGTGAAGCCAGACGAGGGCTTCGCGATGGATTGGGAGAATTATGCTGACAAATCGAAGCAGCTGAAGGCGATCACCGATCTGGCGAAGACCGCCGACCGCCTGATCCTGGCGACCGATCCGGACCGCGAGGGCGAGGCGATCAGCTGGCACGTGCAGGAGGTCCTGCGGCTGCGCAAGGCGCTGCCCAGGGAAGTCGAGCGCGTCACCTTCAACGCGATCACCAAGGCGACGGTGACCGAGGCGATGAAGCATCCGCGCGAGCTGGATACCGACCTGATCGACGCGTACCGCGCCCGCCGGGCGCTCGATTACCTGGTCGGCTTCACGCTGTCGCCGGTCTTGTGGCGCAAGCTGCCGGGCGCGAAGTCCGCGGGCCGCGTCCAGTCCGTCGCGCTGCGCCTCGTCGTCCAGCGCGAGCGCGAGATCGAGGAATTCCGCGCCCAGGAATATTGGTCGGTGATCGCGAACCTGGAACAGGACGGTACGCCCTTCACCGCACGGCTGGTGCAGTGGGACGGCAAGAAGCTCGAGCGGCTGTCGATCGGCGGCGAGGGCGATGCGATGGCGGCGAAGACGGCGGTCGAGGAGGGGCGCTTCTCGGTCCAGAGCGTCGAGACCAAGCCCGCGACACGCAACCCGCCGCCACCCTTCACGACATCGACCTTGCAGCAGGAGGCGGCGCGCAAGCTCGGCTTCTCCGCCAGCCACACGATGCGGATCGCGCAAGGCCTCTACGAGGACGGCGCGATCACCTACATGCGCACCGACGGCGTGCAGATGGATTCGTCCGCCATCTCCGCCGCGCGCCTCGCCGTCGCGAACCGCTATGACGCGAGCTATGTCCCCGACAAGCCGCGGCAATATCAGACCAAGGCGAAGAACGCGCAGGAAGCGCATGAGGCGATCCGGCCCACCGACTTTTCCAAGGACAAGGTCGGCGGCGGCGATCATGCGCGGCTGTACGACCTGATCTTCAAGCGCGCGCTGGCCAGCCAGATGGCGTCGGCGCGGATGGAGCGCACCGTCGTCGAACTGGCGGAGGGCACCGGGCGACACGTGCTGCGCGCGACCGGGCAGGTGGTGCTCTTTCCGGGCTATCTGGCACTATACGAGGAAGGCAGCGACGATTCGGCGGATGAAGACTCGCGCCGCTTGCCGCGGATGCGCGAAGGCGATGCGCCCGCGAAGAAATCGGTCGAGGCGGAACAGCATTTCACCCAGCCGCCGCCGCGCTTCTCCGACGCCAGCCTCATCAAGCGGCTGGAGGAACTGGGGATCGGGCGGCCCTCGACCTATGCCTCGACGATCGACGTGCTGAAGGACCGCGGCTATGTCCGGCTGGAGAAGAACCGTTTCTTCGCGGAGGAGACCGGCCGACTGCTGACCGCGTTCCTCGAACGCTTCTTCGAGAAATACGTCTCCTACGATTTCACCGCGGGACTCGAGGACGAGCTGGACGACGTATCGGGCGGTCGCGCGCAGTGGCAGGCGGTGCTGGAGGCGTTCTGGCGGGACTTCAAGCCGCGCACGACCGAAGTGATGGAGCAGCAGCCGTCGGCGATCACCGCCGAACTGGACATCTTCCTCGAAAGCTATCTGTTTCCCGCCAGGGCGGACGGCGGCGATCCGCGGCTCTGCCCGAATTGCGGCGAGGGGCGCCTCGCGCTGCGTGGCGGCAAGTTCGGCGCGTTCGTGGCGTGTTCGAACTACCCGGACTGCAAATTCACCCGCCGCTTCGCGCAAGGCGGGGCGGCGGACGAGGATACCGGGCCGGAGACATTGGGCAACGATCCCGAGACCGGGCTGCCCGTGGAGCGCAAGGCGGGGCGGTTCGGGCCCTATATCCAGCTGGGCGAAGGCACGGAGGCGAAGCGCGCCTCTATCCCGAAGGACGTCGAACTCGATCTGGAGATCGCACTCAAGCTGCTCGCGCTGCCGCGGACGATCGGGAACCATCCGGAAAGCGGCAACCCGATCACCGCGGCGATCGGTCGCTACGGCCCCTATCTGGTGCACGACGGCAAATATGCGCGGCTGGCCTCCACCGCCGAAGTGTTCGAGACGGGGATGAACGCCGCAGTCGTGAAGCTGGCGGAGGCAGCGGCGAATGGCGGGCGACCGGCACGGGGCGCGCCGCGCGCACCCTTACGCGAACTCGGCAAGCATCCGCGCACCGAGGCGGAGATCAAGCTGATGGAGGGGCGTTACGGCGCTTACGTCACCGACGGCGAGACGAACGCCACGCTGCCCAAGTCGATCGAGGCGCATCGGCTGACATTGGAGGAAGCTGCTTCGCTGATCGACGTGCGCGCGGCTGCGGCACCGGTCAAGAAGGGGAAGAAAGCGGCACCGAAAAAGGCACCGGCTAGGAAGGTCGTCAAAAAACTGAAGGAATAGCCGCCTGAGCGAACTGGAATGTTCAGACGTTCTCCTGCGAAAGCAGCAGCCCGGGGTCGCACAGGTTACCGCTTGTGGCCCCTGGGCCCCCGCGTTCGCGGGGGAACAACCGGTATTCCGGACCGGGGGCGGGAAATCAGGCGGCGCGGGCGCGAGTCGTGCCGAGCCACGCGCGAGCGGCGGCCTGCGCGGTGGCGATCTCGCGCGCGGTCATGTCTTCGGCCACGTCGGCGCGCGCATCCTGCGCCGCGTCGATGCCGCCGACTGCCGCCAAGTTGAACCATTTATGTGCCTCGATCAGGTCGATCGCGACTCCGCGCGTGCCCGTCGAATAACAGACCCCCAGATCGTACAGCGCATCGCTGTTGCCGCACGCCGCATCGGCGATCCGGCTGTCGATCAGAAACTGCGCGCTCTTCATTGCATTGCCCATCGTGAAAGCCCCCTTTTTGGCCCTGAAGGAAGCTTGCACCGATTCGCGTCACCAGATGGTTAACGCGTGCTAACCCTGTTCGGGTGGCTCGATCGCGATGTTGTCGATGAGGCGCGTGGTACCGATCCGGGCGGCAACGAGCAGCCTGCGCGGCCGATCGGCGGCCGGTTCCGCGGCCAGCGTTTCGGCATCCGCAAGCGCCAGATAGTCGACCGCAAACCCGGCGGCGATCAACGCGGCATGCGCCGCAGCGACGGCATCCGCGGGATCGTCGCCGCGAGCGATACCGCGCGCCGCCACGCCGAGTGCACGCGGCAGAGCCACGGCTTTCGTCCGCTCGTCCTCGTCGAGATAGATGTTGCGCGACGACAGCGCGAGGCCGTCATCGTCGCGCTGCGTCGGCACGCCGACGATCTGAACCGCGAAGTCGAGGTCCAGGACCATCCGGCGAACGACCGCGAGCTGCTGGAAATCCTTCTCCCCGAAATAGGCGTGGTCGGGGGCGACCTGGTTGAACAGCTTGGCGACGACGGTCGCGACCCCGTCGAAATGGCCGGGTCGCGCGGCCCCGTCGAAGCCGTCGCTGACCCCCGTCACGCCGATATTGGTCGCGAAGCCCTGCGGATACATCGCCTCGACCGGGGGCAGCCAGACGAGGTCGCAACCCGTCTCGGTCAGCATTTTCAAGTCCGCCATCTCGCGCCGGGGATAGTGCGACAGATCCTCGTTCGCACCGAACTGCCTCGGGTTCACGAAGATCGATGCCACGACTTTGGTGCCGGGTCGCTTCGCCGCCTCGACCAGCGCAACATGACCGGCGTGCAGTGCACCCATCGTGGGAACCAGCGCGACGCTCGCGCCGTCGCTGCGCAGCGTCGCAACCGCGGTGCGCAAGGTGGCAAGTTCCCGAACGATATCCATGACGTGATTTTACCCCTCGTTACCCGAGGCGTCGGCTTCTATGATCGACGCTTCCGCCGATCAACAAGGGATGCGAGGCTTTGCCCCAGGGGCCAGAGAATACCCACGTCATCGTATTCGCCAACGAAAAGGGCGGAACGGGCAAATCGACCACCGCGGTCCATGTCGCGATCGCGCTGGCCGCGAAGGGCGCGCGCGTCGCGGTGCTCGATCTCGACCACCGCCAACGCACGGTCGGGCGCTATCTCGACAACCGTACCGCGACGATCGAGCGCACGGGCTCGGACTTGCCAATGCCCTTCCACGCGACGCTCGACCGCCAGACCGAAGCGCAGTTCGAGACCTTATGGGCCGAACTGCTCCAGGATGCAGACTATCTCGTCGTCGATACGCCGGGCCGCGACGATCCCTTCGCACGCACCGCCGCAACCCTGTCGGACACGCTGGTCACGCCGATGAACGACAGCTTCGTCGACTTCGACCTGATCGGGCAGGTTCATCCCGAGACGTTCCAGGTGACCCGCCCCAGCTTCTATTCCGAACTGATCTGGGATGCGCGCAAGCAGCGCGCGCGGCATGACGGGACGACGATCGACTGGGTCGTGCTTCGCAACCGCCTGCAATATGTCGAGGCGCGCAACATGCGACGGGTATCAGATGCGCTGGCGCAGCTGTCGAAGCGGGTCGGATTCCGTGTCATTCCGGGACTCGGCGAGCGCGTGATCTATCGCGAGCTATTTCCAAGCGGACTGACGATGATCGACTCCAAGGCGTTCGGCTCGATGGGCCTGTCGCATGTCGCCGCGCGGCAGGAGCTGCGCGAGATGATGGCGGCATTGCAACTGCCCGAACGGAACCAACAGCCCGGGCTACCGGGGGTAGCAGCTTGAAATACATCGTCGCGCTCGTCCTCATCTGGGCGGCGTGGACCTGGTTCAAGCGTCCCGCTGCCAAGCCGGGTGTCGCGGTACCGAACGATGCCGAGGCGCGCGCAGTCCTTGGCGTCGGACCCGACGCGGATGAAGATGCTATCCGCGCAGCGCATCGCCGGCTGGTTGCGGGCGTTCATCCCGATCGCGGGGGTTCGGCGGAGCTGGCGCGGCGGGTGAATGCGGCGCGCGACGTCCTGCTGACGCGCCCGCGTTAGGTGGCCCACGTCTTTCACCCCGGCATCCTGCGCGAATATGATATTCGCGGCGTGGTCGGTCGGACCCTCGGCGAGACGGATGCCCACGCACTGGGCCGCGGTTTCGCAACGCGGGTCCGGCGCTTAGGCGGCACGCGGGTCGCGGTCGGCTATGACGGGCGGCTGTCCTCGCCAATGCTGGAGGCGGCTCTGGTGGCGGGATTGCGCGCGGGCGGCGTCGATGTCGTCCGGATCGGCCTGGGCCCGAGCCCGATGCTGTATTTCGCCGAGGCCACGCTAGAGGTGGATGGTGCGGTACAAGTAACCGGCAGCCATAATCCCGGCGACCACAACGGCTTCAAGATGGTGCTTCAGCATCGCGCGTTCTTCGGTGACGATATCCAGGACATTGCGGCACTGGCCGCCACGGGCGACTGGACCGAGGGTGCCGGCAGCGTTGCGGAGACCGATGTCCTCGGCAGCTACGTCGCGCGCCTCGCCGAGGGAGCGATCGGCGCGTACCGGATCGGCTGGGACTGCGGCAACGGCGCGGCCGGCCCGGTCATCGAGCAGCTGGTAAAGCTGTTGCCGGGTGAGCATCACCTGCTCTTCACCCAGGTCGATGGCAATTTTCCCAATCATCATCCCGATCCCAGCGTGGAAGCGAACCTTAGCGACCTGAAACGCCTGGTCGCGGAAAAACGGCTCGATTTCGGACTGGCCTTCGACGGCGACGGCGACCGGATCGGCGCGGTGGACGCGCTGGGCCGCGTCGTGTGGGGCGACCAGATCCTGGCGGTGCTGGCCGAACCGGTACTTCGCGCGCATCCCCGTGCCACCGTGATCGCGGATGTCAAGGCCAGCCGGCATTTGTTCGAACGGATCGCGGAACTCGGCGGCAAGCCGGTCATGACCCGCACCGGGCACAGCGTCATCAAGTCCGAAATGGCGCAAACGGGCGCGCCGTTGGCGGGCGAGATGTCGGGGCACATCTTCTTCGCGGACGATTATTATGGCTATGACGACGCGGCCTATGCCGCCGTGCGGCTGATCCGGGCTATCCATGAATCGGGGCGGTCGCTGGCCCAACTGAAGACTGCGATGCCAGCGGTCGTCGATCTGCCCGAGCGGCGGCTGCCGGTGGACGAGGCGCGCAAGATCGCAATCGTCGGCGAGGTGCTCGAGCGGCTGACGGCAGCGGGCGCGGATCTCAACCCGACGGACGGCGCGCGGGTGACGACACCCGATGGCTGGTGGCTGCTGCGCGCGTCGAATACGGAGGCGGCGCTGACGATCCGGGCCGAGGCGGACGACGATGCGGGGTTGGCGCGACTGGTCGCGGCGATCGATGCGCACCTGATCGCGAGCGGAGTCGTGCCGATCGGCTCGCTTTTCAGCTGACGATGCCCACATAACCCCCCATGCCACCGCCGCAACTCCAGATCGTCCGCGTCATCGACCTCGAAACCACGGGAAGCGCACCCCCCGCGCACGGCGTGTGCGAAATCGGCTGGCAGGACGTCGCTCTCGGCACGAACGGGCGCTGGGAACTGCACGGCGAGGGCGGCAACATCCTCGTCAATCCCGGCCGGCGGATTCCGCCGGTGACCATGGCGATCCATCATATCCGCGACGAGGATGTAGCCGACGCGCGCTGGTGGCACGACGTCGCGCGGCCGGTGCTCGATCCCTATCCGCGCCGCATCGCGCTGGCGGCGCATCGTGCGGAATTCGAGCAGCAATTCTGCAGTCCGACGCTCACTCACGGTGCGGAATGGATCTGCACCTGGAAGTGCGCGCTTCGGCTCTGGCCCGACTCGCCGAGCTTTTCGAACCAGGTGCTTCGCTATTGGCGCGACCCGGCGGGCTTGGATCATGAGCGCGGGCTGCCCGCGCACCGGGCCTTTCCGGATGCCTATGTCACGGCGTTCCACCTGCGCGATATGCTGAACGAGGCGAGTGTCGCGCAGCTGATCGACTGGTCGCGTACCCCCGGACTGCTGCCCCGCGTCCGCTATGGTCCCGATCGCGGCAAGGACTGGCGCGAGATCGGGCATGAATCGCTGATGGGGTTCCTGACCGATCGCGACCCCGATGTCCGCTTTACCGCGCAGGCGGAGATGGACCGCCGCCGCGACGGCAGCCCGGTCGGCCGGGCGACTGCGCAGGAACTGCTGCTCTGACGGCCTATGGTTTGCGGAATTTATAGATGAACTGGTCAGTGTGTCCGCGGATCGATGGATCGAACACCGATTTGCCGTGATCGTCCGCCGGGTTGCGCAGCGCGGGCGATGCGCCGACGAAGCGGAAGCCGACCGACTGGATCTGACGCTTCACGAAGTCGGGATCGATCCTATGCTTGTCCTGCGTGCCTGCCAGCGCGGTGCCGGGCACATCGGCATGATCGACCACCAGATACGTCCCGCCCGATTTCAGCATCCTGAACACCGCACCGTCGAACGCGCGCAGCGCGGGTTCGCCGGTGCCGTTGCGCGGAATGTCGTGATAATTCTCGACCGTCCAGAACAGGTCGACAGGCACCGACGCGCTTGGCAGATTGGTCGGATTGGCGACATAGCCGACATTCGCGCGTTTCCATTTCAGCAGCGTATCAGGTAGCGCCTTCGCCGAACGATCGCCCGGCTTCACCCCCGAAACGCCAGCGCCTGCGCGGCCATTCGACGATCGTCGTCGGTCGCCTGATCGGCACGCGCCGGGTCGGCGAGCGCGGTCGCAGTCGCGGTCGCGGTCGCGGCACCGGCATCGGTCCGAGGGATCTGCGCGGCAAGCCCACCCGCGGTCACGATCGCAAGCGTGGCGAACAGGGCGTGGCGGATCATCGATCGTCTCCCGATGGGTCTATCGGCAACCCGTCGCACGCCGGTCGACGGATCGCCAGCACTGGCGGCGGCGATCAGCCGGTCCGGCGCTTGGCGCGGTAGACATGGCCGTCGGCAACCCGGATCAGCGCGTCGACGTCGATCGACCCGTCCACCGTCGAGGCGACGCCGACGCTCGCGCTGATCGTCAGCGTCAACCCGGCGGCGACGAACGGCCGCGCCATCGCGCGTTCGATCCGGCGCCGGATCAGCACGATCGCGGCGTCATCGGCGCGTTCGGCGATCAGCGCGAATTCGTCGCCGCCCAGCCGGACGACGCGGCCCTTGCCCAAGCCCTTCAGCCGGCGCACCACCTCGACCAGCACCGCGTCGCCGACCGCATGGCCATGACGATCGTTGATCGCCTTGAAGCCGTCGAGGTCGATCACCGCGACGCCCAGCAACGCATGGCTGCCGGGTGCGAACCGCCGCGGCAACCCGCGCCGGTTCAGTGCACCGGTCAGCGGATCGGTGATGGCGTTCGCTTCCGCACGGGCCAGCCGCTCGCGCTGATCGGTCACATCGGCGATGACGCCGACGATCTCGCGCAGTTCCCCCGCCGGCCCATACACGACGGTACGGTCGCTTCGGACCCAGCGAAGACCCCGAGCGGTCCTGATCCGATATTCCCCCGACGATCGTTCGCTACCCGGCAGCAACAGTGTCGACAGGTCAGTCTGGGCGTGGTCCTCGGGCAGGATGCGTTCGATATAATCGGCGAGCGATGCGTCCGGAGACACGCCGACATAGGCGGCCAGCTGCGTCGAAAGAGCGAAGCAACCCGTGCCGGTATCGATCCGCCAATAGCCGCCGCTGATGGCGTCCATCGCCCGCGACAATGTCGCGTTACGATCGCGAAGTGCGCGTTCGGCACGGTGGCGATCGCTGATATCGTCCACCTGCGTCAGGCAATGCAGCGGCCGGCCATCGGCATCGCGCACGATCCATACCGCCAGCCTGACGTGTACGGTGCCGCCGTCGGCGTGACGATAGCGTTTTTCCAGTCGATATCCGCCGGTCCGGTCGATCATCGCCGAGTCGAACTGCGCCAGGCTGACCGCGACATCGTCGGGATGCGTCAGATCGGCGAAGTGACGGCCGATCAGATCGGCCTCGTCGTGTCCCAGCATCGTCGCCATGGCCAGGTTCAGCCGATGGAGGCGACCTTGTGGCGTTATCAGCGTCATGCCGATCGGTGCCGTGCCGAACGCGGTATCGAACAGCGCCTGGCTTTCGGCGAGCCGGGCGCGCAAATCCTTTCGCACGCCGGGCAACGACACCATGCTGACGACGCCGCGAATTTGCCCGTCGCCGCCGCGATCGGGAATGTAGCTGCCCTGCACCATCGTCTGGCCGGTGCCGACATCCACCGTTTCCTCGAAATCGATTCGCTCGCCTGCCAGGGCCCGGGTGAGCCGGACCTCGATCATCGGCCATGTCTTCGGTGCGATCAGCGTGGATAATGGCCGCCCGACGATATCCGCCACGGACCGCCCGAACCATTCGCGGTGACGTGCATTGGCATACCGGCACACGAGGTCCGGCGTAACGTAGGAGACGATCCCCGGCAGCAGATCGAGCATCTGGAACGCGCAGACGTCATGCCGTCCGGCGTCCGCCGCCCGAATGAGGCTTTCCATTCCCATTGGGCCTGTCTAGCCGAGGTTCGTAAACGACGCGTTGCCGACGCACGGTTATCGCCTGTTCCCGGCGAACCGTTATGCGATACGGTGCCTTCGCCCAGAAGCGATAGACGTCAAACGTCCAGGTTCGCCACGTTCAGCGCGTTTTCCTGGATAAATTCTCGCCTCGGTTCAACGACTTCGCCCATCAGGCGCGAGAATACGTCGTCTGCGGCCGCGGTCTCCTCGGCGGTCACGCGCAGCATCGTGCGGACCGCGGGGTCGAGCGTGGTTTCCCAGAGCTGTTCCGCATTCATCTCGCCTAGTCCTTTATAGCGCTGGATCGAAAGGCCCTTGCGGCCGGCGATCAGGATCGCGTCGAGCAGCTGGCTCGGCCGCGCGACGCGGGTCTGGCCGCGTGCCAGCGTCGTCGTCGCGCCCTGCTCGTCGGTCATCGGCGCGTCGTTCGCATCCGCCGGCGTCTCCTCCTGCGCGGCCGCCCCGCGCATCGGCACCAGCTTGGCAGCATGTTCGAAACTCGCCGCCTGTTCCGCCGCCAGCGTATGCAGCTTGCGCGCCTCCGCCGAGCCCAGGAACGTCGCCTCGACGATATGGTGATCGGTCACGCCGCGCCACAGCCGTTCGAAATGGACGCCGCCATCCTCGGTCAGCCGCGCCGACCAGCGCGCATCGCCCGCTTCGCCGACATCGCCCGCGTCGAGCCGGCGCGTGACCTCCGACACCGTCGCCGCGCGCTGGTCGCGCGTCAGGACCGGATCGAGCGCGCCGCCGAGCGCCAGTACCTCGATGATCGACGCGTCGTAACGTCGCGGCACATATCGCATCACCGAACGCATCCGCCGGGCATGGTCGATCAGGCTCTTGAGGTCGGGACCAGACCGCGCCCCGCCGCTCGTCTCGAGCACCATCGCCCCGACCCCCGCATCGACCAGATATTCGTCGAGTGCGGCATCATCCTTCAGATAAACCTCGGACCGGCCCCTGGTGGCCTTGTACAGCGGCGGCTGCGCGATGAAGAGATGCCCGCGCGTGATGATTTCGGGCATCTGCCGATAGAAGAACGTCAGCAGCAACGTCCGGATATGCGCGCCGTCGACGTCCGCGTCGGTCATGATGACGATCTTGTGATAGCGCAATTTGTCCGCGTTGAAATCGTCGCGGCCGATGCCGGTGCCCATCGCCTGAATGAGCGTCCCGATCTCGCGCGAGGAGATCATCCGGTCGAACCGGGCGCGTTCGGTGTTCAATATCTTGCCACGCAGAGGCAGGATCGCCTGAAAATGCCGGTCGCGGCCCTGCTTGGCCGAGCCGCCGGCGGAGTCGCCCTCGACCAGGAACAGTTCGGATTTGGCGGGATCCTTCTCCTGGCAATCGGCGAGCTTGCCGGGCAGCGAGGCGATGTCCAGCGCGCCCTTGCGCCGGGTCAGTTCGCGCGCCTTCTTCGCAGCCTCGCGCGCCGCGGCGGCATCGATGACCTTGCCGACGATCGAGCGGCCATGGACGGGGTTTTCCTCGAGCCATTCCGCCAGCTTGTCCGCCATCAGGCTTTCGAGCGGCTGGCGCACTTCGGACGAGACCAGCTTGTCCTTGGTCTGCGACGAGAATTTCGGATCGGGCAGCTTCACCGAGACGATCGCGGTCAGCCCCTCGCGCATGTCGTCGCCGGTCGGCGTAACCTTCTCCTTCTTGAGCAGCCCCGACTTCTCGGCATAATTGTTGAGCGTCCGGGTCAGCGCGGCGCGGAACGCCGCCATATGCGTGCCGCCGTCGCGCTGCGGGATGTTGTTGGTGAAGGCGAGGACGTTCTCGTAATAGCTGTCGTTCCATTCCAGCGCGACGTCGATGCCGACATCGTCGCGCTGTCCATGGATCGCGATCGGATCGGGGAACAGGGGCGACTTGGTCCGGTCGAGGTAGCGGACGAACGCGGCGATCCCGCCCTCGTAATACAGCTCCACCGTCTTCGGGTCCTCGTGGCGCGCATCGGTCAGGAACAGCCGCACGCCCGAGTTCAGGAAGGCCAGTTCGCGGTAGCGGTGCTCGAGCTTGTCGAAATCGAACTCGGTGATCTTGAACGTGGCGGGCGACGGGAAGAACGTTACCTTCGTACCCTTGCGGCCGTTCGAGGGGCCGACGATCTTCAAGGGCGCGACCGCGTCGCCGAACGCGAAGCGCATGTAGTTTTCTTCACCGTCGCGCCAGATCGTCAGATCGAGCCATTCGCTGAGCGCGTTGACCACCGACACGCCGACGCCGTGCAACCCGCCCGAGACCTTGTAGGCATTGTCGTCGGACGTGTTCTCGAACTTCCCGCCCGCGTGGAGCTGAGTCATGATGACCTCGGCCGCGGAAACCCCCTCTTCGGGATGGATGCCGGTCGGGATGCCGCGGCCGTTATCGGTCACGCTGACCGATCCGTCCGCGTTCAGCTGGATGTCGATCCGGTCGCAATGCCCCGCCAGCGCCTCGTCGATCGCATTGTCGCTGACCTCGAATACCATGTGATGCAGACCCGACCCGTCGTCGGTATCGCCGATATACATGCCCGGCCGTTTGCGCACCGCGTCCAGCCCCTTCAGCACCTTGATAGAGGAGGCACCGTAATCGTTCTTGTTGGGGTTTTCGGCGGAGTCTGGCGCGGCGTGCCGGCCGGCGTCTTCGGGTGTGTCGTTCATGGACAGCATATAGGCACGACGGGCCCGAAACGGAAGCGAAATGGCCGCGCGGTCGCCCCCCGCCACCCGGAAGTGGAGGAAGTGGAGGACTGCCATCGCGCCTCCACTTGCTCGAGTCGCGGGATCGGAAGTGGACGAACCACACGCTGCGTCGGCGTCGGAAACACCCCCGCGCAATGACACCGGGAAGCAATTGGACGAAGACGGGGCGAGGGATCGGGACATGGCGTGGGGGTAAGCCGAAACGCGCCCTGTAGGACAGCCTGTCCGCCGTTACGCCAGCCTCATGCCGGCATCCAGGGCCGCAGGCGCATCGCCCGCGGCCCTGGATGCCGGCACGAGCCCGGCATGACAAGGATTAGAACCGGTCCGCCCGCTGCCCCAGCAAGGTCACTTCGACCCGTCGGTTCAGTCGCTGGCCCTCGCTCGTCGCATTCGACGCGACCGGATCGCGCTCGCCATGCCCGTCCACCGCGAAGCGCGCTCGCGTCACCCCCATCGCGTCGAACGCGCTCTGCACGCTGGCGGCGCGGCGTTCGGACAGCGCCTGGTTGTGCGCGTCCGACCCACGCGCATCGGTATAGCCGTCGATCGCGACGCGCGTCCCCGGATTGGCGCGCAGATAGCCGGCGAGCGGCCGCAACCGGTCGATCGCGCCGGGGCGCAGCACGTCGCTGTCGGTCTGGAACAGCACGTCGCCCGAAAGCGTCATCGCCGCGCCGCGCGGGGTCTGGCGAAAGCCATAGCCGCGCATCGCGCCGCGATCATAGGTCGTGCTCTGTTCGACGACGACGACACGGTCGGGGCGCGGGCCGCGTCCGTCGCGATCGGGTCCTGGCCCATCACCGCGATCGTGCGCGTCCCAATCGAACCGATCGCGACGATCGCCCGCGAAGCGTTCGAACGCGCGGTTGGCGGCATCCGCCTCGCGCGGGTCGATCCGGCCGTCATGGTCGAAATCGAAATTGCGCATCACGAACGCGCGACCGCGGCCGGTTTCGCGCAGCGGCGCATCGAGCATCGGCACGCCCGCGCCGAACAGCCGGTATTCGGGACCGTCGGGACGGCCGCCGCCGAAATCGAACCGGTCCTGCGCGACCGCGGGCATCGCCGCGACGCCGGTGGCGGCGACGAGCGCGGCCAGGATGATCTTGGTCTTCATGTCTTTCTCTCCCGTGGCCCCCGCCATGACCCGG
>NZ_CAXTII010000006.1:0-60435 GCF_964244235.1 uncultured Sphingomonas sp.
GCCCCCGGACGTCCGCCGGCAGGAAACGCTCGCGCGGCAGGGTCGCCATCGCGGCGACCACGCGCTGATCCGTCACGGCGTTGGGGCGGAGCTGGCTTACGACCATCTGGTGACGCATCGCGATGAAATCGCGGGGTTCGGCGGTGGCGGCGAGATCGCCGCGGTCGATGATATCAGTCGTCATGCCAAACCCTCTCGCACAGCCGTGTTATTGACGCAATACACCAAATCGAGGCATCGCCGCCGTCGTGCATATATCGCGCGAGGGCATTTCGGCCAAGCCGCGACCGGTCGTCGCGCGGACTGGTTGACAGCCGACGCTCCACCTGCGCATCAGCCGCGTCCACCCTATCGGGGCCCGATGGCGGAGTGGTGACGCAGAGGACTGCAAATCCTTGCACCCGGGTTCGATTCCCGGTCGGGCCTCCACATGCCGATCAGAGCATCGCGATCAGAGCATCGCCTCGAGCACCGCGATCAGAGCACCGCGATCAGAGCATCGCCTCGAGCACCGCGATCAGAGCATCGCCTCCAGCATAGCGATCAGAGCATGGCCTCCAGCATCGCGATCAGCGGCTTGTCGGCCGGCGGCATGTCGAGCACGTGGAGGTCGGCCGGTCGCATCCAGCGCAGTTCGCTCGCCGCCAGTGCGCGCGGGACGCCGGTCCATTTGCGGGCGATGAAGAGCAACAACAGCAAGTGTCGATCGGCCAGCGGCGCGCCGGCAAAGGCGGCGGGGCTCAGACAGCCGCACGGAACCGTAATCGCCAGTTCCTCCTCCAGTTCGCGGATCAGTGCGGTTTCGGGCGTTTCGCCCGGCTCCAGCTTGCCGCCGGGAAATTCCCACAACCCGCCATGCGCCGTATCGGCGGGTCGGCGTTGAACCAGGACACGTCCGTCGCGATCGATCAGCGCGGCGGCCGCGACGATCAACGGCGGCACGGGACGTTCCGACATCGTGTTCGCCATTCGTTAAAACCTCTTCATCCATATATCCTGTCATGAAACCGCCCCGCATCTCCGCCATGAGGATCGCCAGGACGGTCGCGCGTATCGCGCTCGATCGCCGCGCCGGGACCGCGATCGAATATGGGCTGATCGCTGCGCTGGTCGTCATCACGATGATGGCCGCTTTGATCGGCCTTGCGGACACGACGTCGGGGCTGTGGAACAACATCAGCGCCAACGTCGCGGCGGCGCACTGACGCGTTCAGCGCTTCGAAAAAAGGTTCCACGCTTAAGTCTTTTTAAACGGCCATTCTCCTAAGGATCGTCGTGCTGCTCCGGTCTACCGGTTCAGCCGGGTAATTGAAGTGATAGCAATGGAGACCGGTATGCAGATGATCCGCAAGATTTTTCGTAACAAGAAGGGCGCGACCGCCATCGAGTACGGCCTGATCGCCGCACTCATCGCAGTGGCCGCGATTGCCGCGATGCAGGGCCTGGGCAACCAGCTCAAGACGACCTTCAGCAACGTCACGTCGAACATGAAGGCTACCTAAGCCTTCTGGAAGACGAGACTGAAGCGATCGGGCGGCGGGACATGGTCCCGCCGCCCCTTTCGATTGTGCCTCAGAGCCGGCCCATCGCGAGGAACTTGTCGCGTCGCGCCTGCCGCAACCGCGCCGGGTCCTCGCTGGTCAGAACATGGAGCGTGGCCGCCAGCGCATCGCCCAATGCCGTGATCGCCGCCACGGGATCGCGGTGCGCACCGCCGACCGGTTCGGGTACGATCGTGTCGATGATGCCGAACATCTTCAGATCCTGCGCCGTCACCCGCATCGCCTCGGCCGCATCGGGTGCCTTGTCCGCGGTCCGCCACAGGATCGAGGCGCAGCCTTCGGGACTGATGACGGAATAGACCGCATGTTCGAACATCAGGACGTGGTTGCCCGCCGCCAGTGCGACCGCACCACCGGATCCGCCCTCGCCGACGATCGCGGCGACCACGGGAACGCCCGCGCGCAGGCATGCTTGCGTCGATCGCGCGATCGCCTCGGCCTGACCGCGCTCCTCCGCCTGGATACCGGGGAACGCACCCGAGGTGTCGATCAGCGTGATCACCGGCAAGCCGAACCGGTCCGCGAGTTCGACGAGGCGGATCGCCTTGCGATAGCCCTCCGGCTTGCCCATCCCGAAATTGTGGCGAAGGCGGCTCGCGGTGTCGTCGCCCTTCTCATGCCCGATGACCATGACCTTGCGCCCGCGAAACGTCGCGAAGCCGCCGACGATCGCCCGGTCGTCGGCGAAGGCGCGGTCGCCGGCCAGCGGCACGAATTCCGCGAACAGCCCGGCGACGTAATCCTCGAAATGCGGCCGCTCGGGGTGACGCGCGACCTGCGTCTTCTGCCACGGCGTCAGCCGGGCGAAGGTATCCTTCAGCAGCTTGTCGGACTTGGCCTGCAGCCGCCCGATCTCGGCGTCGATATCCACCGACCCGTCGGCCGCGGTGTCGCGCAGTTCGTCGATCCGGCCCTGCAGCTCGGCGATCGGTTTCTCGAAGTCTAAAAAGCTGGGCATCGCGTCTCGCTACCCGCGACGGGGCGCTAATTCAACGAGAGGGTGTCGGGTGTTGACCAGTTCGACCAGCCGACTGGCGTCGACATGCGTGTAGATCTCCGTCGTCGCGATGTCGGCATGGCCAAGCATCGTCTGCAGCGCGCGCAGGTCCGCCCCCCCCGCCAGCAGGTGGGTGGCGAAGGCGTGACGCAGGACATGGGGGCTGACCCGGTCCACGGGTATCCCCGCCTCCACAGCCAGCGCGCGGACGATCTGGTAGAGACGGATGCGTGACAGATGACCCTTGCCCGACGGAAACAGCCATGCGCGGTCGGTGGCCACCTGCGCGCGCCACGCGATCACCGCGGCGCGTGCCCGATCGGAAATCGGTACGAGCCGCTCGCGCCCGCCCTTCCCCTTCACGATCATGTATGGCTGCTTGGGATGAACGGCGGACCGCGGCAGGCTGACCAGTTCGGTCGCGCGCAATCCCGATCCGTATAGCAGCTCGATCAGCGCGGACAGACGCAGATCGCCGGGGCGGGTGGGCTCGACCGTCAGCCGCGCCGCGATCGCCGCGAACAGGCGGTCGACATCGGCATGCCCCAGCACCTTCGGCAAGGCGCGTGCCGCACCCGGCCGGGGCAGTGCGGCACCGGGATCGTCCGCACGGTGACCTTCGTCCGCCAGGAATGCGAAGAAACGCCGGAGCGCCGCGGATTTCCGCGCGACGGTCGACCGCGCGAGCGCGCGCCAATCCTCGCCGAGCGCGGCAAGCGTCAATGAATCCGCATCCGTCAATCGCCCGCCGAGCGTCGCGGAGGCCAGCATCAGATCGCTGCGATAGGCCGATAGCGTGTTCGTCGCGGCACCCGCTTCGGCCGCCAGCATTTCGAGGAACAACTCGACGAGTTGGTGATCGCGGCTACCGATCACGGCTCGACGATCTCGGCTCGGCGATCACAGGCGCGCGATCGCCTCGGCGGCGATCATGCGGGCGTCGCCTTCCAGTCCGACCGATCGCAGCGCGCCGACGATCCGGTACAGCGCCTCGGGCGGAACGCCGTGCCAGGACGGCGTCTGCATGCCCACCGCGGCGAGCAGCACCACGGTTCCGGGCTGACCGGCGCGCGCAGCGCGGTCCAGCGCGCGCGTCCAGGCGTTCTCCGCACCGATACGGACGTTCAGCTTTTCCGCCGCGCGTTCGATATCGCCGGGTGCCAGCCTTCCCAGACCGGCCAGGCCCGCAAAGAGAAGCCGCAGCTTCAGCCCCGCGTCGCCGCTTCCCGAATAGCCGGCCAGATCGCCATAGCCGATCGATCCGGTCGAGTCGGGATCGGCGAGCACGATCATCGCCCACGCGTCGCCGCCTTTATCGACCGATCCGCGCCAGCGCATCGCGGTCCGGTCGAGCCCGGCGGACAGCATGGAGGCGACCAGTGCCGGTGCGTCCCCGCTGCCGCTCGCCACCGGGATCTGCGCGGCGGCACGGGCGGTCAAGACAAGTCGCGCATAGGCAGGCTTCGCTCCGGTCGCGCCCCAAAGCTGGCGCATCGCGGCCATCCGCGCATCGACGGTCGTACCGGTATAGGCGGTTTTCAGGTCCTGTGCCGTGGCCGCAGGCGCGGCGGCGCTGTCGTCGGCGGCATCGACCGCACTGTAGAGATCGACCAGTGCAGCGTTCGACAGCACTCCCTGCCCCGCCGCCGCCTCCGCCGGAGCGACTCGCGCCGCCAGCGGGATTGCGGGTGCCAGCGCGCGCCAGTAATTCAATTGCCGCCCGGCACCGGCGTACAGTTCTTCGGGGACCGCGACCCCGGTCGCAGTCGCGAGGCCGAAGCGCCATGCGGTCAGCCGGTCGACCCCGGTCCATTCGATCGTAACCGCCTGCCGACCCTGCGCGCCCGTACCGACGACCTTCTGCGCGAGCAGAAGGTCCACGCCGCGCGCGACATTATGCCGTTTGGCCTGGGTGACGAGCGTACCGGCGCGGGCGGCTTCGCCGGACAGGCCGACGCACATCGCCTTCGCCAGCGTCCACCCCGCCTCGCCCGTCTCTCGAACCCCGCCATCGACCAGCGGACATAATTGCGCCGGATCGCCCGTCGCCAGCGCGGTGTTCATCGCCACCTGGTAGAGTTTTGGCGTGTAGTTGCTGGTATCGACGTCCTGCACGACCGCACGGGCGGATAGCGACTCGCCCATCCGCAGCAGCAGCCAGGCGCGTTCCGCCGCGAAATCCGCGCCGTTGGCGCCCTGCGGCGTATCGACCGCTGACACGAGCGCGCGACGAAGCAGGATCGACATCCAGCGCGACGGCAGCGGCACGTCGAGCGTCCGCATCAACCGTTCGAGATAGGGTCCGTCCGCCGCACCGAAGGCGTCGCTCGGCAAACCGCCATCGCCCGTACCGATCGATCCTACTCGCGCCAGCGAACGCCGTGCAAAGGACGGCAACGCATATTCCGCGAGCATGTGCGCATCGGGTGTCGGCGTCGCGGTCGGCGTGTCGCTCGGGCTGACGGTCGGCAATCCGCTCGGCAACGCCTCGATCGTCGCGCCGGGGCTTGCGGGTGTCGATCCTGCCGCCGGTGCTGCGCTTGGCCGCGCGGCGGGTTCGCCGAAGCCGGGCGGCAGGATCGACTCCGGATGATCCTGTCCGATCGCCGGTACCCAGGCGGCGGCGAGAGCGAGCGATACCCCGGCCGCCAGCGCCGCGAGACGACGCACGCTAGCTCTGGAGATTGGCAAGCGGCACGACCTTCTCGACCCGTGTCTGTGGCTGCTCGCGCGACCGGCCGGCGAGGAACACCATCCCGCCGATCACGAGGACGATGACGAGAATCAGGACGATCAGCGGGCGGGACATGGGCAGACCTTGGACAGAACGATAAAGCGACACCGCGCACGGTTTTGCCGTCGCGCACGCCCGCTGTATAGCGGCGCTTCCGATGTTGCAAAGCCACAACCCCCCGCCCGGATGGACCGGCCTGCCCATCGTTCTCGTCGGTCTGATGGGGGCCGGAAAATCGACCGTCGGACGCCGGCTCGCGGCGCGGCTGTCGCTGCCGTTCGTCGATGCCGACCATGAGATCGAGGCGGCGGCGGGGATGACCGTCGCGGAAATCTTCGACCGGTTCGGGGAAGCGTATTTCCGCGACGGCGAACGCCGCGTGATCGCGCGGCTGATCGACGGCCGGCCCAAGGTCATCGCGACGGGCGGCGGCGCGTTCATCAATGCGGAGACGCGTGCGCTGATCCTCGACCAGACCACTGCGATCTGGCTCAGCGCGCATCCCGACGTCCTGGTCGAGCGAGTCCGCCGACGCGATACGCGGCCGTTGCTGCGCGGTCGCGACCCGCACGGCGTGCTGAGCGAACTGGCGAGCGTGCGCGATCCGATCTATGCGCTGGCCCCGATCCATGTCGCGAGCAACCGGACGCCGCATGACGCGACCGTCGCCGCCATCCTGAAGGCGATCGGCCGATGAAGACCGTCACCGTCGCGCTTGGCGAGCGCACCTGTCCGATCCTGATCGAGGGCGGGTTGCTGGCGCGCGCCGCGGATCACCTCGCACCGCTGGTCGGCAAGCGGCGTATCGTGATCGTGACCGACCAAAATGTCCGCGCGCATCTCGCCACGCTCGAGGCCGCACTCGATGCGGCGGGGATCGCCAGCGAGGCCATCGTCCTGGCCCCGGGCGAACGTACCAAGAGTTGGGCCACGCTGGAAATGCTGTGCGACGCGCTGCTGGCATTCGGGGTCGAACGCGGCGACCATGTCGTGGCGCTTGGCGGCGGGGTGATCGGCGATCTGGTCGGTTTCGCCTGTGCGATCCTGAAGCGGGGATGCCGGTTCGTGCAAGTCCCGACGACGTTGCTCGCCCAGGTCGATTCGTCGGTCGGCGGCAAGACCGCGATCAACACGCGCGCGGGCAAGAACCTGATCGGTGCGTTTCACCAGCCCGTCCTGGTGCTGATCGACCCCGACCTGCTCGATACGCTGCCCGCGCGCGAGGTCGCGGCGGGCTATGCCGAGGTCGTCAAATACGGACTGATCGACGATCCCGCCTTCTTCGCCTGGTGCGAGGCGAGCGGCGCGGCGCTGCTGGCAGGAGACGCCGGTGCCAGGGTGTACGCGATCGCGCATGCCGTGTCGGCGAAGGCGCGGATCGTCGCGGCGGACGAACATGAAACCAACGGCATCCGCGCGCTTCTGAATTTGGGGCACACGTTCGGCCATGCACTGGAGGCGGAAGCGGGCTTTTCGGACCGGTTGCTTCACGGCGAGGGCGTCGCCGCCGGATGCGCGCTGGCGTTCGCCTATTCGGCGCGGGCGGGCCTGTGCGGGGCTGCGGATGCGGTGCGGGTGGCGGCGCATCTGCGCGACGTCGGGTTGCCCGACGGGTTGGCCGCGGCGGGCATCACCGCATCGGGAGCGCGGCTGGTCGATCATATGCGCCACGACAAGAAGATGGCGGCAGGCACGCTACCCTTCCTGCTTGCCCGCGGCATCGGGCAAACCTTCCTCGATCGCCACGTGGACCTGGCCGATGTCGAAGCGTTCCTCGACACGCAGGCCCGCTGATGCCGAACGGGGTCGCCAAGCAGGATTTGCCGACGAAGACCTGCCCGGCCTGCAACCGCCCGTTCGCCTGGCGCAAGAAATGGGCGCGGGATTGGGACAGCGTGATCCATTGCTCGGATGCGTGCCGGAAGAAGCGATAGGGCCGCCGTCGTACCGAATTATCGGGGAGCGGATCAAATCATACCCGCACCGCCCAAGCCAGCCACAGCCACCCGCCGATCAGCAACGCCCCGCCGATCGGCGTCACCACGCCGACCAACCGCGGCGCACCGATCGCCAGCGCGTAGAGCGACACCGCGAACAGCGCGCCGCCGGCCACGAACGACCATCCCGGCCCCCGCACGTCGAGGCGCATCGCGACCAGCGCGGCGACCGCATGAATCAGCTGGTAATGGCTGCCTGTCTTCAGCAGCTCCGCCGCCTGGCCGCTCGTACCATGCGCACCGAAAGCGCCCGCACCGACCGCAAGCGCACCCGACAGCGCAGCGAATATCGCCAGCCAGTTCATCCGATCCACCCCCTCAACTCACCCAGGAAACGCGGTCCCACCGCGATCAGCAGGCATACCGCCACCACGATCGCCGCGAACCCCGCGACCAGCACCGCACCCGATGCCATGTCCTTCACCACCTTGATCTCGGGATGGACTTCGGGATGAACGAGATCGACGAGCCCCTCCAGCGCGGAATTGATCATCTCGAACGCCAGCACCAGTGCGGCCACGATCGCGATCGCCGCCCACCAGATCGCGCTCGGCCGCAGCACCAGCAGCGCGAGGATCGCCCCCGCCAGCGTTCGGACATGGATGCGGAACGACTGTTCGCGCGCATGGGCCTCGCGGATGCCGGCCAGCGCGAACCCCATGCGTTCGCAGATCGCGCGATTCTTCATGCGCCCTCCGCCCTTCGCGGATCCTGCGTCAGCATGGTGTCACCCGCCGCGCGGAGATCGCCGCTTTCGTGCTGCGCGTGCAGTCGCTCGCGGTCGCGCCGTCGATACTCCGTTTCGGTCCGGTCGATCTCCTGCTCGCCCACCGACACGCTGGCGAGCGCGCGCCGGGCCATCATCACTGCCGACTCCATCACTTCGCGTACGACATATTCGACCGGTGCGTCGCGCAGCTTGATGACTGCGCGGCGATCATAGGCGCGCACGAAGATCGTGGAGTCGGGAAAGGCCTCGTGCACCCCGGCGATCAGCCCCGGTTCCATCTGGTCACCATCGATGCAGAACAGGATCAACTCCGCCTCACGTGCACCCGCCTGCCGCAACAGATCCAGGCGCGTGCCGTCCCCGTAATAGACCGTCGCGCCGAATTCGCTCGCGATGTCGATCATTTTTATATCGTTGTCGATCAGCGTGACGGGGATGCCCTGCGCGATCAGCATTTGCGCGACGGTCTGCCCGAACCGGCCATAACCGACGACCAGCGCGTTCGCACCGTCCATCTCGGGACCGTCGCGGTCGCCCTGCGCCACCATGGGTTCGGCGCGGATGCGCTGCGTGACCCGCATCAGGAACGGCGTCGTCGCCATCGACAGCGTGATGATCGCGCCGAACAGGCTCGCCGCCGCGGGTGCGATCAGCAGCCCGCGCTGCGCCTGCGCGAACAGGACGAAGCCGAACTCGCCGCCCTGGCTGAGCAACAACCCGAGCGCCAGCGCCTGCCGCCACTTCATCCGGAACGCCAGCCCGATGCCGGTCATCACGGTCGCCTTGGTCGCGATCAGCGCCAGGGCCATGGCGATCACGAAGAACGGCCGCTCGGCGATCGCGCCCAGATCGAGCAGCATGCCGATCGCGAGGAAGAACAGGCCGAGCAGGATCGACCGGAACGGCTCGACATCCGCCTCCAGTTCATGACGATAGGGACTGTCCGCCAGCATCACGCCGGCGACGAATGCGCCAAGCGCGGTCGACAGCCCGAGCGCCTGCATCAGCGCGGCGCTGGCGATCACGGTGAACAGTCCGGCGAAGACGAACATCTCGCGCTCGCCCAGATTGCCGATCAGCCGGAACAGCGGCCTGATCGCGAACCGCCCGAGGATCACGAGCCCGACGACGGCACCCGCCGTGTAGGTCGCAAGCAACCAGCCCGGGGGTGCGTTTGCGTCGGCGGGGTTGCGCGACAGGGCGGCGACGATCGTGATGAGCGGGACGATCGACAAGTCCTGGAAAAGCAGGATCGAGAACGCGCGCTCGCCGAACGGCGTGCGCAGCCGCCCGACCGATTGCAGCATCGGCAGCACCTGCGCAGTCGACGACAAGGCGAGCGGCAGCCCGAGCGCGAATGCCGCGGCGGCGGAGAAATGCGTGCCGACCCAGACGACGCCGGTGATCGCGAAGCCGCAGATCACGACCTGGATGAGGCCGAGCCCGAATATCTCCTGCTTCAGCCGCCACAACCGGGTCGGGTTCAGCTCCAGCCCGACGATGAACAGCAGCAACGTGATGCCGAGTTCGGCGATCCCCATCTTGGCCTCGGCATCGCCGACCAGTCCCAGGACATGCGGCCCGACGACTGCACCCGCGACGAGATACCCCAGGGTCGCACCGAGGCCGAGCCGCCGGAACAGCAGCACGAACACCAGCCCCACGCCAAGCAACACGAACCCGTCACGCAGCAGCAACGTCGCGCCGGTCTCCGTCATTCGGCCGCCAGCGGTCGCGCACGATCACGTGCCTGGGCTGCCGCCGCCGCGGCCGCCTCGAACGCCAGCCGGATCGACGCATGGCGTCCCGTCACCGACAGCGCGGGGGTGAAGATCGCGATCCCCGGCCAGTCGGGCATATCCTCGCCGCCGGCCAGCCACGCGGTCAACGCATCGCTCGCCGCGGCCAGTTCCTCCGGCGTCCGGCCGATCATGTTCGCCGCGAGCAACGACGACGACGCCTGGCCGAGCGCACAGGCGCGGACCAGCAGCCCGACCCGCTCGATACGGCCATCCGCGTCGGTATCGACATCCACCGTGACCCGGCTGCCGCAGATCGGGGACCGCCTTTCCGCGCTGCCCATCGGATCGGGAAGCCGTTCATGGCGCGGGATCGATGCGGCGAGACGCAGGATCTCCGCATTGTAGAGCGGCGCAGTCACGGCGTCGCCTCCGCGCGGTTGGCCGGATCGGCAGCCGCGCCTTCCTGCATCGCGCGCGATCCGAACACCGGCAGGCCGTGGCGGCGGCGATCGACGAAATCGGCGATCCCCGCGCTCGTCGCGTTGAGCAACGGGTAGGTCTTCGATGCGGTCATCCACAACGGCCGCCGCGAAGGACCGCCGCCGACGGTGTCCACCACCAGCGTGGCGAGCAGGAACACCAGACTCGCCAGGATCAACCCCTTGAGCGCGCCGAACCCAAGTCCCAGCGCGCGGTCGACCGGCCCGAGGATCGACGTCCGCGTCCGCGACCCGATCGCGCGCGCCACCATCCGTCCCCCGAAATAACAGATCCCGGCGATGATCGCGAAGGCCAGCACCGCGGCACCCGACACCGTGCCGACGACATGCGTCATCGCCTGCGCGAGCGGGATGTGGAACAGCTTCAGCGCGGCGACGATCGCCACCCAGGCGAACAGCGACAGCACCTCCGTGACGAACCCCCGCACCGCCCCCATCAGCGCGGCGCTGGCGACGGCGAGGAGGACGATGATGTCGAGTGCGGTGAAACCCATGGGGTGGGGAATAGGGAGCGCCGGGGCGAACCGCCACCCCTTCGCGCATGTGACGGCAAACTTGCGTAGAAGCCGGCGCTCTGGATCATTACCTCACCGGCCGGAAACGATTAGTTCTTACCCAGGTGCTGTCGCGCCGCCGTTTGAATTATCGACGCAGTCCTCTGACCCGGCTCTACAGCAAGCCACCTCGTCGAATCGGCAAATGCATGGACCCAATCCTCAGCCTTTGCGTCGGAAACGGTGAGCGATCCCAGCACTTTGGGGTTGTTCGGCGATAACTGTAGTGCTCGCTCAAAATCTCTTCGCGCGTTCGTCATGTCATCCGCCTGCGCATAAGCTTCGGCCCGCTGGTTTATACCGTCCCAATCATTTCCGCCCGGTCCATCGATATAAATCGTGTATGTGCGGATGGCATCGGCCGGCCTGTTGAGCTTACGGTAGCAGATACCAAGCAACTTATAGCCGAATTGAAGACCGGGAGCGGTATTACCCAAGACTATCGCTTCTGAGAAATCCTTTGCAGCCAAATCGAACTGCTGCATCTTAAAGTAGACGATCCCCCGGTCCATATAAGCCAAATAAAGCTTTGGCGATAGCGAGATGGCCTGATTCAGTCGATCTAGGGCCGTTGATAAGTCGTTTCGACTTTGCGCGGTGTGCCCCTGGCTGTAGAGCTGCCACGCTTCTGGCGAAACGGCATTGCCCAAGGCGGGTGACGGTGGCGCAACGGTTTGCGCGATAGCCGGAGATTGGATTGCCGACGACAGGACGATTAGCGTCATCACCCCCGGCGTCATGGACCAGCATATCCTGTAAAGCATGCCTATCGCCTATCTCCCTACCCGGAATCGGTCCACCCTCACCCGCGCCCCATCATATGATCCACGAACTGTGCCAGCGTCCGGAACCCCGACACCCGCAGCGCACTCTTCTCGCTCGCCACCGACGCGGGCACCAGCGCGCGTTCGAAGCCGAGCTTGCCCGCTTCCTTCAGCCGCAGCGCGCCGTGCGCGACGGGGCGGATTTCGCCCGACAGCGCGACCTCGCCGAACGCGACCGCGTCGATCGGCACCGGCCGTTCGCTGAGCGCGGACACCAGCGCCGCCGCGACGGCCAGGTCGGCGGCGGGGTCCTGCACGCGGTAGCCGCCCGCGACGTTCAGATAGACCTCGCAGGCGGAGAAGCTGAGCCCGCACCGCGCCTCCAGCACCGCGAGGATCATCGCGAGCCGCCCCGAATCCCACCCGACGACCGCACGCCTGGGCGTCGCGCCGCTCGCCAGCCGGACGACGAGCGCCTGGATTTCGACCAGCACCGGTCGCGTGCCCTCGAGCGCGGGGAAGACGGTCGTCCCCGTCACCCCCTCGTCGCGCTGCGTCAGGAACAGCGCGGAGGGGTTCGCGACCTCCGCCAGTCCTTCCGCCTGCATCGCGAAGACGCCGATCTCGTCCGTCCCCCCGAACCGGTTCTTCACCGCCCGCAGGATGCGATACTGGTGGCTGCGCTCGCCCTCGAACGCCAGCACGGTGTCGACCATATGTTCGAGCACACGCGGGCCGGCGATGCTGCCGTCCTTCGTCACATGGCCGACCAGGACCACGGCAGTGCCGCGCTGCTTGGCGAAGCGGATCAGTTCCTGCGCCGACGCCCGGACCTGGCTCACGGTGCCCGGCGCGCCTTCGATCAGATCCGAATGCATCGTCTGGATCGAGTCGATCACGAGCAGCGCGGGCGGTTTCCCTTGCGAGAGCGTCGTCAGGATATCGCGCGTCGACGTCGCCGCCGCCAGCATCACCGGCGCGGTGCCGAGCCCGAGCCGCCGCGCGCGCAGCCTGACCTGATCCGCCGCTTCCTCGCCAGAGATATACGCGACGCTTTGCCCGGCCAGCGCCATCCGCGCCGCGGCCTGCAACAACAGCGTCGATTTGCCGATCCCGGGATCCCCGCCGATCAACGTCGCCGATCCCTCGACGAAACCGCCGCCAAGCGCCCGGTCGAATTCGGCGATTCCGCTCGGCATCCGCGCGGGCAGTTCGACCTCGGCATCCAGCGCGACCAGCTCCACCGATCGCCCGCCCGACTGCAAATCATGCTTCGCACGGAACGGCGTCACCGCGCCGCCGGCATCCTCGAGCAACGTGTTCCATTCGCTGCAATCGGCGCATTGCCCCTGCCACCGCGACGCGACCGATCCGCACGCCTGGCAGACATAGCGTTTCTGCGGTTTGGCCATGCGGCTGCCTAGCCGAACCGGAACGTAAAGGGAACTACCTCTTCGACAGTTCCGATCCGCGTTTCAGAACCCGGCCACCATCTTCCTGCACGACCAGATAGGCGGGATTGTCGGTGGTGCCGTTCTTGACGATCCTGGATCCCTTGATCGTCCGCTGCACGCGCCGGTCGAACCGTTCCTCGACCTTGCCCGCGGCCGTCCCGCTGCCCCAGTGCCAATTGACCTTCTCGCCTTTGCGAAAAGCGTTCGCCATTGCCGTTCTCCCGTCAGACGATTCGAACCCGCGAAGTCGATGCGCGTTCCGGTGGCGTTCGGCGCGACCGCCCGCTATCGCGCAGGCACATGCACGCCACCGACCTCCGCGTTGCGCTGTTCAGCGGCAACTATAATTATGTGCGCGACGGTGCGAACCAGGCACAGAACCTGCTCGTCGCGCATCTGATGGCGCAGGGCGTGACGGTCCGCGTTTATTCGCCGACGACGGACACGCCCGCCTTCGCGCCGACGGGTACGCTGGTGAAGGCTCCCGGTTTCGCGTTTCCCGGCCGCGGCGAATACAAGCTCGGCCGTTATTTCCCGAAGGAGACGCGCGCCGATGTGGAGGCGTTCGCACCGAACATCATCCACGTCTCCGCGCCGGAATTCCTGGGGCACGGCGCGCTGACCTATGCGCGTGAAAACGGCATCGCCTCGGTAGCTGCGCTCCACACCCGGTTCGAGACCTATTTCCGCTATTATCATATCGGTTTCGTCGAACCGCTGATCCAGTGGATGCTGGTGCGCTTCTACAACCGGGCCGACCGGGTCCTGGTCCCCAGCCCAAGCATGGGAACATTGCTGCGCGGATGGGGCGTGACGACGACGATCGGCATCTGGTCGCGCGGGATCGACCATGACCGCTTCTCCCCCACGCGGCGCGACATGGCGTGGCGACGGTCGCTCGGCATCGACGACGACGAGATGGTCGTGGGGTTTCTCGGCCGGCTGGTGAAGGAAAAGGGGCTGCGCGCCTTCGCCGAGGTCGTGAAGGAACTACGCCGCCGCGGCATCCGGCACCGCGTATTGGTGGTCGGCGAGGGCCCGGCGCGCAGATGGTTTGCCCGGCAGGTCCCCGACGCGGTGTTCACCGGCTTCCAGTCGGGCGAGGCGTTGGGGCGTGCGGTCGCGTCGATGGACATCTTCTTCAACCCAAGCGAGACCGAGACCTTCGGCAATGTCACGACCGAGGCGATGGCAGCGGCCGTTCCCGTCGTCGCGGCGCGCGCGACGGGGGCGGTCGACCTGATCGAGGAGGGGCGGACGGGTTTCCTCGTCCCGCCCCGCGACATCGGTGCCTACGCCGATGCGATCGAACGGATCGTCACCGAGCCCGCGTTCCGCGAGGCGATGGGCAGGGCAGGGCATGCCGAGGCCGCACGCTACCGCTGGGACCGCGCGAACCAGGCGGTGCTGGACCAGTATCTGGCATTGATCGACGAGAAAAAGGTCTAGGGTCCAAACCCGATCAGGCCGATGGTCGTGATCGCCTGTCTCCGGGCGACCGCTTTGCGGCGGGCCAAACCGTTGGCCTGATCGGGTTTGGACCCTAAGTTCCGCAAAAGGCAGGGCGCGGATTGCTTTGCAGTTGCAGCCACGATCAATCGTCACGCCAGTGAAAGGCGAGAGGCGCTTCGCGGAATGCGAAGCGGTCCAGATGCCGCGCGACCGCCCCTTTCAACCCGTCGCGCTGCTCGGGTGACGTGGCATCGATCCGGACGATCAGCGAATCGGGGATCGAATCGAATGTCACCAGTCCGTCGCCGGGATGATCGGCACCGCGCGCATCTTTCGGAAAGATCACGGTGCCGTGATCGGCGGTGAATTCAACGGTCAGATTGTGCTGCCAATGCTTGCACAATTGCTGCAGATACTTGCTGGCCGACCCCGTCGGCACCTCCGCGACCGCGCTATGACCGCTCACTTCAGCCGCTCGATCTTCTGCGCGACCTCGTCGATCAGCGCGGCGATTTCATAGAGCGTCTCGTCGGAAGCCTCACCGCGCGGGAGGCGATTCTGAATGGCCTCCCGCACATTCGCCATCGCCCGCCGAACCGGCGCGCGGTTCCAGCCGACCCGATCATGCTCTGCGGCAAGCCCGGTCAGCCGCGAAACCAGCGCCGCCACCTGCTCGGCATTCTCCACGAGATGCGCGCGCCCCTCGTCGGTCGCCGCGAAGCGCTTCTTGAACCCTTCCGACTGCTGCTCGGCAATCAACCCCATCTCGTCGAGCAGCGTCAGCGTCGGATAGACCACGCCCGGACTCGGCGCGTACGCGCCGCCGGTCATCGTCTCGATCTCGCGGATCACATCGTAGCCGTGGCGCGGCGCATCGCCGATCAGTTTCAGCATCACCAGCCGCAGCTCGCCGCCATCGAACATCCGCCGGCTCCGACCGCCGCCATCGCCGCGCCCATGGCCGTGGCGGCCGCCTTGCCGGTCGCCATGGATTTCCCAGCTCATCGAAAAGGGCCCGCGCTCGAAGCGGCCGCCCCTTGGACCGCATCCGCGGCCGTTCATGCTAAACATCGTTCGTTCCTTTATGTGTCACGATAGCACCAAGATATATCGCAATAGACGAAGATCAAGAGCTATTGGAGATATATCTTCAATCCTCCCCGTTCGCGGGGAGGTGGCAGCCGCAGGCTGACGGAGGGGGCGGGCCACGAGTGAGTCGCTCGCGGCGAACCCCCTCCACCAGCTTCGCTGGTCCCCCTCCCCGTCCCGGGGAGGAATGATTACATTGACGCCATGGCCGACCTGTTCGCGGGGGTGGAACCCCCGCCCACCCCCGATACGCTCCACGAGAACGCCCCGCTCGCGGACCGCCTGCGCCCGCGCTCGCTCGCCGAGGTCGTCGGGCAGGATCACATCACCGGCCCCGAAGGCGCGATCGGGCGGATGGTCGCGGCGGGGCGGTTGTCGTCGATGGTGCTGTGGGGGCCGCCCGGCACCGGCAAGACCACGATCGCACGGTTGCTGGCGGGTGCGGTGGACCTGCGCTTCGTCGCGATCTCCGCCGTGTTCTCGGGCGTAGCGGACCTGAAGAAAGCGTTCGCCGAGGCGCGCGACCACGCGAAGATCGGCAAGCGCACGCTGCTGTTCGTGGACGAGATCCACCGCTTCAACCGCGCGCAGCAGGACGGCTTCCTGCCCTATGTCGAGGACGGCACCGTCACTTTGGTCGGCGCGACGACCGAGAATCCGTCGTTCGAGCTGAACGCCGCGCTGCTCAGCCGCGCGCAGGTGCTGATCCTCCACCGGCTCGACCGCATGGCGCTGGAACAGTTGCTGGAGCGGGCGGAGGCGGAGATGGACCGGCCGCTCCCGCTCGACGCTTCGGCGCGCGAGGCGCTGGTCGCGAGCGCGGACGGCGACGGCCGTTTCCTGCTCAACCAGGTCGAGACGTTGTTCGCGGTCGACCTGCCCGAACCGCTCGACCCCGCCGGGCTGTCCGCGTTCCTGCAGCGCCGCGTCGCGGTGTACGACAAGGATCGCGAGGGGCATTACAACCTCATCAGCGCGCTCCACAAATCGATCCGCGGCAGCGACCCGAACGCCGCGCTCTATTATCTCGCGCGGATGCTGACCGCTGGCGAGGAGCCGCTCTACCTCCTGCGCCGGCTGACGCGCGCCGCGGTGGAGGATGTCGGGCTCGCCGATCCGCAGGCGCTTGTCCAGTGCATCGCGGCCAAGGACACCTATGATTTCCTCGGCAGTCCGGAGGGCGAACTGGCGATCGCGCAGGCGTGCCTGTATCTGGCCACCGCGCCCAAATCGAATGCGGTCTACAAGGCGCAGAAGGCGGCGTGGCGGTCCGCGAGGGAGACCGGGTCGCTGATGCCGCCCGACAATATCCTGAACGCGCCGACCAAGCTGATGCGCGATATCGGCTATGGCAAGGGCTACGCCTACGACCACGACGCTACGGACGGGTTTTCCGGCGCGAACTACTGGCCGGCGGAACTGCCGCCGCAAGCCTTCTACGAACCGACCGATCGCGGGTTCGAGAAGCGGCTGGCCGAACGCCTCGCCTGGTGGGACGAGCGTCGGCAGGGCAGGAACGACGCATGAAGGATTGGGACGAGGTCTGCCGGTTCGCCCGCGCGCTGCCCGAAGTCGAGATGTCGCCCTATTACGGCACCCCGTGCCCGAAGGTGAATGGCAAGGCCTTCGCCGCGCCGGGTCGCGAGGAGGGCAGTTTCGTCCTGTTCGCCGCGTCGATCGACGAAAAGGCGATGCTGATCGAGACCGATCCGGCGACGTTCTGGCAGACCGATCACTATCGCAACTATCCCAACGTCCTCGCCCGGTTCGGCACCGCTGCGCATGAGCGGATCGTCGCCCTTATCGAACGCGCCTGGTGGGACCGTGCGCGCAAGGCCCAGCGCGAGGCGTTCGGCGATCGCCCCTGACCGCTTCACCCGGTTCGCGGCGATCGACTGGTCGGGGGCGAAGGGCAGCCGTCACAAGGGGATC
This sequence comes from uncultured Sphingomonas sp., assembly GCF_964244235.1. Classification (GTDB taxonomy): domain Bacteria; phylum Pseudomonadota; class Alphaproteobacteria; order Sphingomonadales; family Sphingomonadaceae; genus Sphingomonas. Next base: position 17,508 of record NZ_CAXTII010000006.1, read on the forward strand.
GCGCTGGCGGTCTGCGGGCGCGGCGATGCTGCGCCAACGCTCGTCCCCGCCCCCGGCGGGGCCTGGTCGCGGCGGGGCATCCTCGACTGGATCGTTACGCATGCCGACGAGCCGACGCTGGTCGGCTTCGATTTCAGCTTCTCCGCGCCGTTCGTCGCGCGCGGTGCCCATTTGCCGGGCGAGCCCCCCACCGCCGACGCCCGCGCACTGTGGGCGTTTGTCGATGTGCACAGCCCCGACACCGATCTGGGCGCGGCGTCGTTTCTCGAGACCCGGCGCGGCACGCATTTCTACCTGGGCGCGGCGGACGGCCCCAAGGCGTCGTTCCTTCACTGGCGGGTGTGCGAGATCGCCGCCGACGCGGGTCGCAAGCTGTCGACCGTGTACGACGCGATCGGCGCGGCACAGGTCGCCAAGGCCAGCTTCGCGGGCATGCGGCTGCTCCATCATCTGGGCGACCGTGTAGCGATCTGGCCGTTCGACCCGGTACCCGCCGACGGCCTGGTGATCGTCGAAATCTACACCACGATCGCCGCCCGGGCGTCCGGTATGCGCAAGGGCCGCAGCAAGATGCGCGACGCAGCGTCGCTCGACACCGCGCTCGCCGCTTTCGGCACCCGCCCGCATGGGGCGCTCGCCGTCTATGACGACCATGCGACCGACGCGATCCTCGCCGCCGCCTGGCTCCGCGCAAGCGCTGGCGATACGGCCTTATGGTCGCCGCCCGCGATGACCGCGCAGATCGCGCAAACCGAGGGCTGGACGTTCGGCGTGCGTTGACGCATTGGCCGGGGCGGGCCGGTTTAGCTCAGTTGGTAGAGCGCCAGTTTTGTAAACTGGATGTCGCGGGTTCGATTCCTGCAACCGGCACCATCCGCCAACGCCAGCGGCGAAGGAACCGTCATGCCCGCGCGTTGCATCCGATCATGAGCTGGCCGACCGCCGCGGAATGATAAAGGTCGCCAGCTACAACATGCACAAGGGCGTGGGCGGCGACCGGCGCTGCGACCCGGCGCGGATCATGGACGTGCTGGGCGAACTGGATGCCGATATCGTCGCGCTTCAGGAGGTCGACCGCCGCTTCGGCACCCGTGCGCGGATCATTCCGGATGCGCTGATCGAGCGCGACGGCTGGCAAGTGGTCGGTGGGCGGACGCGTTCGGCCAGCATGGGATGGCACGGCAATGCGATCTTCGTGCGGCGATCCGCGGTCGTCTCGGCCGGGGCGACGATCCACCTCCCTTCGCTGGAACCGCGCGGCGCGGTCAGTGCCGATGTCGAACTGACCGGCGCGGCGGTGCGCGTGGTTGGCATGCATCTCGATCTGTCCGGGCTGTGGCGGCGGCGGCAGGCGGCGGCGATCCTCGCCCATATCGCGGAAGATCCGCGATCGCTGCCGTCGATCCTGATGGGCGACCTCAACGAATGGTCGACGCATTCCGGTTGCCTGCGCGACTTCGCGCGCGACCATCATTTCGCGGCGACCGGTCCCAGTTTCCATGCCAAGCGTCCGGTCGGGCGGCTCGACCGGATCATGGTGTCGCGGTCGATGCGGATCGTCGATTGCGGCGTGCTGACGAGCGCCACCGCGCGCAAGGCAAGCGATCATCTGCCGATCTGGGCCGTGATCGACCCCGTCCGCGCACCGCGAGGCGATTTCTAGACGTGCGCGAGAAGGAGCTTCGTCTCGCGCTCGTCTGCTATGGCGGCATCAGCCTCGCGGTCTACATGCACGGCATCACCAAGGAGATATGGCACCTCGCCCAGGCCAGCCTCGCCTATCATGACGGCCATGCGCCCAGTACCGGCAGCGAAGGCGTCTTCCACGCGCTGTTCGCCGAAATGCAGGAGCAGAGCGGCGTCCGGGTTCGAGTCCTGGCGGACATCATCGCTGGCGCGAGCGCCGGCGGGATCAACGGCATCTTCCTCGCCCAGGCGATCGCGACCGGGCAGAGCCTCGATCCGCTGACCGAACTTTGGCTGACGTCGGCCGATGTCGAGGCGCTGATCGATCCCGACGCGGCTCCCAATTCGCGCTTCTCCAAATTATGGGCGCTCCCGCTCGCCTGGGTGGCGGCCGGGCGAAGCGCCAGCAAGGTCGAGGCGCTGGACGAGGCGGCGCGTGAGGAGGTCCGGGCAAAATTGTCGCATTTCGTCCGCTCGCGCTGGTTCGACCCGCCGTTCGGCGGAGCGACGTTCACCAATCTCCTGATCGACGCGCTGGATGCGATGGCGGCGAGCAAGCGAGGTCCCCGGCTGCTGCCGCTCGGTCAGCCGCTCGACCTGTTCGTCACGGTCACCGATTTCACCGGTCACCCCGAACGCCTGTCGCTCCATTCGCCACCAGAGGTGATCGAAACCGAACACCGGCTGGTCGTCGGCTTCACCGATCATGGCGTACCCGTCGATACGCTGGCCGCCGTGCCCGAAATGGCGTTCGCCGCGCGTGCTACCTCGAGTTTCCCGGGTGCCTTCCCGCCGTTCGTGGTCGGCGAACTGGATATGGTGATCAAACAGAGGCGGATCGCGTGGCCCGGACGCGCCGATTTCCTGAAGCGGATCCTGCCGCGTCACTGGGCGACACGCGGGGCGGAACAGGCGGTCCTGATCGACGGGTCGGTCCTGGCCAATGCGCCGTTCCGGCCGGCGATCGAAGCCCTGCGGGAGCGTCCCGCCCGGCGCGAGATCGACCGGCGGTTCATCTATATCGATCCGTTTCCGGGGCTTAAATTCCGGATCGGCAGTCAGAGCGAAAAACCCGGTTTCTTCCAGACCATCCTCGCATCGATCAGCGAACTGCCGCGTCAGCAGCCGATCCGCGACAATCTCGAGGCGATCGCCGCCCGGTCCGCGCGCATCGAGCGGATGCGCAATGTCGTCGCGACCATCCGCCCCGACGTCGAGGCGGAGATCGAATCGCTGTTCGGCCGCACGCTGTTCCTCGATCGACCGACGCCGAAACGGCTGATCGCCTGGCGGCGGCGCGCGCAGATGGCGGCCGCCGCGCGCGCCGGATACAGCTACGCCGCTTATGGCCATCTGAAGGTGGTCGGCGTCGTCGAGACGATCGCCAGTCTGCTCTATCACGCCGGCGGTGAACCCGGGCCGCTGCGCCGGCGCAGGATCCGCGCCGCTATCGAGGCCGCGGTCGCCGCGCACGCCGCGTCGGACGACCGCCACGCGGCGGAGATCGATTTCCTCCGCCGCTTCGATCTGCGCTTTCGCATCCGCCGCCTTCGGCTGCTGGCGCGGCGATTGTCCGATGTCGAAGCGGACGCGGCGACCGGTACCACGGGCAACGCCGCGATCGACGAACCCGAGGCGGCGGTGGTGCGCGAAGCCATATACGAATCGCTCTCCGCCTATCTCGATCGCGAGCGAACCGATGCGCATGCCGCGCTTCGTCCAAACGTGCGATCGTTGCGCGGCGATGCCGGCGCGTTGCTCGAGGCGCTGTCCCGGTCGCTCGACCTGACCCGGCTCGACGCGGAGACCGATGCGCGGCTGGCGGCGGCGTTCGCCACCGCATCGAAGGAGACGCGTCGGCCGCTGCTGCTCGCCTATCTCGGCTTTCCCTATTTCGATGCGGCGACGTTGCCGATGCTGCAGGGCGAGGGGCTGGACGAATTCGATCCGATCAAGGTCGATCGCATCGCCCCCGACGATGCCGTGTCGATCCGCGCAGGCGGTGCGGAGGCGTCGCTCAAGGGCATCCAGTTCAGCAGCTTCGGCGCATTCTTCAGCCGCGCCTACCGCGAGAACGACTATCTCTGGGGACGGCTGCACGGTGCTGAGCGGATGATCGACATCGCGATCTCCACGCTGCCCCGCACCGTGCGAATGAAGCCCGGCCGCGTCGCCGCGATCAAGCGCGCTGCATTTCTGGCGATCCTGGACGAGGAGGAACCGCAGCTGACCGCGGTCGCGGCGCTGGTCGCGTCGCTGCGCCGGGAGATCGGGTGAGCGCTCCGCACTGGCCAGCGACACGCTTCACGGCTAGCGTCGTCCCCCACGAGCGTAGGTAGCGAGGATGGCCAGCCGATGCAGTTCCTGAAAATCCTGTTCTGGTGCCTGCTGACGTTCCTTGCCGCGATCTTCACCTACGGCAATTGGGACCTGGTCGAAATCCATTTATGGAGCGGCCTGATCGCGGACGTGAACCTGCCGCTGCTGCTGCTGGTGACCTTCCTCGTCGGGTTCCTGCCGATGCTCGTATTCCATCATGCGGTGCGCTGGCGGTTGCGGCAGCGTCTTGCGGCCTGCGAACGCGCGTTGGCCGATCTGCGCATCGTGCCGCCCGCGCCACAGCCGCCCGTATCGCAGCTGCCGGTCGTCGCACCGGAGACCCCGCCGACGCCGATCGTTTCCGTTCAGGCGATCGATCCTTGAGCCCGCTCTACGTCGCGATCGACACCCCCGACCTCGCGCGCGCCAAGGCGATCGCGCAGCGGGTGCGGCATCATGTCGGTGGGCTGAAGCTCGGACTGGAATTCTTCGTCGCCAACGGACAGGCGGGGGTTCGTGACATGGCGGCGATCGGGCTGCCGATCTTTCTCGACCTGAAACTCCACGATATTCCCAATACCGTCGCCAAGGCGGTGCAGGCGCTGGGGCCACTCGCGCCCGCGATCCTGACCGCCCACGCCAGCGGCGGTCGCGCGATGCTGGAAGATGCGAAGGCCGCCGCGCCGCCTGCCACCAAGGTGGTGGGAGTTACGATGCTGACCAGCCTGGACGACAGCGACCTGGCCGCGACGGGCATCTCCGGCAGTGCGCACGATCAGGTCCTGCGCCTGACCGACCTCGCCGCGGAAGCCGGGATCGACGGCATCGTCTGCGCCGGCACCGAGGTCGCCGCCGCGCGCAAGCGCTGGGCCAGGGGCTTCTTCGTCGTCCCCGGGATCCGCATGCCCGACGATCATGTCGGCGACCAGAAACGCATCATGACCCCGCGTCAGGCGCTCGACGCGGGCGCGTCGATCCTGGTGGTCGGGCGACCGATCACGCAGGCGGAGGACCCCGACACCGCCGCGCGCGCGATCGAAGCGACGTTGTAGCGACACCGCCGTTGCCGCCCGCCCGCGCAGTGCTACAGCGCGGGCGATGTCCGATCTGTCCATCCGCCCGGCCGCCGCGCACGATCTCGTCCCGCTCCAGGCGCTGATCCAGCGATCCTATCGCGGCGATACGTCGCGGACCGGTTGGACGCATGAGGCCGATTTCCTGGACGGCGAACGGATCGGGCTGGCCGAACTCGAAGCGATGGCAGCCGATCCGGCCGAACGATTGCTGATCCTGTGGGACGGCGAAGAACCGATCGGATCGGTTCGCGTGGCACAGACGAGGGGCGATCTCGCCTATCTGGGCCAGCTGTGCGTCGATCCGTCGCGGCAGGCGGATGGCCTCGGTCGCCAGCTGATTGCCGCTGCCGAGGCGATGGCGCGAGACGATTTCGATGCGCGCCGGATCGAGATGACGGTCATCGAACAGCGTACCGAGCTGATCGCCTATTATGCGCGCCGCGGTTACGTCCCGACCGGCGAGGTGCGTCCGTTCCCGGTGGCGTTCGACGCGCCCCTGACGCTCGTCGTCCTCGAAAAGCCGCTCGCCTGATGCCCGCGACCGCGAAGATCTGCGGGCTGTCGACCCCCGAGACGCTGGACGCCGCGGTCCGCGGGGGCGCGCGCTATGTCGGCTTCGTGTTCTTCGCGCCCTCCCCGCGCGATCTGTCGTTCGACCGCGCCGCCGAACTGGCCGCGCGGGTGCCGGGGCAGGTCGGGCGGGTCGGGGTGTTCGTCGATCCGGACGACGAACTGCTGGCGCGCGCGATCGCGGCCGGGCGGCTCGACGCGGTCCAGCTCCACCGGACGAACCCGACCCGCGCCGCCGCGATCCGCGCGCGGTTCGGGCGCGAGACCTGGGCGGCGGTGGCGATCAAGGCACGCGCCGATCTCGATGCAGCGCGAACCTATGCGGGCGCGGTGGACCGGGTGCTGTACGACGCCAAGACGCCGGACGGTGCGGCGCTGCCGGGCGGCATGGGCGTGCGGTTCGACTGGACGCTGCTGGAGGGCTTCCGCCATCCGCTGCCGTGGCTGTTGTCGGGGGGGCTCGATCCGGCCAATGTCGCGGAGGCGATCCGGGTGACGGGGGCGGCGGCGGTCGATGTGTCGTCGGGCGTGGAAAGCGCGCCGGGGGTCAAGGACGTCGGCAAGATCGCTGCGTTCCTGGCAGCGGTCGTTTCATAAGCCCCGCTCGCGGATGAGCCCCACCCCGGCGGAGGCCGGGGCCCAGTTGCAACGTCTCCTGTTGAGAAGCGAAACAGGCGCCAATTCCGGCTTTCCCTTCTGGGCCCCGGCCTTCGCCGGGGTGGGTAATGGAGGGGCGGGGGTGACTCGCTAACGCCAGATGCTAAAGCGCCCCCATGAACGCCCCCAATTCCTTCCGCACGCAGCCCCCCAAGCTGGCGAACAGCCTGCGTCAACAACCGGACTCCCGTGGCCATTTCGGCGATTATGGCGGGCGGTACGTCGCCGAGACGCTGATGCCGCTCGTCCTCGATCTCGATCGCGAATACCGCGCGGCGAAGGGAGACCCCGCATTCCAGGCGCAGTTCGACGACCTGCTGGAGCATTATGTCGGCCGCCCGTCGCCGCTCTACTACGCCGAGCGGCTGACCGAAGCGCTGCGTGCGTCCGCGCCCGAGGCAATGGGCGCGCAGGTCTGGTTCAAGCGCGACGAGCTGAACCATACCGGGGCGCACAAGATAAACAATTGTGTCGGGCAGATCCTGCTCGCGATGCGGATGGGCAAGACGCGTATCATCGCGGAAACGGGCGCGGGCCAGCACGGCGTCGCTACCGCGACGGTCTGCGCGCGCTTCGGGTTGCCCTGCGTGATCTACATGGGCGCGCGCGATATCGAGCGGCAGGCCCCGAACGTGTTCCGCATGAAGCTGCTCGGCGCCGAGGTGCGTCCGGTGACCAGCGGCGCGCACACGCTGAAGGACGCGATGAACGAGGGGATGCGCGACTGGGTCGCGAACGTCCACGACACCTTCTACATCATCGGCACCGCGGCGGGTCCGCACCCGTATCCCGAACTGGTCCGCGATTTCCAGAGCGTGATCGGCAAGGAGGCGCGCGCGCAGATGCTGGCACGGACCGGCCGCCTGCCCGACCTCCTCGTCGCGGCGATCGGCGGCGGGTCGAACGCGATCGGGCTGTTCCATCCGTTCCTCGACGATGCCGATGTCGCGATGCTTGGCGTGGAGGCGGCGGGGCACGGCCTCGACAAGGCACATGCCGCAAGCCTGGCGGGCGGATCGCCGGGGGTGCTTCACGGCAACAAGACGTACCTTCTGCAGGACGAAGACGGCCAGATCACCGAGGCGCATTCGATCTCCGCCGGGCTGGATTATCCCGGCATCGGACCGGAACATGCGTGGCTGCGCGACATCGGCCGGGTGCAGTATGACAGTGCGACCGATGTCGAGGCGCTGGATGCGTTCCAGTTGCTGTGCCGGACGGAGGGGATCATTCCCGCACTGGAACCCTCGCACGCGATCGCAGCGGTCGCGCGCAAGGCACGGGAAATGCGGCAGGATCAGGTGATTCTTGCGAATTTGTGCGGGCGCGGGGACAAGGACATCTTCACCGTCGCGGAAGCGCTGGGGGTGGCGATATGAAGCTGGATTGGCGGCAGGCAGTTACCTCGGCTGTTGTGGCTGGGGTTACGGCCGTTCTGTCCTTGTGGTTGCTAAGCTTTTTATTCCCCAAGCAGAATTGGTTTGCAGCGCTATCGATAGGGTTGGCAGTCGGCGCGGGCCGCCTTGTTCGCACGGACAAACGAGCGTGACCCGCCTCGCCACGGCCTTCGCCAAACCTCACCCAGCCCTCATCGCCTTCGTCACCGCGGGCGACCCTACCGCTTCCGCCACCCCCGCCATCCTGGACGCACTCGTCGTAGGCGGCGCGGACGTGATCGAACTCGGCATGCCGTTCACCGACCCGATGGCGGACGGCCCTGCGATCCAGGCGGCGAATATCCGCAGTCTTGCGGCCGGCACCACCACGGCCGACATCCTGCGGATCGCAAAGGGTTTCCGCGCGCGCCACCCGGACGTGCCGCTGGTCCTGATGGGCTATGCCAATCCCATGATCCGACGCGGGGCGGACTGGTTCGCCGCCGCCGCGAAGGAGGCGGGCGTCGACGGCGTCATCTGCGTCGACATCCCGCCCGAGGAAGACGACGCACTGGGCCCCGCGCTCCGCGCGGCCGGGATTGCTCCGATCCGCCTCGCCACCCCTACCACCGACGCCGCACGATTGCCGACCGTCCTGGCGGGGGCAAGTGGTTTTCTCTATTACGTCTCCGTTGCAGGTATCACTGGTAAGCAACAGGCACGGCAGGATTCTATCGACGCCGCGGTCGCCCGGCTGAAGGCCGCTACCGACCTGCCCGTTGCGGTCGGCTTCGGCATCCGCACCCCCGAACAGGCCGCGCAGGTCGCACGCGTCGCGGACGGTGTGGTGGTCGGCTCCGCGATCGTCGAGATCGTCGCGCAGCACGGCGTGGACTCCCCCGGCCCGGTCGCCGCCTATATCCGGACCCTCGCCGACGCCGTCGCGGGCGCAACGAAAAAAACTCTCATGGAGATCGGCGCATGAGCTGGCTCAACAGCGTCCGCAACGCCCTGCCTTTCGTCGCTAAGAAGGCGTCGACCGAGGAAAATCTCTGGCACAAATGCGGGGGATGCGGGCAGATGGTGTTCGTGAAGGAACTGGAGGAAAACCTCTCGGTCTGTCCGAAATGCGATCACCACGACCGGATCGGGCCGCAGATACGGTTCCGCCAGATCTTCGACGGCGACTATCAGGTCCTGCCGAGCCCAAAGGTCCCCGAGGACCCGCTGAAGTTCCGCGATTCGAAACGCTATGCCGATCGGATCAGGACCGCGCGTACCGCGACCGGCGAACAGGACGCACTCGTCAACGCCCGCGGCACGATCGGCGGTCACGGCGCGATCGTCGGGGTGCAGGATTTCGCGTTCATGGGCGGATCGATGGGCCTCGCGGTCGGCGAGGCGTTCGTGCGCGGCGTGGAGAACGCGGTCGCGGACGGGGTGCCTTATGTCATCTTCACGGCGGCCGGCGGCGCGCGGATGCAGGAAGGGATATTCAGCCTCATGCAGATGCCGCGCGCGACGGTGGCGATCGCGATGCTGCATGACGCCGGGCTGCCCTACATCGTCGTGCTGACCGATCCGACGACGGGCGGCGTCACCGCGAGCTATGCGATGCTGGGCGATATCCAGATCGCCGAGCCCGGCGCGCTGATCGGATTCGCCGGCGCGCGGGTGATCGAACAGACGATTCGCGAGAAGCTGCCCGAGGGGTTCCAGCGCGCGGAATATCTGCTCGATCACGGGATGCTGGACATGGTGGTCCACCGCCGGAACCTGCCCGAGCGGATCGCGCAGACGATAGGATATCTGTGCGCGAAGCAGGCGGCGTAATCCCTTCTGCCCCCCTCCCGCTTGCGGGAGGGGCCGGGGGTGGGCGGGCGCTATCGGCGCGCTCACCGCTTGTTGCTGGCGGAGCGCGCACCCCCAACCCTTCCCGCGCGCGGGAAGGGAGATAGATGGACCACGCCACCTCCACCGACCCCGCCGTCCAGGCCCAGCTAGACCGCCTCGCCACCCTCTCCCCCGGTGCCGACATCCTTGGACTCGAACGCATCACCGCACTCCTCGCCCGGCTCGGCGATCCGCATCTCGCCATGCCGCCGGTCTTCCACGTCGCCGGGACCAACGGCAAGGGATCGACCTGTGCGTTCCTGCGCGCCGCGATCGAGGCGGCGGGGTACAAAGTCCATGTCTATTCCAGCCCGCACCTCGTCCGTTTCAACGAACGAATCCGGATCGCCGGGCGGCTGGTCGACGACGCAATGCTCGCGGGGCTGCTCGCGGAGGTTCTCGATGTGGCTGACGATATCGCGCCCAGCTTCTTCGAGGTCACGACCGCCGCCGCATTCCTGGCCTTTGGCCGCCACCCCGCCGCCGCGACGATCGTCGAGGTCGGGCTCGGCGGGCGGCTCGATGCGACCAACGTCGTCGCACCCGTGGTAACCGGCATCGCCGCGCTTGGGATGGACCATGAAACCTTCCTCGGCGACCGGCTGATCGGCATCGCGGGCGAGAAAGCGGGGATCGCCAAGCGCGGCGTGCCGCTCGTCACGATGGATTATGCCCGGCCGCTGCGATCCCGCATCGCGGCGGTCGCTGCCGCTGCGGGCGCGCCGGTGATCGCCCGCAAACGCGACTGGTCGAGCGAGACCGCACGGTCGACGATGCGTTATACCGACCCCGGATTTTCGGTCGTCACGCACCGTCCGCGACTGGTGGGCGCACACCAGTCGCGCAACCTGGCGCTCGCCATCGCGATGGTGCGCCACCAGGGCGCGATGGATATCCCGGAGGCGGCGATGCGCGCCGCGGCGGACTGGGCGCATTGGCCGGCGCGGATGCAGCGGCTCGCCCCCGGTCCGCTGGTCGATCGCCTGCCCGCGGGCAGCGCGGTCTGGCTGGACGGTGCCCACAACCCCTCCGCCGCGATTCCGGTGGCGAAGGCGCTTCGAAGGGTCTCGCAAGGGGCCGCGACATTGGTGCTGGGGATGCTCGCGAACAAGGACGCGACGGGCGTCCTCCGCGCGTTGGCCCCCGGTCTGCGCGACGCGATCGCGGTACCGGTACCGGGTCACCTGCATCATGCGCCCGACATGCTCGCCGGTGTCGCCCGGTCCTTCGGCCTTGCGGCCGGCACCGCCGCGTCGGTCGCCGATGCGATCGACCGCATCGGAGGGGCTGGCGAACCGCGCTGCGTCCTCGTCGCGGGATCGCTCTACCTCGCCGGCGATACACTCCGGTTCAACGATCAGGTGCCTGACTGATCGTCTAGGCCAGTTCGCCCGTGTGCCCCGGCTCCGACACCCTCGGCACGCGGGTCGATCGCCACCATTCCGCGAGCACGAACGCGATCGCGATGAGCCCGGTCGCCGCGACCCAGCGGAACACGCTGGCATAGCCGTATTTGTCGAACGCCTCGCCCGCGACCCCCTTGCCAAGCGACCCGATCGAAAAGGTCAGCGACGGCAGCAGCGCATATTGCACGGCGGCGAACCGCTTGCTCACGATGCCGGATACGAACGCCATGAATGCCGCGCCTGCAAGGCCGGTCGAGATGTTTTCGTAAAAGATCGTGAGCAGCAACCGCGCCATGCGGATATCGCTTCCAGCCAGTGCGGCAAGGGTATCGAGCCTGAACAGGTGGAGCACGACGTCGATGTGCGCCGCGCCCTCCGCGAGATCGGCATAGATGAAATTCCCGAAGATCGGCATCGCCGCGCCGATCAGCACGGTAGGGAAACGTCCCAGTTTCAGGAACAGGATGCCGCCCAGGCTGACGCCGACGATCGACATGACGATACCGAAGATCTTCGACGCGAAAGCCACCTCGTCCTTCGTATAATGCATGTAATCGAGGTAGAACGGGTATGCGAACGACGCCCAGATATTGTAGCATAGCGGATAGGTCAGGATCAGCGCGATCACCAGCAGCACGCCCCAGCCCAGCCGCTGGGTCAGATCGGCGAGCGGCGCGATCAGCGCGCCGTACAGATGATTTGCCGCGGTGCGGACGCCAGACCGTACCGGATCGGCCGACATCTGCACGGCCTTACCCCGCGCCTTCAGCGCGTTGACGACGCCGGCGACCGCCAGCGGCAGCAGGATCGTCGCGGCGACGATCCACGGCCCGTCATGCTTCAGGAAATCGCTTGCCGAGGGCCGCACCGCGCCCACTGGCATGTCCGCCAGCATCGCCACCATGAACCGCCCGATCGTGGCGATCGCCCACACCCAGCTGACGCCGACGACCAGCAGTGCGAGCGCGCGCGCGCGCGGGGTCAGCTCGCCCGGCAATGCCAGCGCGGCGTCGTCGTTCGCCCCGCGCGGCCGCTTCGTATCCGGTGCCGTCAATGCGACGAGCAGCATGACGCCCAACACCCCAGCCATGAAGAGATACACCCCCGTCCACGACATCCGCGCCGCAAGGAACAGCGCGAACGCACCGCCGACGATCGCCGCGGTGCGGTAGCCCAGCTGGTAGATCGCGGACAGCAATTCGACCGGCGTCGCCTCGTCGGCCACGTCGATCCGCCACGCGTCGATCGCGACGTCCTGCGTCGCCGACGCCAGCGCACCGATAACCGCGAAGATCGCGAACCGGCCGATATTCGCTGCGGGATCGGTCACCGACAGCATGACCAATGCGCCGATCAGTACCGCCTGGCACAGGATGATCCACCCCTTGCGCCGTCCGAGCGCACTGAGCACCGGCAATCGCATGCGATCGACCAGCGGCGACCACAGGAACTTGAACGCGTAGGCAAGTCCGATCCAGGACAGCACGCCGATGGTCGCCAGATTGACCTTCGCCTCGCCGAGCCAGGCGTTGAGCGTTCCGATCAGCAGGGCGAAGGGCAGCCCCGAGGAGAAGCCGAACGCCAGCATCGACGCCGATGTGCGGGTGCGCAGCGCCGTCGCCAGCAGCCGCCACCCCCTTGGCCGTTCAGCCGTCACGATCGTCTCCCCCGCTCACCCGGCGACCTTAGCGGGCCGACCGGCGCTGACTAGAGGAGATGCGCGGTCAAGCGGCCGCGAACAGCGTGAAACCCGACGGCAGCCGCTTTGGCGTCTGTCCGCCGCGCGTCGCCTCGATCGCGGCGATCGACCCGAGCAGGTCGCGCGGGGCATAGGGTTTCGCGAGGCACCCGGTCGCGAACGAATGCGCGTCGACCGGGCAGTTGCCGGTCACGAACATCACCGCGACCCCGCGGCCATAGGCGGCGCGTGCGACGTCGATTCCCGACCCGTCCGCCAGACTGACATCGACGAGCACCAGATCGATCGTCGCGCCGCTTTCGATGACGGCCAGCGCATCGGCGACCCGGTCGACGGTGGCGACGATCGTGAAATCGGCATCGGTCAGGACGTGTTCGGTATCGAAGGCGATCAGCGGCTCGTCCTCGACGACGAGGAGCCGGACGATCGACCGCTTCTTCCGCATGAACATCATGCCCGCCCTTTTTCCCGGCGGAGTGCCCGCCTCGATACGTCCCTGTGCCTGCGCGCCTTAACGCGCGTTGACCACGTCGGTCGCAATTTTATTCGGTGACCCGTGCATAAGCCTGTATCAGCCGGGCGATGACGACCAGGATCAAAGTCCCGCGCGCCGAAACCGATACGCCGCGCGACGGCGACCGCATCGCCAAACTTCTCGCGCGCGCCGGGATCGCGTCGCGCCGCGAGGTCGAACGGATGATCGCGGAGGGTCGGATCGCGATCGACGGCGTGGTGCTCGACACGCCGGCGACGGTGTTGACCTCGCTGGCCGGCGTCACCGTGGACGGCAATCCCGTACAGGCAGCGGAGCCGACCCGGCTGTTCCTGTACCACAAGCCGGCGGGGTTGCTGGTGACCGAGCGCGATCCGAAGGGCAGGCCTACGATCTACGAACATCTGCCCGACGACCTGCCGCGCGTCGTGCCCGTCGGTCGTCTCGATCTCGCGACCGAGGGGCTATTGCTGCTGACCACCGACGGCGGGTTCAAACGTCAGCTGGAATTGCCCTCGACCGGTGTCGAGCGCGCCTACCGGGCACGCGCCTACGGGCAGGTGACGCAGGCCCAGCTCGAGGATCTGGCCGAAGGCGTGGAGATCGAGGGCATCCGTTACGGATCGATCGACGCGAACATCGAACGCCGGACGGGCGCGAACGTCTGGATCGAAATGATCCTGACCGAGGGCAAGAACCGCGAGGTCCGCCGCGTGCTGGAGAATCTCGAATTGCAGGTCAGCCGCCTGATCCGCACGCGGTACGGCCCGTTCGTCCTGGGCGAACTGGGCCCGGGCGAGGTCGGCGAAGTCGGCGAGCACGACCTCGCCGCGTTCCGCCGTGCGCTCGGCGATGTCCGCCACGGCCGGTCGCGCGATGATTCGCCCGATGCCACGATCGCGGTGGAGGCACGGTCGAAACCGCGCGCTGCCGCGACCCCGAGCAAGCCGCGACCCGTCGATCGCGCGCCGCGTTCCGCCGGGCCCGCGCGCCAGGAACCCGGCGCCCGCCGGTTCCGTACCGAACGATCGACGCGGGCCGGGGAAGCGTTGACGACCAGGCCACCGCGCGCCGACGATCGACGCCCGTCCGCCGGAGCCGCAGCGCAGCGCCCGGCCCGGCCGCGGGGAGACGGAGACGCCGTCGCGGCTCCACCGAAAACCCGGCGCGGGACGGTCCGGCCAGACCGCCCCGCCCATACCGGCCGGAATCCGGATGGCGACGGCGCCGCGTCTCGAGGGACGCGCGGCGCTGCCCGGCGATCCGACGCGCCGGCGGCAGATCGCCCCGGCAAATCCTCGCGTCCCGCCAAGCCCGCGGGTTCGGCCCGCATTCGCGCCGACGGCACCGCCGCCAGCGACAAGCGTCCGCGCTCGACCAGGCCCGCACCCGGCAAGGGCCCGGCGGGGGGCCGCGGACGGCCGTCCAGGACGCCGCGGGACAAGACGCCGCGGGACAAGACGCCGCGGGACAGGGGCTGATGCGCGTCATCGCCGGTCAGTGGCGCGGCCGCTCGCTCGCCGCGCCCAGGGGTGAGGCCACGCGTCCAACCGCCGACCGCACGCGCGAGGCACTGTTCTCGATGCTGACCAGCCGGGTCGGCAGTTTCGATGGGCTGGCGGTGGCCGATCTGTTCGCCGGTTCGGGCGCATTGGGAATCGAGGCGCAGTCGCGCGGTGCCGCGTCGTGCCTGTTCGTCGAACAGGACCGCGCCGCGCTCGACGCGTTGAAGGCCAATCTCGCGAAGCTGGGCGTGCGCGCCGATGTCCGCGCGACGTCGGTCATGGCGCTCGGCCCTGCCCCCGCACCGCTCGACATCGTGATGATGGACCCGCCCTACGGCACCGGCGCGGGCATCGTCGCGCTGGACAAGCTGTCGCGGCTCGGCTGGACGGGCCCTGCGACCTGGGTGAGCATCGAAAGCGCGAAGGCGGAGGAGATCGCGCTGGCCGGCTTCACGGTCGATGCCACGCGGGTTCACGGCAAGGCGCGGATCACGTTGCTTCGGGCGGACGCCATGTAGAAATCCGCCACCCCGGCGCAGGCCGGGGCCCAGATGCGCAGGTCATCATTGTCGAGGTGGTGGCTTCGCAATGATCGTCTTGCAACTAGGCTCCGGCCTTCGCCGGGGGGGCTGAGCGTTAATTGGCGGCACCGTCCTTTAGGCAGGAATGATGCCCACCCCCCGCACAACGGTTGCCCAATCCCCCCGCGTTCCCTACCTGTTCGCCGGTGACCCAGATCGCCGCTCAGACCGACCCGCCCTATCTCAAAGGCCTGAACCCGCCGCAGCGTGAAGCGGTGTTGACGACCGATGGGCCGGTGCTGATGCTGGCGGGTGCAGGTACGGGCAAGACCGCAGCGCTGACGGCCCGCCTCGCGCATCTGCTGTATACGCGCAAGGCGTATCCCAGCGAGATCCTGAGCGTCACCTTCACCAACAAGGCCGCGCGCGAGATGCGCGACCGGGTCGGGCGGCTGGTGGGCGACATGGTCGAGGGGATGCCCTGGCTCGGCACGTTCCACGCGATCGGCGCGAAGATGCTGCGGCGGCATGCCGAACTGGTCGGGCTGCAGTCGAACTTCACGATCCTCGATACCGACGATCAGCTGCGGCTGTTGAAACAGCTGATCCTTGCGGCCGACATCGACGAGAAGCGCTTCCCCGCGCGCGCATTGGGCGGCGTGATCGACGACTGGAAGAATCGTGGTCTGAGCCCGCGCGAGATCGATGCGGGCGAAAGCGAACGCTACGCCAATGGCCGCGGCGGCGAGCTGTACGCGGCCTATCAGGCTCGCCTGAAGGCGCTGAACGCCTGCGATTTCGGCGACCTGCTGCTCCACATGCTCGTCATCCTGAAGACGCACCGCGACGTGCTCGAACTCTACCAGCAGCGCTTCCGCTACATCATGGTGGACGAATATCAGGACACCAACAGCGTCCAGTATCTGTGGCTGCGGCTCCTCGCACAGGAGCGTCGCAACATCGCCTGCGTCGGCGACGACGACCAGTCGATCTATTCCTGGCGCGGCGCGCAGGTCGAGAACATCCTGAAGTTCGAGAAGGATTTTCCGGGCGCGAAGGTCATCCGGCTCGAACAGAATTACCGCTCCACCCCGCATATCCTCGGTGCCGCTTCGGGCGTCATCGCGCACAACAGCGGCCGGCTGGGCAAGCAATTATGGACCGAGATCGATGCGGGCGAGAAGGTCCGCGTCGTCGGTGTCTGGGACGGTCCGGAGGAAGCCCGCCGCGTCGGCGACGACATCGAGACGGCGCGGCGGAACGGCATGTCGCTGAACGACATCGCGATCCTCGTCCGCGCGCAGCATCAGACGCGCGAGTTCGAGGACCGGTTCATCGCTACGGCCACGCCCTACAAGATCGTCGGCGGTTTCCGCTTCTACGAACGCGCCGAAATCCGCGATGCGCTCGCCTATCTGCGCGTCGTCAACCAGCCCGCCGACGATCTGGCGTTCGAACGCATCGTCAACGTGCCCAAGCGCGGCCTAGGCGACAAGGCGGTGGCGAAGGTCCACCAGCTGGCGCGCGCGCTGAACGTGCCGCTGACGATCGCCGCGGCGCGTATCCTCGACAGCGACGAACTGACGGGGGCCGCCCGCAATTCGCTCCGCCGGCTGGTCGGCGACATCGCGCGCTGGCGCGACATGGCGCGGTCGATGCCGCACGCCGAACTCGCCCGGCAATTGCTCGACGAGAGCGGCTGTACCGCGATGTACCAGGCGGAGAAATCCGCCGACGCCGCGGGGCGGCTGGAGAATCTGTCCGAACTGGTACGCGCGATGGAGGAATATGATTCGCTTGGCGCGTTCCTCGAACACGTGTCGCTCGTCATGGACAATGAAGGCGGTCGCGACGATCCCAAGGTCACGATCATGACGATCCACGCCGCCAAGGGCCTGGAATACGACACCGTTTTCCTCGTCGGATGGGAAGAAGGGCTGTTCCCCTCGCAACGCGCGATCGACGAGGGCGGCACCCGCGCGCTGGAGGAGGAACGCCGTCTCGCCTATGTCGCGATCACCCGCGCGCGGCGCAGCGCGACGATCCTGCACGCCGCGAACCGCCGCATCTACGGCCAGTGGAATTCCAGCATCCCCAGCCGCTTCGTCGGCGAACTTCCAGCCGAGCATCACGAGGCGGAAACGACGATGTCGGGCGGCGCGAGCCTGTGGCAAGCGAATTGGAGCGAACGCGCCGACCCCTTCGCCGACATCGCCCGCGGAACCGGCCGCGGCCCCGGCTGGCAGCGCGCGGCGACGGTCGGCGGCTTCGTCCGCGAACCGTCGCGGGTGGTGGAGGCGCGCACCTCCGCGGTCAGCCTGGGCAACAAGGGCCGCAGCGACCTGTCCGTCGGTCAGCGCGTGTTCCACCAGAAGTTCGGCTACGGCGATATCGCGGAAATCGAAGGCAACAAGCTGGAGATCGATTTCGAGAGTGCCGGGCGCAAGCGGGTGATGGACTCGTTTGTGACGGTGGGGTGAGCTACTGCCCACCAGACCTCAACCAAAGATACAATTGGATCAATCCGACTATAATCCCCACGCAGGCACTCAAAGCTGCAATCGTCCTGGCTTTACGACTTTCCAATAGACGATCGAATCTGTTGACAATCGCCCTTCCTGAGATCTTCAGCCTTCCCTTAATCGCCAAGCTAACAACGTAGCTAAAAAAACCTACCTTCGCGATTGTAGATGTGTTCATTCTAATGAAATCTTTAGCCTTAAACGCCTCTGCTTCTTTGGCTCCAGTAAGAAAACCTTGGATTTTTCCACCATTCAAATTCATTAAAGACGCCATGCGGGGATCAGCAACGTAATCATCGCCATATCGACTTTTGAGCGCGTCGTTCAGATTATACCGCACTTCGATAGTAATACTGGGAGGCTCTAGCTTAGTTAATTTCCTATAGCGATGCTCAATATGTTCAAAACCGAATACCACATTTCTCATGTTCCAGTGAAGCCAATATTTTTCGCGACGATCTCGCGCGAAATTGTAAAACTTGATCAAAAGATCCTTTTCAATCTCGTCGTACCGGGCCTCGACTTCAACAGCGTCTATCCCCAAAACCTCGGCAGACGTATGCATCGCAAAGCTTACAGTTTGCCCCGTCTGGTAATGACGAACTACAATCGAAGTAATTCTTGGGGAAAGGGATCCCACTTCCGCATCAAAAGTGATTGCGATGAGTAGTGTATTATAAAAAACCGATCAGGATGACGGCCAATTTCGCCGAATATGTCACGATTAAGCAAGTTACCCCCCCTTACTCCCATCAATAATTCACGCAATTACGCCGCCACCCGCTCCACCGTGATCGCCCCTTCCCGCGCCCGTACCTGCGCCAGATCATACCCCGCCTGCATCCGCATCAACGTATCGGCACTCAATCCGAACGCCTTCTCGAAGCGGATCGCCATCTCCGCCGACAAGCCCGCCCGACCGCCGAGCAGGTTGCTCATCGCCTGCCGCGTGACGTGCAACTTCGACGCGGCGTCGGTCACGCTCAAGCCATGCGGGTCGATCATTTCGGTGCGCAGCCACGCGCCGGGGTGCACGGCAAAGCTCGGATGCAGCTTGATCGCCATCAGTGATAATCCTCCAAGTTCATGTCTTCGATCGCGCCGGTCTCGCCGATCCAAAAGGTCAGCCGCCAATTGCGCGTGACAGTCAGTGCCCATGTTCCAGTCCGGCCACCTGTCAGAAGATGTGCCCCGTAATTGGGTGGCACTTTGAGTTCCTCGACCTTCTCGATCGCATTCAAATACGTGAGCATATTGCGCAATCTATTGACAACATTGCCAGGCAGTCCCTTCGGATGGCCCGTCTCTACAAAAGTTCGCAGCGCTTTGTGCCGTATGCTCCCGATGTCCACGGCCGAACGCTACATCGGCGACTCCAAACTGTCAAGTGTCAATTGACACTTACCCCGGTGAGACTACGCCGAAACCCCTGTCCTACAAAGCCCGCCGCCGACATACCCTGCCGGATGACACCGCCCCTCGAACCCGCCCCCGAACCCTACGCCTTCACCCCCGTCGCGCTCGCCCGGGTCCGCCACGACGGCTGGACGCCCGAGCGGCAGCGCGGGTTCATCGAAATCCTCGCCGTCACCGGCGTCGTCAGCGCCGCAGCGAAGGCGGTGGGGATGTCGGCGCAGTCGGCCTATCGGCTGCGCGATCGTCCCGGCGCGAAGAGCTTTGCGGTGGCGTGGGATTCGGCGCAGGACGAGGGCTTTCTCCGCGCGCTTTCGCTGGCGATGGAGCGCGGGATCAAAGGCTATACCGTGCCGCGCTTCTACGCCGGGCGGGAGGTCGCGCGGATCCACCGTTTCGATAACCGGATGGCGATGGCGGCGCTGAATACCCGCGCGCGGATGGGCCGCCGCCCCGGCGGGTGGGAGCCGTGAATCTTGCGCACCACCGTCACCTTATGTAAACTTAGCGGCGGCGCAGCGTCACGGCCCCGCTCGCCCAGAGCGCCCACCACACGATCAGGGGCTGCAACAGCAATCGCGGGGCGTGATACCAGATCGGCAGGCCGGTTCCCGTACCCAGATCGTGGATCGCGTGCTTGACGTTCGCCGGGTAGACGCACACCGCATAAGCCGCGAAGGCCCAGCCGGCGGTGCGACGCCAGCGCGGCGTGAGCAGTGCGACGACACCCGCCAGTTCGCACACCCCCGTCGCGATCACCACCGCCTGTGGGAACGGCACCCAGTCCGGTACGATCCGCACCATGGCATCGGTCGCGAGCAGATGCCCCACACCGGCCACGGCGTAGAACGACGCCAGCAGCCAGCGGGCGATCGTCCGCCTGCGCTCCGCACCGCCGCCGTCTACTCGCTGCTCCACGCCCATTCTCCCGCGCCGGTCATGCGCCATTCGTCCGCGCAGGTCGATCCCGCCTTACCAATCGATGACGCCTTGCCTCCGCGGTCAAATGTGCGGACAAGGCGGCGGACGATTGAGGAGTTGCGCCATGAGACCGATCCTGCTGGGTATCGCCGCGATCGCAATCGGGGGCGCGGCGGCGCCGACGGCACGGCTCGCGCCGGGGTTGTGGCGGGTCGATACCGTTCCGGTCGGCGCGACACTGGACGGCCGGCCGCTCGGCGATCTCCCCTATACCGCGAACGGCCCGCAATCGGTCTGCATGTCCCCCGCCGAGGCCGTCGATCCTGCACGCTGGTTCACGCGGGACTCGGGCACCGGCTGCGCGGTGTCGCGGGGTGCGATCGTAAACGGGCGGGTCGATATCCGGGGGAATTGCCCGGGACAGGCGGCCGGCGATGCGCCCGGCACCGTCCAGTTGACGGGCACCTGGACGCCGGACCGATACGACCTTCGATTTGCGACGACGACGGTCGGCGAGAACGGGAAGATGGGGTTCACCGGGACGATCGCGGGCCGTCGCGTCGGAGCCTGCCCCGCGGCCAAATAGCTATCCGGCCGGTCCGATCAGCTTCTGCGCGAAATAGGTCATCTGCAGCGCCTGCAGCCGTGCGCCCTGCGCGATGTCCGCATCCCCCGAATGGCCGCCCGCGGTATCCTCGTAGAACAGATAGGGCAGCCCGAACTCCTTCATCCGCGCGGCGAACTTGCGCGCATGTTGCGGCCCGACGCGGTCGTCCTTGGTCGTCGTCCAGATATAGGGTTCGGGATAGGCGACGCCCCGCTTCAGATTCTGATAGGGCGAGATCGTCTGGAGAAACGCCTTCTCGTCCGGATTGGCGACCGATCCATATTCGTCCACCCAGGACGCCCCCGCCTCGATCCCCTCGTACCGGATCATGTCGAGCAGCGGGACCTGAATCACCACCGCTTTCCAGAGGTCGGGATGCTGGTTGAATTCCACCCCCATCAGCAACCCGCCATTGGAGCCCCCATAGATGCCGAGCTTCGCCGCACTCGTCAGCTTCCGCGCGAACAGATCCTTCGCGACGCTGGCGAAATCGTCGTAGACCACCTGGCGATGCGTCTTGCGCCCCGCATCGTGCCACGCCGGGCCGAACTCTCCGCCGCCGCGGATATTGGCGAGGACGTAGCTGCCGCCACGTTCGAGCCACAGCTTGCCGATCGTCGCGGCATAGCTTGGCAGCATCGGGATCTGGAAGCCACCGTAAGCGGTCATGATCGTCGGGGTGGTGCCGTCGAGTACCACCCCCTTTTTATGGACGACGAAATACGGGACTTTCGTGCCGTCCGTGGATGTCGCCTCGAACTGCTCGACGACATCGTTCGCCGCGTCGAACTTCGCTGGCAGCGCCTTGACCGGCACCGGGGCCGCAGCGCTGGTGGTATCGAACGAAACCAGTGTCGTCGGCGTCAGGAACCCCGTTGTCGCCAGATACGCGCGGTCGTTGCGGTCGCTCGTCCCAGCCACGCCGAAACTTGCGTTATCGGGGAGCGCCATCTGCCGGGCGGTCCAGCCACCGGCACCGGGCGTATAGATCGCGACGCGACCATTGACGTTGTCGGTGTACAACACGACCAGCCGGTCGCGCGTCGTGTCGCTGCCGGTGATCGCCTGGCGTGCGTTCGGCGCGAAGATCACGTTCGGCGTCGCCGTTCCGCGGTCGATCTCCGCCAAGGGCACCGAAGCGATCGCTCCTGCGGGTACTGCCCCCCAGGGGTCGCTCGTCTGGAAGACGACATGCCCGTCGATCATCCCCTGCGGGTTCGCGCGCGCCGGGATGTCGAGCTTCCTCGCGCCGCCCTTCGCGGTCCACACCAGCTTGTCGCTGCCGAAGAACGTCTTCTGGCGCTCGATGAAGACGACGTGATTGCCCTTGGCGTCGGTCAGGGTCGAAGCGTAGGTGCCGAGCTGGTCGCCGGGTTCGCCGCGATACACTTCGGTCGCGGCGGCCAGCGGCTGACCGCGTTTCAGCAGCTTCACGACGAACGGATAGCTCGATGCGGTCATCGTTCCCGCGCCCCAGTCGCGGCTGACCATCAGCGTATGCGCATCGATCCACGCCACGCCCTGCTTGGATTTGGGCAATACGAAGCCACCCCCGACGAAAGCGCCCCTGGCCAGATCGAACTCGCGATAGGTGACCGCGTCCTCGCCGCCTTCGGACAATGCGACGAGGCAAAGCCGTTCCTCGGGCTTGAGGCACGTCGCACCCTTGTAGACCCATTGCTTGCCCTCGGCCTTGCCGAGCGCGTCGAGATCGAGCGCGGTGGTCCAGTCGGGCGTGACGCCTGCATAGCTGGCGGCGGTCGTCCAGCGCCAGATGCCGTGCGGGTGATCGGCATCGCGCCAGAAATTGTAGATCCGGCCGAACTGCTGTTCGGGCATCGGGATCCGGTCCTTCGCTGCCGCGATCGCCAGCGCCTCGGCATGGAAAGTCGCGTAGCGCGGGTCGTTCTCAAGCCGCGGCAGCGTCTTCGCATTCTCCGCCTCCACCCAGGCAAGCGGCTTCGCGCCATCCTTGTCCTCGAGCCAGATATAGGGGTCGGCGGCGGTGTCGGCTTTCGTCATCGGCGGCGTCTGGGCGAAGACGGGCGTGGTCGCAAGGATGGTCGTTCCGGCAACCGCCGCCGTAGCAAGCAAAGTCAGACGCATAACAATCCCCCGATCGTCGCCCCGGCCGTGGGATCCCGTCAAAGTACTACTTTGACGGGGCCCTTGAGCCGGGGTCCATCGTGCCGCAATGACAACGCGGCCGGTATGCGGCGACATGGACCCCGGCTCAAGGCCGGGGTGACGAAAGTTGGGGCTTATGACGGGTGTAGCGTACAAAAATCAAGACGGCCTTCCCTATCCCCGCCGCTTCTACGCGATCGGCGCGATCTCGTTCGGGACCGCGCTGATCATCATCGACGGCGGCGTCGCCAATGTCGCGTTGCCGACGATCGCGCACGACCTGAACGTCGATCAGAGCGCGGTGGTGTCGATCGTGACGATCTACCAGCTGACGCTGGTCATGCTGCTGCTGCCGTTCGCGGGGCTGGGCGACCGGATCGGGCTGAAGCGGATGTACCAGGGGGGACAGCTGGTCTTCACCGTTGCCACCTTGCTGTGCTTCTTCGCCAAGAGCCTCGCCTTCCTGCTGATCGTGCGGGCCGCGCAGGCGATCGGCGCGGCGGCGGCGCTCAGCCTGTCGTCGGCGCTGCTGCGGCAGATCTATCCCTCGAACCGGCTCGGGCGCGGGCTGGGGATCAACTCGGTCGTCGTCGCCAGTTCCGCGGCGGCAGCGCCCACGATCGGCGGGCTCGTGCTGGCGGTCGCGCCCTGGCCATGGGTCTTCGCAAGCGCGGTGCCGTTCGCAATCGGGTCGTTGATACTTGGCCGCGCGCTGCCCGATCCGCCACCCCGCGACGCACCGTTCGACGTGCTTGGCGCGGTGATGTGCGCGGCGATGTTCGGGCTGGTCATCGGCGGGCTGGAGACCGCAGTGCACGGCAACAGCCCGGTGGTGTCGGCGGCGATCGTGCTGACCGGCGCGTCGATCGGTCTCGCGTTCGTGCGGCGCGAGCGCGGCGAGCCGAACCCGATCCTGCCGCTGGACCTGCTTGCGCAGCCGGTGCTCGCGCTGTCGGTGATCGGCGCGTACGCTGCCTTCATCGCATCGATGACGTTGCTGGTATCGACGCCGTTCCGGCTCCACGAACTCGGTTTCGGCGCCGCGGCGATCGGCGCCGCGATCGCGCCCTGGCCGCTGACCAACATGATCGTCGCGCCGCTGGCGGGGACGCTGTCGGACCGGATTCCGGCGGGGCTGCTCGGCGGGATCGGGATGGCGATCTCGATCGTCGCGCTGGTCCTCCTCGCGCTGCTGCCCGCGCATCCGACCTATATCGACATCGCCTGGCGGATGGCCTTGTGCGGATCGGGGTTCGGGACGTTCATGCCGCCCAACGCGCGGCTGATCATCGGCTCCGCCCCGCGCGAGCGCGCCGCCGCGGCGGGCGGGCTGGTATCGACGGTTCGGCTGGTCGGGCAGACGACCGGGGCCACCCTGGTCGCGGCGCTGCTGGCGATCGGCGTCGGCACGAATTTCGTGCCGCCGCTGGTGGCGGCGGGATTTGCCCTCATCGCCGGGCTATGCAGCATGGCGCGGCTGCGGCCGTCGATGCGCAATCCGGGGCAGACCGAAACGCAGGATGCGGTGCCGACATTGAAGACGACCCGTTAGGTCCCGGTCGACCCTTCGGTGCCATGCCTATGACGATCGCGTGATGACGACCATTGGAACACGGCACGCATGTCCTCGTTAGGCTGGCACGACCCCACGCAAAGGAACCGCGATGCCCTACGTGAAGACACGCGATGATACCGACATCTACGTCAAGGACTGGGGTCGTGGCCGACCGGTCGTCCTCCTCCACGGCTGGCCGCTCAATGCCGACAGCTGGGACCCTCAGGCGATGGCGCTGGCGAATGCCGGTTTTCGGGCTATCGCCTATGACCGGCGCGGGTTCGGTCGATCCGCGCAGCCATGGGATGGTTATACCTATGATACGCTGGCGGATGACCTGGCCGACGTCATGGCAGCGACGGGCGCGGACAGCGACGCGACGATCGTCGGCTTCTCGATGGGTGGCGGGGAAGTGGCACGGTATATGAGCCGCCATGACGGCAAGGGCGTGATCGCCGCCGGTCTGGTCTCTTCCGTCGTGCCGTACATGCTGAAGACCGATGACAACCCCGATGGTACGCCGCAATCGACGTTCGATCAGATTGCGGCGGGCATCAAGACCGACCGCGCGAAGTTCTTCCGCGATACGTTCGTTCCGCAATTCTACGGCGTCGGCATGCTATCCAGCCCGGTCAGCCAGGAGCAGGTCGATCATTCCGCCGCGCTTGCGATGATGGCGGGTTTGAAGCCCACATTGGCCTGTGCCGAAGCGTTCGGGCATACCGACTTCCGCCCCGATCTGCCCGCATTCCGCGTACCGACCCTGATCGTCCACGGTACCGGCGACAAGACGGTTCCGATCGACGCCTCGGGTCGCGCCGCCGCGCGTGGTATCAGCGGCAGCCAGCTGGTCGAATATGACGGTGCGCCGCACGGGCTGAACGTAACGGAAAGCGATCGGCTGACGAACGATCTGTTGACCTTCCTGGGGAGGTGACCAAATCCTCCCCGGTGGGGGCAGAGATTTATTTCAGCGGCACGATCACTTCGTCGGGATGCGTGACGTTCAGCTCCTTGCGAACCATTTCGTCGACCATATCCGGGTTGGCATGGTCCGGATTCAGTAACGCCACCCGGTTGCGGAGGACCGTACGCTTCTGGTCGAGCGTAATGTAATCCCGCTGATGCGCCGCCAGTTTCCGCCGGTAGTCCCCGTAGGCAAACATCCCGTTCGGGCCAAGAATCGCATAGGCACCGAAAAAGGCCATGAGCGTCAGACCGATCGCCGGCAACGCCGCGCGGCGCAGCGTGTTTGCGAAGGGGGACGGCTTCTTCATCGAAAGCGTTGAATCGGAAAAGGACCGGCGAATCAAGCCCCGATCAGGATATCGCGCCCGGCATAACGCCCGGCATCACCCAGTTCCTCCTCGATACGGATGAGCTGGTTATATTTGGCGAGCCGATCCGACCGCGCCAGGCTGCCCGTCTTGATCTGCCCGCAGTTGGTCGCGACCGCCAGATCGGCGATCGTCGAATCCTCGGTCTCGCCGGACCGGTGCGACATCACCGCGGTATAGCCCGCCCGCTGCGCTATCGACACCGCCTCCAGCGTCTCGGTCAGTGTTCCGATCTGGTTGACCTTCACCAGCAGAGAGTTCGCAACGCCATCGGCGATGCCCTTCTTCAATCGCTTCGGGTTGGTCACGAAAAGATCGTCGCCGACCAGTTGCACCTTGTCGCCGATAAGATCGGTCAATGACTTCCAGCCAGTCCAATCATCCTCCGCCATGCCGTCCTCGATCGAGAAGATCGGATAGCGGCGAGTGAGGTCGGCGAGATATTCTGCCATCTCATGACTGTCGAGGACCCGCCCCTCGCCCGAAATGTCGTATTTGCCTTGTCGGAAGAACTCCGTCGCAGCGCAGTCGAGCGCCAGCATGACGTCGTCACCCGGCCGATATCCGGCTTTCTCGATGCTCGCCATGATGAAATCGAGCGCTTCGGTCGTGCTGCCGATGTTGGGCGCAAAGCCGCCCTCGTCGCCGACGCCGGTCGAAAGGCCCTTCTCGCTGAGGCCCTTTTTCAGCGTGTGGAAAATCTCCGATCCGCAACGCACTGCCTCGAGCAGCGACGACGCGCCGACCGGTACGATCATGAATTCCTGGAAATCGATCGGGTTGTCCGCATGTTCACCGCCGTTGATGATGTTCATCATCGGCACCGGCAGGATGTGCGCCGACACGCCGCCGACATAGCGATACAGCGGCAGTCCCCGCGCCTCGGCGGCCGCTTTCGCCGCCGCCAGACTGACGCCCAGGATCGCGTTCGCGCCAAGCCGCCCCTTGTTTTCGGTACCGTCCAGTTCGATCATCGCGCGGTCCAGATCCGCCTGATCCTCCGCATCCATGCCAAGGACCTTGTCCATGATCTCGTCGTTCACCGCATCGATCGCCTGATCGACTCCCTTACCGCCCCAGCGCCCCCGGTCGCCGTCCCGCTTCTCGACAGCCTCGTGCGCCCCGGTTGACGCGCCCGACGGCACCGCAGCACGTCCAAAGCTGCCGTCATCGAGCAGCACGTCGACCTCTACGGTCGGATTGCCCCGGCTATCGAGAATTTGGCGCGCATGAATGTCAATGATTGCGGTCACGTAACGATGCTCCTAGACTTTGCGCCAGATGGCGCGCGCTCTACATTTCTATCGTCCGCGCGGCAATCGTCGTGCCGATGGAACCGCAGCTTGGGCGGCGGGGTTGAAAGGCGATATGTTTCGAAAGGGCTGGCATGACCGACACGACCATCAGCGACGCCAATACGGCCGATCCCTCCGCCGAACCGAAAACGGCAGATCCTTTGGTCGAACCGAAAGCCAGTGACGCGTCGCCCGAACCGAAGACCGTGTCGGCTTCCGTAAACGACGCTGTCAAGGACAACGCGACGAAATACGGCGCGCAGGCCGCGGACAAGGCACGGGAGTTTGCCGATACCGGCAAGCAGCGTGCGACCGGCGCGCTCGATCAGCTTTCCCAGATGCTCCATGACGCCGCCGGTCAGATCGACGAGCGGCTTGGCGCTCAATATGGCGAATATGCGCGTACGGCTGCCGGCCAGGTTTCTGGTTTTGCGGAACAGTTGAAGGCAAAGGATGTCGACGTGCTGGTCGAAGACGCACGCCATTACGTGCGCAAGAGCCCTGCCGTCGCCATCGGCGTTGCCGCCGCGCTTGGTTTCGTGGTCGCGCGGCTCGTACAGTCGGGTGTCGATGCCGGCGGGACGGCGGATTGATGGCGCTGCGTGGGATAGACGACATCGCGGTCGATCAGAACGTCTCGACGCTCGTCACACGTGTCGTCAGCGATGCGCGCGATCTTGCGGCCGCGGAGGTCGCTCTGGTCAAGGCTCGTATCGGCGAGCGGATCGCCGCGTACAAAAGCGCGGCGATCTTCCTTGCCATCGCCGGCGTTCTGGCATTGGCGGCGCTGATCGCGCTGCTCGTCGGTTTGATCCTGACGATCGCGACGTTGACCGGGCCAGGCTATGCGACCGCGATCGTCATCGTCTCCACCCTGGTCATTGCGGCGGTATTGGGGATCATCGGCAAGGGGCACCTCGCCGCGCCGCGCCCGGAGGCTTTACCATGACCGACCCCGCCAGGCGTCTGGTCGAGGCCGAACGCGACGCCGTGGTTGCACGTGAACGGCTCTCGTCGACCGTCAGCACGCTTCAGGTCAAGCTCGATCCCAAGACGCTGGCCCGCACGACGGCGACCGAGCTCGCGGATCGCAGTGCCGCCGCGGCGAAGGCCGGGGTTGCAGGCGCGCGCCGCAATCCGACGATCATCGCTGGCGTCGCCCTCCTCGCCGGTCTGTTCTTCGCCCGCCGTCCGATCGCAAGGATCGTGCGCCGCACCGTAAGCAAGCCGGGCCAGGCTCCCGCGCCGTTGAAGGAACCATCATGACCGATCCGACCCAGACCGAAGCCCGCGATTCGCATGGCCGCTTCGCGCATGACGCACCGGCGGAGTCCGCTCCGCCCGCAAGTGCCATGGCCTTGGTGAAGGACAAGGCCAGTACTGCGCTCGATGTGTCGCGCGACGCGGCGGCGGAAGCCGCCCGCCGCGCCTCGGAAGGAATCGAAGCCAATCCGCTGGGTATCCTGGTCGGTGGACTGGCGCTTGGCGCTATGGTTGGCGCACTGCTCCCGCGCTCGGCTCAGGAAAAGGAACTGCTTGCACCCGTCGGCAAATCGCTTGGTGCGCGTGCGCGGGCGGCGATCGCAGCGGCGCGTGAGACGGGTCAGACCGAGCTCGGTCAGATGGGCCTGACCAAGAACGCCGCCCAGTCACAGATACGCGGGTTGGTCGAAAGCCTCGTCGCGGTTGCACAGAAGGTCGGCACCGCCGCGGCGAAATCGGCTGCCGAGCACGGTTGACGCTTCTATCCGGGAACGTCAGCCGCTAGAAGACGAGGATGAGCAAGCTTCACCTCGTCTTCGGCGGCCGTGTTCGCGACCCGCGCGGCCTGGATTTCGACGATCTGAAATCGATCGAAATCGTCGGTGTATTCCCCGACTATGCCAGCGCCGAAAAGGCATGGCGTGCGGCGGCACAGCGGACCGTGGACGACGCGGAAATGAAGTTTGTCGTCGTACACATGCACCGGTTGCTGGAACCGGATATGCTGAAAGGTGCGGGGGAATAGGTCCTTTCGTCGCCCCGGGCCTGACGCCGGGCGCCACTTCTTCGGCAGATGAAAGAAAACGGGACCCCGGCTCAAGTTCGGAGTGACGAACAAGTCCGATGCCGATCGACGCTCTCAAGCGTGCCGGTACCGCCACAGCATCAGCGGCCGCGCCAGTAACAGTCCTACGATAAACCCGCCGATATGTGCGCCGATCGCGATATTGCCGCCCATGCCTATGCCGGCAAATCCGATCAGCAGCTGGATGCCGGCCCAGGCCAGGGCCAGCCAGACGATGTGAACCACATCGCCGGACACAGGCCCGATCGCCGCGGCACGGCGGCGGCCGAACAGCAGCGCATAGGCCCCGACCACCGCCGAGATCGCACCGCTGGCCCCGATCATCGGCTGGACGAGCGAGGGGTCCATAACCCATTGTCCGAACGCCGCAAAATACGCGCCGACGACGTAGAGGATCATGACTCCGACCGATCCGACGACCTTCTCGGTCGCCTGCCCGCAATAGGCGAGCATCACGAGATTGAACGCGATATGCGCGATCCCGCCATGCACCAGCGTCGCGGTCAGCGGCGTCAGCCACGCGGGGACCCGGAACAGATGATCAGGCGGCGATGATGTCGCCGCGACACGCAAGGAGATGAAGCCTAACTGGATCGCCGCCCAGTCGAGCTGTCCGGCAAGCAGGATGGCGGCGGATATCATGACCGTCGCGCCGGAGATCGCCCAGGTTGCCGGTGCCGCCCGAAGATGGAGGGCGCTCAGATAAACGCGATCCTGGACACGAGATAGTAGCGATCGCCCGACGGCACCGTCACCTCGACCTCGTCATCGACCTTGCGCCCGATCAGCGCGCGCCCCAGCGGCGAATTGTAGCTGATCCGCCCGACCTTGGCGTTCGCCTCGGTCTGGCCGACGATCTGATAGGTTACGGGCTTTTCGTCTTCGTCGAGCAAAGTCACGGTCGCGCCGAATACAACCTTGTCGCCGGACAGATCCTTGGGATCGATGATCTGCGCGCGGGACAATTTGTCCTCGATGTCGGAGATCGTCGCCTCGTTCTGGCCCTGCTGCTCCTTCGCGGCATGATATTCGGCGTTTTCCGACAGATCGCCATGCGCACGCGCTTCCTCGATCGCATCGACGATCAGCGGGCGCTCGGCTTTCAGGCGCTTCAGATCAGCGCTGAGCGTCGCATAGCCCTCCTGCAGCATCGGCATTTTTTCGACGGTCGCCATCGCTTCGTCCCCAATTCCCATTACCCCGCGCGGTCCGGTATCGGCCCGCCCACACATCATTCTGTCGATGTCGGGATCAATTATGCGATTGCGAATAATAGGATTGAAGCGGCCGTACTTCAAGGCTCGCCGTCGCGGACGCCGCAATGGCCTTCGCGGCCTCGACGCTGGCCGAAGCGGTCGTGAAATACGGAATGTGCTGCGCGAGCGCCGCCTGGCGGATCGGCTTGGAATCCTTGAGGCTCTGCCAGCCCTCGGTGGTGTTGAAGATCAGGTCGATGCCGCCGTCCTTGACCCGATCGACGATATGCGGCCGCCCCTGCGCCACCTTGTTGACGCGCTCCACCAGAACGCCCGCCGCGATCAGATAGTCCGCGGTGCCGCCCGTCGCGACGATACCGAACCCCTTGTCCGCCAGCGCGCGGACGCCCGGGAGGATCAACGGCTTGTCGCTGTCCTTCACGCTCACGAACACCGCGCCCTTCGTCGGCAGCACGGTCCCGGCGCCGAGCTGCGCCTTGGCAAACGCCGTCGTGAAATCGCTAGCGATCCCCATCACTTCGCCGGTGGACTTCATTTCGGGTGAGAGCACCGGATCGACGCCGGGGAATTTATTGAAGGGGAACACCGCCTCTTTCACCGCACAATAAGTAATATGCCGATCGATAGCCGGAAGGTTAGCCAGCATCTCCCCAGCCATCACGCGGGCGGCGATCTTCGCGATCGGCGCACCGATCGCCTTGGCGACGAAGGGCACGGTCCTGCTCGCGCGCGGATTGACCTCGATGAGATAGACCAGTTCGTCCTTAACCGCGAACTGGATGTTCATGAGGCCCACGACGCGCAGCGCATGCGCAAGCAGAACGGTCTGCCGCTCGATCTCTACGATGAGTTCGGCGCTCAGGCTGTATGGCGGGATCGAACAGGCGCTGTCGCCCGAATGGACGCCCGCCTCCTCGATATGCTGGAGCACGCCCGCAACGACGACATCGGTCCCGTCGCAGATCGCATCGACATCCACCTCGACCGCGTCGCGCAGATACTGGTCGATCAGCACGGGCGAGTCCCCCGACACCTGCACCGCGGTCTGGATATAGTCGTCGAGTTGCATCGACCCATCGACGATCTCCATCGCCCGACCGCCCAGCACATAGCTGGGCCGCATCAGCACCGGATAACCGATCCGCTCCGCCGCCGCGATCGCCTCGTCGCGGCTGCGCGCGAGGCCGTTAGCGGGCTGACGCAGTTTCAGCTTCGAGACGAGATCGGCGAAGCGCTCGCGGTCCTCCGCCAGGTCGATCGCGTCGGGCGAGGTGCCGAGGATCGGTATCCCCGCCGCCTCCAGCGCGCGCGCGAGGTTGAGCGGAGTCTGGCCGCCGAACTGGACGATGACGCCCGCCAGCGTGCCGTTCTGCTGCTCGACATGCAGGACTTCCAGTACGTCTTCCGCGGTCAGCGGCTCGAAATACAGGCGATCGGAGGTGTCGTAATCGGTGCTCACCGTTTCCGGATTGCAGTTGACCATGATCGTCTCATAGCCTGCATCGCCAAGCGCGAAGCAGGCGTGGCAGCAGCAATAATCGAACTCGATCCCCTGCCCGATCCGGTTCGGCCCGCCGCCCAGGATCACGACCTTTTTCCGATCGGTCGGCATGCTCTCGTTCTCGGGCTCGCCGAAGCTGGGGGCCTCGTAGGTCGAGTACATGTACGGCGTCCTGGCGTCGAACTCGGCGGCGCAGGTGTCGATCCGCTTGAAGACCGGCCGCACGCCCAGCCGGTGGCGGAGCGCACGCACTTCGTCCTCGGTCACGCCGCCGGTCATCGCCACGACCGCATCGTGGATCAGCCCCGATCCGCGCGCGATACCGCGCTCCATCCCACGCAGATTGGCGGATTTCAGCGCGAGATAGGCAAGCCGCTTGTCGCTGAAGCCCATCGACTTCAGCCGCCGCATCCCCGCCGCCTCGATCGGCAGGCCGCCGGTGGCGACTTCCTCCTCCGCCGCGATTATCCCGGCGATCTGTTCCAGGAACCACGGATCATACTTCGCGATCGCGGCGACCTCGGCGACGGTGAACCCCTCGCGCAGCGCCTGTGCCGCGACGAGCAGCCGGTCGGGTGTAGCGGTCGCCAGCGCCGCCTCGATCTCCGCGCGCGGTGCGCCGACGAGATGGTCGATCTGGTTGAAGCCGCTCAGCCCGGTCTCCAGCCCGCGTAACGCCTTCTGCACACTTTCCTGGAAATTGCGTCCGATCGCCATCACTTCGCCGACGCTCTTCATCGCGGTGCCGAGGTTGGGCGACGCGCCCTTGAACTTCTCGAATGCGAAGCGCGGGATCTTGGTGATGACGTAATCGATCGTCGGTTCGAACGACGCGGGCGTCGCGCCGGTGATGTCGTTGGTGATCTCGTCCAGCGTATAGCCGACCGCCAGCTTGGCGGCGACCTTCGCGATCGGGAAGCCCGTCGCCTTCGACGCCAGCGCCGACGACCGCGACACGCGCGGGTTCATCTCAATGACGATCAACCGGCCGTCCTTAGGATTGACCGCGAACTGTACGTTCGAACCGCCCGTTTCCACGCCGATCTCGCGCAGCACCGCGATGCTGGCGTTGCGCATGATCTGGTATTCCTTGTCGGTCAGCGTCAGCGCGGGCGCGACGGTGATGGAATCGCCGGTATGGACGCCCATCGGATCGACATTCTCGATCGAACAGATGATGATACAATTGTCCGCCCGGTCGCGGACGACCTCCATCTCATATTCCTTCCAGCCGAGCAGCGATTCCTCGATCAGCACCTCGGTTGTCGGCGACAGGTCGAGACCATTGCGCACGATCGCGATGAACTCTTCGCGGTTATACGCGATGCCGCCGCCCGAACCGCCCATCGTGAAGCTGGGGCGGATGATCGAGGGCAGCCCGGTCTTCTCCAGCCCCGCCAGCGCCTCGGCTTCCGTATGCGCGATCGCCGAGCGCGCGCTTTCCAGGCCGATCCGGTCCATCGCGTCGCGGAACTTCAGCCGGTCCTCCGCCATGTCGATCGCGTCGGCATCCGCGCCGATCATCTGGACGCCGTATTTTTCCAGCGTGCCGTCGCGGAACAGCGCGAGCGCGGTGTTTAGCGCGGTCTGCCCGCCCATCGTCGGCAGCACCGCATCGGGGCGCTCCTTGGCGATGATCGCGGCGACGACCTCGGGCGTGATCGGCTCGACATAGGTCGCGTCCGCCAGTTCGGGGTCGGTCATGATCGTGGCGGGGTTGGAATTGACGAGGACGATCCGGTAGCCTTCCTCCTTCAACGCCTTGATCGCCTGCGTGCCCGAATAATCGAATTCGCACGCCTGCCCGATGACGATCGGCCCTGCGCCGATGACGAGAATGGAGGAGATGTCGGTGCGCTTGGGCATTGGTCAGCGGGCCTGTTGGTAGTATGGTGGAATCGAGGGCTGACGGGAGCCGATATGGTGGACAGATATCAAGACGATCTTGGCGGGCCGACGACCGCTTCGGAAGAGGCAAACATGCGCGAGGCTCGCGACTTCGGCGATGACTGGGTGCACGAAGTCATCGCCATGACCCGTCCGGGTATCGAGATCGAGTTCCCGGTTCGCGCCATCAACGAGCGCGAGATCCCCTTCGTTTACGATGATTTTAGTTGATACCAATGTCTTCAGCGAACTGACCAAGCCTCGGCCTGAAGAAAAGGTGGTCGATTGGTTGTTCGAGCATCGGCGCGAAACCCTGCTTTCCACCATCGTGGTTTCGGAACTCGCGATCGGCATTCGCACCACGCGGGGTGCCGCCATGCGCGCTCTACTCGGTCGAACGCTGGACCGCATCGTGGAGCGACACGCGGGGCGCATCGTCCCGTTCGACCTGTCCGCGGCGCGGCGCTGGGGTGAAATGGGCGGGCAGGTCATCGTCAGCGGCGGGCGCT
Source organism: uncultured Sphingomonas sp. (assembly GCF_964244235.1). Lineage (GTDB taxonomy): Bacteria > Pseudomonadota > Alphaproteobacteria > Sphingomonadales > Sphingomonadaceae > Sphingomonas. The sequence goes on from NZ_CAXTII010000006.1 coordinate 51,668, forward strand.
CTGGCGTGTTCGACAGCATGCTCGCCGCACAAGCGCTGGTACTGGATGTGGCGGTTGCGACGCGAAACATCCGTGATTTCGAGGACACCTGCGTTCGCCTGATCGATCCCTGGACGGGATAGGGATGCATCACCGAATGATCGAACGCGCACGCCTGCCCGATGACGATCGGCCCCGCGCCGATGACGAGAATGGAGGAGATGTCGGTGCGTTTGGGCATTAGTTAGAGCCAGATGCGGTTCGGGTTGTCCAACGATGCCGGAACGGTGTGTCATCCTCCAGCCGCACACTGCCTCTTTCGTCTATACGTCCCCAGCCTGCATTGAAGCTTAAATAGGTCTTGCTCTTAAAGCACTCTATGATCTTGTCATCCAAGGCTGTAGATAGTGCAAATATCGAGATGTAATGATAATTGTACTCGAGTGAGAAACGCCAGAGCCCGCACTGCGGCAGCAAGGAAAATGTATTTTCCGGAACGATAGTGTGCTTATCAAACCTCTTCGGCTCGGCCGTCCCACTGATCTTTCCGTATCCGGCCCTTCCGCCATTGCGGAGTTCCAAGACCAAGTATTTTTGATGATGCGAGTAATCGACTGACGAAGAAGGCATCGCAAGAAGTGCTCCTAAAATCCAGTTCACCCCAACATCTCCACAAACCGATCGAACAGATACAAACTATCCTGCGGCCCCGGGCTCGCCTCGGGGTGGTACTGCACGCTGAACGCAGGCCGATCCGTCAGTTCCAGTCCCGCATTGCTCCCGTCGAACAGCGACACATGCGTCTCGCGGACGTTCGCCGGCAACGACCCGCGTTCGACCGCGAAGCCGTGGTTCATGCTGGTGATCTCGACTCGCCCAAAATCGGGGCCGTCGCTCAGCCGCTTGACCGGGTGGTTGGCGCCGCGATGGCCCTGGAACATCTTGGTCGTGGTCGCCCCCACCGCCAGCCCAAGCAGCTGGTGGCCGAGGCAGATGCCGAACAGCGGCTTGCCCGTCTCCAGCAGCGCGCGGATCACGGGGACGGCGTATTCGCCCGTCGCAGCGGGATCGCCGGGGCCGTTCGACAGGAAGATGCCGTCGGGGGCGAGCGCCATGATCTGGTCGTAGGTCGCGGTGGCAGGGACGACGGAGACCTTCGCGCCGGCCTTCACCAGATTGCGGAAGATGTTGCGTTTGGAGCCGTAGTCGATGGCTACGATGTGGGGGCGCTTCTCGCCTCCCCTCCCGCTTGCGGGAGGGGGAGCAGAAGCATACCCGAACCCGAGTCGCCAGACGCCGCCGTCCCAGCCATAATCCATCTGGGTCGACACCGACGTCGCCAGGTCCATTCCCTCCAGCCCCGGCCAGCTGCGCGCCATCGCCAGCAGCAGCGGGACATCGAACTCGCCCGAAGCCGCATGTGCGATCACACCGTTGGGCGCGCCGCCGCTGCGGATCCGCCGCGTCAGCGCGCGCGTATCGATCCCCGACAGGCCGATCCGCGCATGGCGCTGCATCCAGCCGTCGAGCCGTTCCACCGCGCGGAACGACGAGGGCGCGGTCACGTCCTCGCGCACGATCATGCCGAGCGCATGCGGGTTGTCCGCCTCCACATCGTCCGGGTTCGCGCCGACATTGCCGATGTGCGGAAAGGTGAAGGTGATGATCTGCCCCGCAAAGCTGGGGTCGGTCATGATCTCCTGATAGCCCGTCATCGCGGTGTGGAAGCACACCTCGCCGACCGCCTGCCCCTCCGCGCCGAAGCCGCGCCCCCAGGCGACGTCCCCCGACGCCAGCACCAATACGCCGGTCGCGCCCGCGGGCTGGGGGGCGGCAGCCAAAGGACCGGAAAACGCGGGCGCAGGCGAAAGCGTGGCGTCGGCCATGATCGGCGGGCACTCCATAGATTGGCGGCGATGTCGCTAAGGCCCGTTCGCTAAGCCCCCGCCCCCCGTGCGTCAACCGGTTCACGTCGGAACGCGCTTGGGCTAGGCTTGATGGCTTACCGAAACGCCGAAAGCCGACCGCCATGATTCGCGACGACATCAAGACCGCCCTCGTGACCGCGATGAAGGGTGGCGACAAGCAGGGGACCGCCGCGATCCGCCTGATCCAGTCCTCGATCAAGAACCGCGACATCGAAGCCCGCGCGCCACAATCGCGCGAGGGCAAGGCACCGGCGGACGACGATACGCTGGTGGTCGAGGTGCTGCAGAAGATGGTCAAGCAGCGCCGCGAGTCGATCGAGATGTATGTGAAGGGTGGGCGGCAGGAACTCGCCGATGCCGAGGTCGCGGAGGTGGCGGTGATCGAGCGGTTCCTGCCGCAGGTGATGACCGAGGACGAGACCAAGGCGACGATCGAGGGGATCAAGACGGAACTCGGCGCCGGCGGCATGAAGGATATGGGGCGGGTAATGGCGGAGCTGAAGGCGCGGCATGCGACGACGCTGGATATGGCGAAGGCTAGCGGGTTGGTGAAGGCGGCGCTTTCCTGATGGACGGGGGGGGTGACAACGGGCCGAGCGCCCACCCCCCAACCCCCTCCCGCTCTCGGGAGGGGGAGCAAGAAGTATTGCCTGATTGCGAGGGCAAGGACGTGCAAAGTGCGCTTCCCCTCCCGCAAGCGGGAGGGGACCGAGGGGTGGGCGCACGCTTTCGGCTGGACCGCCCGACGGCGTTGGTCCGCAAGCTCCGAAACGACACCAACGAGATCGAAGACCGGCTATGGTTCCACCTGCGCCGGTCGCAGCTTGGCGGGTTCAAGTTCAGCCGGCAGATCCCGATAGCTGGATTTGCCCCGGACTTCGTCTGTCGCCGGATCAAGCTGGCGATCGAACTCGACGGCAGCCAACATGCGAACGCGGTCGCCTATGACGTGCGTCGCACGAAGCTGATCGAGCGCCAAGGGTATCAAGTGTTGCGATTCTGGAACTCCGACGTACTGACCAACATGGACGGAGTTCTGAAACCATTCTCGGCGCGGCCCTCGCAATCAGCGGAGCGCCCACCCCCAACCCCCTCCCGCCTGCGGGAGGGGGCTCCTAGATGACCCTCACCCCGCAATTCCTCGACGAACTCCGTGCGCGCACGTCGCTTTCGACGCTCATCGGCAAGACCACCAAGCTCCAGAAAGCCGGCCGCGAGTACAAGGGCTGCTGCCCGTTCCACAACGAGAAGACGCCCAGCTTCTACGTCAACGACGACAAGGGCTTCTACCATTGCTTCGGCTGCTCCGCGCATGGCGACGCGATCCGCTGGATGACGGACCAGCGCGGCTTGCCGTTCATGGACGCCGTCAAGGAACTGGCGCAGGCAGCGGGGCTCGACCTCCCCGCGATGGACCGCCAGTCGGCGGAGAAGGCCGAACGCGCCAAGGGCCTGCACGAGGCGATGGCGGATGCCGCGACGTGGTTCACCGAGCAACTTGGCGGGATCGCCGGGTCGGCGGCGCGCGCGCTGCTCGACCGGCGCGGGATCACGCCCGAGACCGCGCGGAATTTCGGCATGGGCTTCGCCCCAGACAGCCGCGGCAAGCTGAAGACCGCGCTCAAGAGCTATGGCGACGCGATGCTCGTCGAATCGGGTATGCTGATCCAGGTCGAAGGCAAGGAGCCGTACGACCGGTTCCGCGGCCGGCTGATGATCCCGATCCGCGACGCGCGGGGCCGCACGATCGCGTTCGGCGGGCGCATCCTGGACCAGGGCGAGCCCAAATACCTCAATTCCCCCGACACCCCGCTCTTCGACAAGGGCCGCACCCTTTACAATCTCGACCGCGCGGCCGCCGCCTCGCGCAAGGCGGGCCGGGTCATTGTCGTCGAGGGCTATATGGACGTCATCGCACTAGCTCAGGCGGGGATCGGCGAGGCGGTCGCCCCGCTTGGCACCGCGCTGACCGAGGCGCAGCTGGAGCGTCTGTGGCGGATGTCCGACGTGCCGATCCTGTGCTTCGACGGCGATGCGGCGGGGCAGAAGGCAGCGCTGAGGGCCGCGCACCGGGCGCTGCCGATGCTGGCACCGGGGCGGAGCCTGTCATTCGCGACGCTCCCCGCGGGGCAGGACCCGGACGATCTGGTGCGCGCCCGTGGCGCGGCGGGTATGGAGACGGTGTTGCGTGATGCCGAGCCGCTCGTGCAGCGGCTATGGGCGAGCGAACTGGCCGCGGAGGCGCTCGACACCCCCGAACAGCGCGCCGGGCTACGCCAACGGCTGAACGAGGCCGCCGGAACGATCGCCGACCCCGGCGTCCGCAGCGAATACCAGGCCGAATTCCGCCGCCGCTTCGACGTGCAGTTCGCGCGCGGCCCCCGCCCCTTCGTCCCGTACGAAAAGCGTGCGCCTTTCAGGAAGGGGGCATGGAAGCCGCCCATCGCCCCGGTCGGTGCGGAGGCAAAGGCCGTTGGTTCGGCCGGCATTGACCGCGTGCTTGCCAAGGCGGTCCTCGCCGGCCTGATCCGCCACCCCGCCGAGATCGCGCGTCATGTCGAGATATTGTCGAGCCTCCGCCTGGTGGACGGCGCGCTCGGCCGTTTGTTCGAAGCGGTGGTCGATCTCGCGTTGGAGGATCAGGCGCTTGATAGCGCGCGTCTTCTCACCATATTGGCCCGGTCCGGGTTCGACGGGGTCGCGAGTGATCTGTTGAGGGCAGACTCTATGCCGTACTCGTTTACGCTCAAGACCGCCGACCCGGTGGTCGTCCGATCCGATCTGGACGAGGCGATCGCGATCCTGGTCGCGCGGCCCGAAGTGGATGCGGCGCTGGGTGAGGCGACGGCAGCGATGCAGGCGCGCTTCACCGATGAGGCGTTTGAACGACAAGTGGCGTTGGTTAGAGAAAGACAGGCGTTGGACGTACGGCTTGCAAATCTGGTGCAGGCGACCGAAGACGCCCGGGCTTTGGGTGCTGAGGGCGATTGATGGCGAAGGCGAATGCGGCGGATACCGCCGATACGATGGAAACCGGCGATGCGCCGCTGATCGACTTGAACGACGCGACGATCAAGAAGGTCATCGCGCGCGCCAGGAAGCGCGGCTACATCACCTACGAACAGCTGAACGAAGCGCTGCCGCAAGGCGAGATGTCCTCCGACCAGATCGAGGATATCAGTGCGGCGCTGTCCGAAATGGGCATCAACATCGTCGAGAACGACGAAGCGGGCGAAGACGGCGAGACCGAAACGGCCAAGGACGACGATGACGACGTCGAATCGGTCGATACCGAGGCCGATACCGGCCCCGTCCCGGAAAAGAAGAAGGAGACGATCGATCGCACCGACGATCCCGTCCGCATGTATCTGCGCGAGATGGGTGCGGTCGAATTGCTCAGCCGCGAGGGCGAGATCGCCATCGCCAAGCGGATCGAGGCGGGTCGCGACACGATGATCCTTGGGCTGTGCGAATCGCCCATCACCTTCAATGCGATCATCGACTGGTCGACCGCGCTCAACGAGGGCACGATGCAGCTGCGCGAAATCATGGATCTCGACGCGATGCTGTCCAAGGACCCGGCGCCCGAAGCGCTGGCCGACGACGCCGAGGGAACGGCCGAGATTTCCGAAAAGACCGCCGGTCCTTCGTTCAAGGAAGAGGCCGAGCCGGAAGAGGCGACGCTGGTAGACGAGGACGAAGAGTCGCTGACCGAGCGCCGCACGCCGCGCCCGTCGGACGACGAGGAAGAGGACAATACCCTCAGCCTGGCGCAGATGGAGGAGCAGCTCAAGCCGATCGCGCTGGAACGGTTCGCGAACATCACCGCGCTCTACAAGAAATTCTCGAAGGTCCAGCAGTCGCGTCTCGACGCGATGGGTGCGGGCGGCGAACTGTCCGCAAGCGACGAGCGTAAATATCACAAGCTGCGCGAGGAACTGACCGCCGAGGTCGAGAGCGTTCAGTTTCACAACGCCAAGATCGAATATCTGGTCGATCAGCTCTACGCCTTCAACCGCCGGCTGACCGCGCTTGGCGGTCAGATGCTTCGCCTGGCGGAGCGTCACAAGGTGCCGCGCAAGGATTTCCTCGACCGCTATATCGGCCATGAGATGGACGAGCAGTGGCTGCCCAGCGTCGCCAAGCTGGACAAGAAGTGGATAGCCTTCGTCACCAACGAAGGTGACGCGGTCGAACGGATCCGAAGCGAGATCGCCGATATCGCGCAGCAGACGGGCATGGCGCTCGTCGAGTTCCGCCGCATCGTGAACATGGTCCAGAAGGGCGAGCGCGAGGCGCGGATCGCCAAGAAGGAAATGGTCGAGGCGAACCTGCGCCTCGTGATCTCGATCGCGAAGAAATACACCAATCGCGGGCTTCAGTTCCTGGACCTGATCCAGGAAGGCAATATCGGCCTGATGAAGGCGGTCGACAAGTTCGAATATCGCCGCGGGTACAAGTTCAGCACCTATGCGACGTGGTGGATCAGACAGGCGATCACGCGCTCGATCGCAGACCAGGCACGCACGATCCGCATCCCGGTCCATATGATCGAGACGATCAACAAGCTGGTCCGCACCAGCCGTCAGTTCCTCCACGAGCAGGGCCGCGAGCCGACACCCGAGGAAATGGCCGAGCGTCTCTCCATGCCCTTGGAGAAGGTCCGCAAGGTGATGAAGATCGCCAAGGAGCCGATCTCCCTCGAAACACCGATCGGCGACGAGGAAGACTCACATCTGGGCGATTTCATCGAGGACAAGAATGCAGTTATCCCGGTCGATGCCGCGATCCAGGCGAATTTGAAGGAAACCGTGACCCGCGTGCTGGCATCGCTGACACCGCGCGAGGAGCGCGTGCTGCGGATGCGGTTCGGGATCGGCATGAACACCGATCACACGCTGGAGGAAGTCGGCCAGCAATTCTCGGTCACTCGCGAGCGTATTCGCCAGATCGAGGCAAAGGCTTTGCGCAAGCTGAAGCATCCGAGCCGCTCGCGTAAGATGCGGTCGTTCCTGGATCAATGACGGCTCGCTCGAAGACCCGCTGTCGGCGAGGGCCCGGATATTTTCGTCGCTGGGCTGTCGACCCTTTAGGGTCTCGTTGACGATGTCCGATAATCGGTGTTCAATCTCCGGCGTTCACTAACGTGGCATACGCTAGCTAGGGTCGCCACATGATTGGTCGTCAAAACAAAAGCCGACTTTTCCTGCTGGGATTGGCTATCGCTTGCGCCGTCACCTTGCCCGTATCAGCGAAACAAGCGGTCGTCCATCTGTGGGCGACGACCGATCCGCACGAGCGAGATCGGCTGCGGGGGATGCGAGACACCATCTACGAGCATCAGCACCCGGAAATCGACGAACATCGACGGATTGAACAGCACGTGGTCGATCTGTGCAAGCAGTACTTGATGGTTCCTCTTCCACCTGACCCGCCGCCGTCCGCCGCGGCCTTGGCGGCGTGGGAGGCCAATCCAAGCGAAGACCCCTGTAATTCGGAAGATGCGTATCTTGGCATTCGGCACACTTCCCTCGGGCTGAAGAGGATGATGCACGCCCGAACCTCAAGGCGGCGCGCACGTGCGCGATCCTTCGTGCCACGCGTTCTCCACAACTGCTACCCAATTTTGAAGGCTACCGTATGCTCGCCATCCTTTCCGCCAACGGCGAAGGCGTGCCGCAGAGCTGGCCCGTCGCAATGCGCTATGCCTGTATGGCGATCGGCTACCATTGGACGACATTTCCGCCGAACACGCTCCTAGCAGGTGTCGAGGGAGTCGAGGACGCCATACTTGGTGGCAGGGGACGTGTCCTGGCCATCGACCGAGCGATGAAGGGAGGCGCAGTAGCTGGCAACTTCGATGGTTGCGATCATCCCCTCGACGACTCCGGCCTCGACAGCACCGAAGTTGATGCCTGCGCGAATTTCCGTGAGCGCAAGATCATCGGCACCGTCGTTACCCGTTACGCCGACCGGCGCGGCGGCGACCATGCCTCCTATGGAACGGCGGACGCGTTCAATGATCTTCTGGTAAGCGATGCGTTTGCACTCCACGCGATGACCATCGCCATGCCCGCCATCTTCAACAATGCGGCCAGCGAGCGATCACAATATGACGCGGTGTCGAAGGATATCGCTGCGCGGACCTATCCTGCGCTCGGTGCTGCCGACCTTGTCCGATTGGATGCCGATCTCAACCGGCTTTACAAGGATATGAAATGCGAACTCGGCTGCGACACCGATTCGGCGATGGCCGACGCCTTCCAGGAGGCCCAACGATCGTGGCTCCGCTACCGCGACGCGATGGTATCGGACACGGTCGGCACTGCCCCACCGGGTGCCGCGAATAGCGTGAAGACAGCCGTGACAGCACAGCTGACGCGCGATCGCGTCGACACGTTCGAGCGCTGGGTCGGCAACTTGCAGGGAGGGCACCCAGTCAGCGTGTCACTGCTTTCGGGGTCCAAATGACCGACCTTGGGCGCGGTGGATTCGCCGTCCACCGCGAGAGCCCCCGAGCGCTCCCGACCGCATCCAGCCGAAGCACACTGATCGCAGCCGCAAGATGTGGTTGTTCCTGGATCAGTAGTTCCGCGAGTTCACCTACCCATTGCCGTCATCCCGGCCTTGAGCCGGGACCCCGCTTCTTCCGCCGCCCGAAGAAGCGCGACCCCGAGTCGAGCCCGGGTAGACGATGCGTTTGGTTCTGCGGCATTCAGCAAACGGTGTTTTCCGGCGAACGCAGGAACCCAGGATAACGATCGTCATCGCTTGTGATCCTAGGCTCCTGCTTTCGCAGGAGAACGGCCTCTAGAGTCGCTTTCTATTTATTTGAATCGCCTGGGGGATTCCCAATCGGCT
>NZ_CAXTII010000007.1:0-58156 GCF_964244235.1 uncultured Sphingomonas sp.
GGAAGATCAGCCGCGTGGTCGACAGCAGCGGCTGCATCGCCCGCCATGCCTCGCGCCGCTCCACGACGTCAGGCCGCAGCTGCTCGGTCGCGTAGACGCTTTTTGAAGCTGATCCCGCGGCCCGTGAAGAACCGGCTCAGGATGCCGGCATCCGCCTTCACACCATGCTCGGCCAGCAATCGTGCCGCGACAGCGGCCAGCGTCAGATCCGCCTCCGCCTCGATCAGCGCCAGCAGCCACGCCGCATGGGCCGGCAGGCGCGAGCGCCGGTCGCCGCCTTGCGCGCATGGTCCCCGCCGACCCTGTCGGACCGCTTGCAACCATCGCACCGCTGTCGCCTCGCCGATCCGGTAATGGCGCGCCGCCTCACGTCGGGACACCCCGCCATCCTCCACCGCTGCAATCACTCGGTCGCGCAGATCCTGCGAATACGCTCTCGTCATCGCTACCAGCCTCCATCCCCGCCAGCACGTTGAATCAGAACCTATCGCTCTTGTGAATCCCTCAGCTCACAAACGGCTCTAAGCACCATCGGATTGCTCGGCTTATTTTTCGTTGTAGGTGATTATGCGCGTGCACCAGATAAATCAGTCACTCTTCAACCCGGACTGGACTGTGTGATAACCGGTTGGGGCGCTGCATTCTCCGATGACGGGCATGACGTCCATTTATACCACTACCTCACTTGGTTTCCACTCGTACGGCACCAGGTCCAGCGAATAGTCGTTGACGAGACCAACCCTCAACCGGGTATTCCTGAAAGTACGACCTGCCCGATGCCGCATCGATCCAAGAGCTAATGTGGACGCGGCATCGATCGGTCTAGTCGACTAGCCGCTAGCCGCGTCACATGACTTTGAGCAATTCCCCGATCGACACGAACGCGAACCCGATGGAACTGTCCGCAATCCCGTACGGGATGAACAGCGTATCCCCGTGGCGGATTGCGCCGCAGGAATAGACCACGTTGGGAACATACCCCTCGCGGTCCTGATCCTTCGCGGACAGGATCGGCTCCACCGTCCGCCCGATGACCTTGGACGGATCGTCCTTGTCCAGCAGCACCGCACCGATAGAATATTTGCGCATCGCGCCGACGCCGTGACTCAGCAGCAGCCAGCCCTCGTCGAGTTCGATCGGTGGCCCGCAATTACCGATCTGGACGAGTTCCCACGGATAGCGCGGTTCCAGGATGCGGTCGCCGTCGTCCCAGTGCGTCAGGTCGTCGGACTTGAGCAGGAACAGGTTCTCGCCGTCCTGCCGGCCGATCATCATATATTGCCCGCCGACCTTGCGCGGGAACAGTGCCATGCCCTTGTTCCGCGCGGCGGTGCCCGTCATCGGGACGAGATCGAACGCCCGGAAATCGCGCGTACGCATCAATTCGGAGCGGATCGTCGCGCCGTCATAGGCGGTGTACGTGCCGATCCATTCCACGCCGCCGTCGTCGTGGGAGAACTGCACGATGCGCATGTCCTCCAGCCCCTTGGACTGCGCGGCGGTGATCGGGAAGATCACGGTGCCGGACAAGGTGCTGTCGCGGTGGCGATAGACCGTCACCGGTCCCTCCGGCATCTTGTCCTCGCCTCTGCCGGTCGCATCGGTCGCGGTCGCGAACGGCGGTTCGGGGGCGAGCGTCAGCTCGTGGGCGTCGGTGATAATGCCCTCGCGGAAGGCGACGGAGGAGATATGCCCCTCGCCAACCGCGCGCATGGACATAAGCAATCGAATCGATCCTGCGGGCATGCCGGACTGGTCGAAATGCGGCACCGCGGACGGGTTCATCAATGCGGCGGCGGCATAGCTGTATTCGTGGCAGAAATACGCACCGATCAGCTGGCGCTTTTCGTCGCCGATCTCCGCACCGTCGAGTCCGAGCTGGTCCGCGATCTGATCGTACCGGGTCATGAAGACGCGGCGCGTCTGCCAGTGCCGCGCCTCGAAATCCTTCAGCACGACTTCGAGCTGGTTCGCCGCCTCGACGGGCGACATGTCCAGCACTTCGCCGACCAGTCGTTCGGTGCGGCTCGGGGCCTGCGTATTTGCGCCCCAGGCAATGTGGAATGGGCGGACGACCACGCGCGACGGGTCCGCATGCAGCTTCAGGCTGTGGGTAAACAAATCCATCGCGCCGTATCGTCTCGCTACTGCCGGTCCATGACCGGCACCAGCAAGGCTAGGCGACGGCGCGCGACGGCCCTGCCACGCTTTCCCCGCGCTTTGAAACCCCAGAAATCGCACAGCCCGCCAGTTGAAGCGCCAAAATCGACTCCGCACCCTGATTGCGGTTCAATCCGGTCGGCATCAGTCCGTCGAAACAACCGCCATCGTCGGACGATGCGAGCGGCATATCAAGGTCGTTCTGCCCGAGGAACCAGCCATAGGCGCGCATCGCCTCGTCGATCCAGCGCTGGTCGCCCGTCGCATCATACGCCGCGACGCATGCATCGACGGTCGCCTGCGCCTCCAGCGGCTGCTGGTCGAACAACAGGGGATCGCCATAGGCGCGGCCGAAGCTCTCCGTGCCGACCGCACGGAAACGGCCTTCGGGGGATGTCTGCTTGCCGACGATCCAGTCAAGCGTCGACAGGCCGCACCGGACCAGATCATCGCGCTCCAACGCCTGACCCGCGCGGATCATCGCCTGAGGCAGACGGGCGTTATCATACGCCAGCACGATCTCGAACCATTGCCATTCGGGGCGACGCGTCTCGGCAAGCAACTCCATCAGACCGTCGGCGAAGCGCTCGATAATTTGCAGCGACAGCACATGGCGCGGCCGCGCCTCGAGCATCGCCGCGGCACCGAGCATAGCGAAACCCTGCGCCCGCGGGCTGCCGAGCTCGAACGCCATGCTGGCGGTCAGGTCGAACATCACCGTCGCCCAGTCGCGATGCTTGCGATCCCGCGCATCGCGTGCGGTGACGCCGAGCGCCCACAAGGTGCGCCCGTTCGAATCCTCGGACCCGACATCCTCGCACCAGGTCCGATCGAAATTCATGAAGTTGCGGAACCGCCGCGCATCGGGATTCCAGGCATATTGCACGAACGACGCGTAGATCGTCGTCCACTTGTCACGCTGGATCGGATCGAGGTCGTCGATCGCGCTCATCAACATCAGCGCGCGGGCATTGTCGTCGATGCAATAGCCATGACGGCGATCGGGGATCGAATAAATCGAATGCTGCAACATACCGGTCGAATCGCTCATCCGCTCGACCGCGGCAATATCCGGGGTCAGCGGACGCGGCGCGACCGTGTTCGGCAGACGCAGCGGCTTGGCCGCCACCGCCTGACGGATCTGCGCGATCGCCGCTTCGGCGAGGCGCGGCCAGATCATCGTCCGCCCGCGGGCATAGGCTCGCGCCGACAGCCGGGTGCGATCGCGGTCGCTGGACAGCAACCGATCGATCTCCCGCGCGAAAGCTGCAGAGTCGCGGAAATCGACAAGGACCCCGTGGCCGTCCGCCAGGATCTCCGTCGCATGCGCATAGGGCGTGGAGACCACCGCCTTGCCGACACCGATCGCATAGGACAATGTGCCAGAGGTGATCTGCGCCGGGTTGGTATAAGGCGTCGCGTAGATATCGGCGGCCTGCAGATACTGGATCAGGTCGTCGTGATCGACGAACGCATCGATGAATTGCATATTGGCCGCAACACCGCGCTTCTCGGCCAATGCCTTCAGCCGGTCGCGATACGCCTCACCTTCACGGGCCACCAGATTGGGATGGGTGGCACCAAGCACGACATACAGCAGGTTCGGGTGACGTTCGATGACCGCAGGCAGCGCATTGATGATCGTCTCGATCCCCTTGTTCGGTGCCAGCAACCCGAACGTCAGAACGACCTTGTGCCCCTCCCAGCCGAACTTCGCCTTCAACGTGTCGGGCTCGACGACATCGCGGTCGGGGACGCCGTGGGGGATCATGACCAATTGGCGCGGATTTGCGCCGTAGACGCGCTGCAGGATGTCAGCGCCGCGATCCGCCATGACGATGATCCGCGACGCGCGGCGGAGCAGCCCCTCCATCACACGGCGTTCGTCCGCATTCGGTTTCTCGAGGATCGTGTGCAGGGTCACGATGACCGGGAGCGTCGTTCGGTCCAGCAGCGCGAGCAGATATTCACCCGCGGGGCCGCCATAGATGCCGTATTCGTGCTGAACCCAGATCGCCTCCGCCCCGCTGGTCTCGATCGACCGCGCAGTCGCGATATAGGACGACAGATCGTCCTGCGGGATGGCGGCGGTGACCTCAGGAGGATAGGCGTAGCGACCGGGATAATCGTCCATGGCATAGACATCGACGGCAAGGTCGGGGAAACGGCCGCGCATCGCGGTGTAGACATCGGTCGTGAAGGTCGCGAGTCCGCATTTGCGCGGCAGGAAATTACCGATCAGCGCAATGTGATTGATCTCCGCCGCTTCAGCCAATGCGTGCTCCATCCTGCTTAGTTCCGCTTCGGCGCAGCGCCGCATAGCGACTCCGTCGAGATGAGAACGAAAACCCCTCAGAAAGGTTGCATTAATGTTGCGACGCAGCAAGGGGTTTGGCTCGGACGGAATTTAACCTCGTCCACGGTACGGGGTAACCCCCTGATCGGGCAACCAAAGGTTGGCAGGTGGTGCGCCGGTCTGCCAGAAGACGTCGATCGGGATGCCGCCGCGCGGATACCAATAGCCGCCGATTCGCAGCCATATCGGCATCATTTCCGCCACCAGCCGCTCGCCGATGCCGACCGTGCAATCCTCGTGGAAACCGGCGTGGTTGCGAAAGCTGCCCAGGAACAACTTCAGCGATTTGGATTCAACGATCGTTGCGTCCGGAATATAATCGATCACCAGATGGGCAAAATCGGCCTGGCCCGTCACTGGACATAGCGACGTGAATTCCGGCACGGCGAAGCGGACGAGATAGGTCCGCCCGGGCCGCGGATTGGGAACGTAATCGAGCACCGCTTCTTCCGGGGAAGCAGGCAAAGCGCTCGTCTGGCCTAGATGCATCGGGGTCATGGCGCGGATGTAGGACGGGATGGTCGCGAAACAAAGCAAGGCACGGACGTTGGTCCCGATCCTCGGCGATCAATTGACACGCGATATCACATCGCTGTCCGATGCCGATCCGGCCTCCACCATCGTCCTGATGATGGAGGTGGCGGACGAAACGACCTATGTCCGCCATCACAAGAAGAAGATCGCGTTCCTCCTTTCCGCGATGCGTCATCATGCGCAGATGCTGCGCGCGGAGGGCTGGACGGTCGATTACGTGACGCTGGATGATCCCGACAATGCCGGCAGCTTCACCGGCGAGATCGCACGCGCGGTCGATCGCTACGCCCCCGACCGAATCGTCGTGACCGAAGCGGGCGAATGGCGCGTCGCGGCGATGCTCGACGGCTGGGAAACCTTGTTCGGCATCCCCGTCGATATCCGCGGCGACATCCGCTTCGTCGCGAGCCATGCGGATTTCGACGAATGGGCGACGGATCGCAAATCGCTCCGGATGGAATACTTCTACCGGGTCATGCGCCGCCGCACCGGGCTGCTGATGGACGGCGACGATCCGGTCGGCGGCGAATGGAATTTCGATGCGCAGAACCGGAAGCCCGCCAGCAACGATCTGCTGATGCCGCGCCCGATCGCCTTTCCGCCGGATGCGATCACCACAGACGTGCTGGCGCTGGTCGCCGATCGGTTTGCGGATCATCCGGGCACGCTGGACGGGTTCGAGTTCGCGGTGACGCAAGCCGATGCGATGCGCCAGCAGCGGCATTTCCTCGATCATGCGCTGCCGCGGTTCGGCGACTATCAGGACGCGATGCTGACCGGCGAGCCTTATCTGTGGCACTCGATCCTGTCGCCGTACATCAACGCAGGCCTGCTCGATCCGCTGGAGCTGTGTCGCCAGGCGGCGGCGCGGTTCGACGAAGGCAAGGCACCGATCAACGCGGTCGAGGGCTTCGTCCGGCAGATCATCGGCTGGCGCGAATATATGCGCGGCATCTATTGGCGCGAGGGGCCGGATTATGTCGATCGCAACTTCCTGGATGCCACCCGCGATCTGCCCGGCTTCTACTGGACCGGCGAGACGGACATGCATTGCCTGGCGCAGGCGATCGGCCAGACTCTGACCCACGCCTATGCGCACCATATCCAGCGGCTGATGGTGACGGGCAATTACGCGCTGCTGATCGGCGCGAATCCCAGACAGGTGCATGAATGGTATCTGGAGGTCTATGCCGACGCGTATGAATGGGTGGAACTGCCCAACACGCTCGGCATGAGCCAGTTCGCGGACGGCGGGCTGCTCGGGTCGAAACCTTATGCGGCGTCTGGCGCGTATATCGACCGGATGTCCGATTATTGCCGGCATTGCCGCTATGACGTGAAGAAGCGTGTCGGCGAGAATGCCTGCCCGTTCAACGCGTTGTACTGGGATTTCCTTGTCCGCAACGAGGACAAGCTGGGGCGTAACGTCCGGTTGGCGATGCCGTATCGCAACTGGGCGCGGATGAAGCCGGCCGACCGCGACGCGACGCGCGCGCAGGCGGCGACCTATCTGGCATCCCTCGACGGCGCGAACGCCGCGGACTAGGGAAGCGAACAAGGAGACGAACATGGATGCGTTGGTGACGACGGAATGGCTCGAGAGCCAGATTGGCACGAACGATCTGCGGATCCTCGACGCGACGATGATCGAGGGCGATGCCGCCGGCGATTACGAGGCGGCGCATATCCCGGGCGCGGTGTTCCTGGACCTGAAGGAGCTGGCCGACACCGCCGCGCCCCTGCCGAACACGCTGCCCGGCGCGGAGAAATTCGCCAGCCGGATGCAGACGCTCGGGCTCGGCGACGGCAGCCGCATCGTGCTGTACGACAATTCGCCGCATCATACATCGGCGCGCGCCTGGTTCATGCTCCGGACGTTCGGCGCGCATGACGTCGCGATCCTCGATGGCGGGTTCGCCAAATGGCAGGCGGAAGGACGCGAGACGCAAGGCGGCAAACGCCAGCTGCGCCACCGGCATTTCACCGTCTGGGCGGACGACAAGGGCGTCCGCACGCTGGACCAGATGCAGGCGAACCTCGACAGCCATGCCGAACAGGTCATCGACGCGCGCAGCCCCGCGCGCTTCACCGGCACGGAGGCCGATCCGCGCGCGGGTGTCGAACCGGGGCACATCCCGGGATCGAAGAACCTGTACTTCACCGCCTTGTTCAACGCCGACGGCACGTGGAAGCAGGGCGATGCGCTGAAGGCGGCATTCGAGGATGCGGGGGTCGACGTGTCGAAGCCGATCGTCACGACCTGTGGGTCGGGCATCACCGCCTCCGTCCTGGCGTTCGGTGCGCATCTGCTCGGGAACGAAGCCGCAGTGTATGACGGCAGCTGGTCCGAATGGGGTGCGGACCCCTCCACACCCAAGGCGACCGGCGCGGCGTGAGCGCGGCCGACGACCATGCGCCGCTGGGCGATGCGACACGCGTCGTCACCGCCGGCCGTCGGCCCGAATGGACGCAGGGGATCGTCAACACGCCGGTATGGCGCGCATCGACGATCCTCTATGATTCGGTCGAGGACCTGCGCCAGAACGGGCACCGCGACAGCCACCACAGACTGTATTACGGCAGGCGGGGCACGCCGACGCAGTGGAGCCTGGCCGATGCGCTGACGGCACTGGAGCCGGGGGCGGAAGGGACGTTCCTCTACCCCTCCGGCGTCGCCGCGCTCGCCGCCGCGTTGCTGTCCGTGCTGTCGCAAGGCGACGAGCTGCTGCTGGTCGACAGCGCGTACGATCCGACGCGCGGAATCGCCGACAAGCTTCTGAAACGCTTCGGCATCACGACGCGCTATTACGATCCGCTGATCGGTGCCGGCATCGCCGACCTGATCGGCGATGCCACGCGCGCGATCCTGGTCGAAAGCCCCGGCAGTCTGACCTTCGAGGTGCAGGACATCCCCGCCATCGTCGCCGCGGCGAGGGCCCGCGGGGTTACGACGATCCTCGACAATACCTGGGCGACGCCCCTGTTCTTTCCCGCGATCGAACATGGCATCGACCTGACGATGATGGCATGCACCAAATATGTCGTCGGCCATTCGGACGTGATGCTCGGTTCGGTCACCGCTGGCCCCGGCCATTTCGCGGCGCTTCGCGATACCAGCCACCAATTGGGCCAGGTCGCCAGCCCCGACGATTGCTGGCTCGGCAGCCGCGGCCTCAGGACGATGGCGGTTCGCCTGGCGCAGCATCAATCGAGCGCACTGACGATCGCGCGTTGGCTGAAGGAACAGGACGGCGTCGCCGCGGTGCTTCACCCTGCCCTGCCCGACTGTCCCGGTCATGAATTCTTCGTCCGCGATTTCAAGGGATCGTCCGGTCTGTTCTCCGTCGTGCTCGATGGCGGCGGCGATGCAGCGCGCGCGGCGTTGATCGACACGCTTACGCATTTCGGGATCGGTTTCAGCTGGGGCGGCTTCGAAAGCCTGGCCATTCCCGCCAACCCGCCGGCCGGTCGCCAGCCCCGCCGCTTCGCCGGGCCGCTCGTCCGGTTGCAGATCGGGCTGGAGGATCCCGCCGACCTGATCGCCGATCTCGATGCCGGGCTATCCGCATTCCGCGCGGCCCGGGGGGCGCAGCGATAGGATGCGCATCGCCCTGATCCTGATCGGCCTCGCGATCGTCGGCGCGACGCCTGCACTGGCGCAGGATCAGACCGCGCCCCCGCCGGAGATCAAGCTGACGGGCGGCGTGACCCTCACCTCCGACTACCGCTTCCGCGGTCTGACGCGAACCGATGGCGGCCCTGCGGTGCAAAGCACGGTCACCCTCGCGTCACAGACGGGTTTCTACGTCGGCACATGGGTATCGAACATCGACGGCAGCGGCAAAACCCCTTTGCTGCGTGGCCATGGCGATGCCGAGATCGACTTGTATGGCGGCTATACCCGGACGTTCAGCGCGATCGGTGTCGATGCCGGCTTGCTCTATTATGCCTATCCGGGCGGCATCAAGGGCGTGAAGACCGATTATTTCGAACCCTATGCCTCGCTGCGCTACACCATCGGCCCGGTATCGGCGAAGGTCGGCGGCAATTACGCCTGGGGCGGTCAGCCGGGGCTCGACGTCACACCGCGGCGAAACGACAATCTCTATCTCTATGGCGAAGCCTCCCTCGGCGTGCCGCGTACGCCGGTGACGCTGAAGGGTCATGTCGGCCATACCCAGGGCGCGCTCGGGGTGGTCAATCCCGATCCGGCCGACGACCATTATTGGGACTGGTCGGTCAATGCGGAAGCCGCCGGCGGTCCGGTCAAGGTCGGCATGACCTATGTCGACACCGACGTCACCGAACGGGGCGGCCATGCCCGCAGGCTGGGCCGCGGATCGACGGTACTCGGCTATGTCGGGTTCAGCTTCTAGGAATAAGGACGGCAACGCGGGTCGCCGCCTGGCTCACTTCGGCGTGGATGCCTTCGCGTCCTGCCCATCGCCCTGCGGCGCGGCGACGATGTCGCGGGTCGTCGCGCCCTTGTCGATGACGTTCGTCTTCGGATCGCCGACACCGGACCGCACGCCCGGATCGCTCGAATCGCCACCAGCCGCATCGATCGTCGCGCTTTCCGAGGCGCTGCGCTGGGCGGTACCGCCGAACAGCGCGTCGAGCGTCTGCGTCTGGCCGATGCCCTGATCCTGCGGCCGGATCGCACCGGGTGCCGGCGGTACCAGCGCGAAATCGGGCGGAATCACCAGCGGGGCCTGTCGCGCGACCGCGAATTCGTCGGGACGCTGCCGGTTATAGCCCTTGTTATGCATGCAGCCCGAAAGAAGGACGACCACGCCAAGCCCCGCGGCGATCGGCACCAGATTACGCATTGGAATTCTCCACAGAAACAGGCTTCGGCTTCTCACGCACCAGCAGCGCACGGACGAGCAGCACGAGCACCCCTACCGTAATCGCCGCATCCGCGACATTGAAGACCAAAAAGGGACGCCATCCGCCGATATGCAGATCGGCATAGTCGATGACATAGCCAAGCCGCACCCGGTCGACGATATTGCCGAACGCGCCGCCCAGCACGAAGCCGAGCGCGACCCGGTCGTGCCGGCTGGTCTCGCGCGTCATCCAGACCGCGACGCCCAGCGCAATCGCCCCGGTCATCGCGACGAGCGCCCAGCGGGTGACACTGCCGTCCGCGGGCAGCAGCCCGAGCGAGACGCCGACATTGGGCACGAAGCGCAGCGCGAAGAACGGCGTCAGGTGCCGGACCGCGCCGAGCATGTCGATGTGGAGCGGACCGGTGACCGCAAGCTTGATCGCCTGGTCGGCGACGAACACGGCAGCGGCGGTAGCGAAGCCGTTGACGCTACGCATGTGCCACCACGCTGTCGCAGCGGGCGCAGAGCGTGCCGTCTTCGGTGACTTCGGGGAGGAGACGCCAGCAGCGGCCGCATTTGTGGTTGGCGGTCTTTTCTAACTCTATCGTACCGCCGCCATAACTCCATCGAGCGCCAGCAACGGTTGGATTTGAGATAACCGGATAGCCGGATGCGTCCTGCACCGAAACCTCAGACACGATGAACGCCTCAGCCAAATCAGCGGTCTGAAGCGGATCAAGATTGTCTTCCTTTGCAGGCCACAGCCTGATGACAGCCTCAAGCCCGGTCTTAATTTCCTTTTCGCGGCGGGCACGCTCAAGCAAGTCGTTCACATGCGAACGAGCGCCTCTGATCGTAGTCCACTTGCCGACTAAACCATCGTCAAGCGATGTCTCCGGCAACACCGGCCATTCCAGGAAATGCACCGACCCGTCCTCGCTCGGGAAGCGCGCCTGCCAGACCTCCTCCGCGGTGAAGCACAGCACCGGCGCGGCATAGCGGACCAGCGCGTGGTACAGGATGTCGAGCACCGTCCGGTACGCGCGCCGCTTCGGATCGCCGGGGGCGTCGCAATAGAGCGAGTCCTTGCGGATATCGAAGAAGAAGGCCGACAGGTCGTCCTGCGCGAAATCGGTCAACAGACGGGTGTAGCGGTTGAACTCATACCCGCCGACCGCCTCGCGCAGTTCGGTGTCGAGCATCGCCAGCCGGTGGAGGATGTAGCGTTCCAGCTCCGGCATCTCGGCGACCGGCACCTTCTCCGCATCGTCATACCCGTCGAGCGCGCCCAGCAGGTAGCGGAAGGTGTTGCGCAGCTTGCGATAGGCGTCGGACGCGGTGGCGAGGACCTCCTTGCCGATCTTCACATCGTCGAAATAATCGGTCGAAGCGACCCACATGCGCAGAATGTCCGCGCCGCTCTCGCCGATGATCTTCAGCGGATCGACGACGTTGCCGAGCGACTTCGACATCTTGCGCCCCTGCCCGTCGAGCGCGAAGCCGTGGGTCAGCACCGCGTCATAGGGCGCGCGCCCGCGCGTACCGCAGGATTCGAGCAGCGAGGACTGGAACCAGCCGCGATGCTGGTCCGACCCCTCGACATACAGGTTCGCGCGGACATCGGCGCCGTAGCGTGCCTCGACGGTGAAGACGTGGGTGCAGCCGGAGTCGAACCAGACGTCGAGGATGTCCTTGACGGGTTCGTAGTCGGCGAGCGCGTAATCGGGGCCGAGCAGCGCCTGGTGATCGTCTGCATACCACGCGTCCGCGCCATGTTCCTTGAACGCCGCGACGATGCGCGCATTGACCGCGGGGTCGTTCAGATACTGACCGGTCGCGCGGTTGACGTAGAGTGCGATCGGCACCCCCCAAGCGCGCTGGCGGCTGATGACCCAATCGGGGCGTCCGGCGACCATTGCGGTGATCCGGTTCTCCGCGCGGGCGGGCACCCAGCGGGTGGCGGCGATGGCGTCGAGCGCGACTTCGCGGAGCGTCGCCATATTTCCTTCTCCCCTTGTGGGAGAAGGAGGGAGCGACGCAGTCGCGGAAGGATGAGGGGGAGTGGGGCTCAGATCGCCAGCGGCGTCCCCCTCACCCTTCCCACTCGCTGACGCGAGCGGGCCCCTTCCCTCTCTCACAAGGGGAGAGGGCGTTTCGTCCTGCGCCCTGTCCATCGGAATGAACCATTGCGGCGTCGCGCGAAAAACAACCTTCGCCTTCGACCGCCACGAATGCGGATAGCTGTGCGCATAGTCGTCGCTAGCCGCCAGCAACGCCCCCGCGGCGCGCAAATCGGCGCAAATCGGGCCGTCCGCGGCGACGAACTTCTTGTTGATGACGCTCCCCTGCCCACCGAGCCACGCCCAGTCCGCCCGGTACATCCCCGCGCCGTCGACCGCGAAGACGGGGTCGATGCCATATTGCTTGCAGAGTTCGAAATCGTCCTCGCCGTGATCCGGGGCCATGTGGACGAGTCCGGTGCCGGCATCGGTGGTGACGAAATCGCCGGGGAGGAACGGGCGTGGCTTCGCGAAGAATCCGCCGAGCGCGTGCATAGGGTGGCGTGCGGTGGCACCTTCCAATGCTGTCCCAAGGATAGTTTCACCGGTTTCGAAAGGTGACGAGCCATCATTCCATATTGCTGGGGGCTGCAAACCCATAAGACCAACAAGCTCTTCAAACTTTCTTGCTAAAAGAAGCAAGTAGCGCTTCTTTGGCAAGCGTCGGTCAATCAGCAGCTGATAAATGGCCGCGGAAGCTGGCTTATAGGCAATAGCTTGATTAGTTGGAATCGTCCACGGGGTGGTCGTCCATATAACTGCCTCCACCATCTCTCCCTGATCTAGCAGGTTCTGTATGGTTGGGCAGTTGGGTGCCTCCAAGATCTCGAACGCCACATCGATCTGCGTCGAGACGATGTCCTCATACTCAACCTCCGCCTCCGCGAGCGCGGTCTTTTCCACCGGCGACCACATCACGGGCTTCGCCCCGCGATACAGCTGACCGCTCTCGGCGAACTTCAAAAGCTCGCCGACGATCGCGGCTTCCGCGTCGTATTTCATCGTGAGGTACGGGTCGGCCCAGTCGCCCATCACCCCCAGCCGCTCGAACTCGGCGCGCTGCACCGCGACCCATTTCTCGGCGTACGCCCGGCATTCGGCGCGGAACTGGGCGACGGGGACGTCGTCCTTGTTCAGCTTCCTGGCGCGGTACGCTTCCTCGACCTTCCATTCGATCGGCAGGCCGTGGCAGTCCCAGCCGGGAACGTAGGGCGCATCCTTGCCGAGCAGCGACTGGCTGCGCACGATGATGTCCTTCAGGACCTTGTTCATCGCGTGGCCCATATGGATGTCGCCATTGGCATAGGGCGGGCCGTCGTGGAGGACGAACCGCTCGCGGCCCGCACGCCGTTCGCGCAGGCGGTCGTACAGGCCGATCTCTTCCCACCGCGCGAGGATCGCGGGTTCCTTCTGGGCGAGGCCCGCCTTCATCGGGAAGTCGGTCTTCGGCAGGAAGACGGTGTCGCGCCAATCTTTCGGAACGGTGTCGGTCTGGGTGTCGGTCATAGGTTACCGGCACCTAGGATAGCCCGCGCCCGCGCGCAATCGGCGTCCATCTGCGCGACCAGCGCGTCCAGATCGTCGAACTTCGCCTCGGGGCGCAGGAATTCCACCAGCGCGACCTCGACCGTCCGCCCGTACAGGTCCTCGGCGAAATCGAAGAAATACGCCTCCAGCAATTCCTTGGGCGGATCGAAGCTCGGGCGGATCCCCAGATTCGCCGCGCCCTTCAGCACGCGGCCGTCATCGAGCCGACCCGTTACCGCATAGATGCCGTAAGCGGGGCGCAGATATTTCCCCATGTCGATATTGGCGGTCGGGTAGCCGATCGTCCGGCCGAGCTTGTCGCCGTGCTGCACCAGGCCTTTCATCGCGAACGGTCGGGTCATCAGCCGCGCGGCGGTGCGCGGGTCGCCCGCCTTCAGCGCGGTGCGGATATGCGTCGACGACACGATCTCGCCATCGAGCGTGACCGGTGCGACCGTTTCCACCGTCATGCCGTGCGCCGGGCCGAGGCGGGCAAGCATCGCGGTCGTGCCGCGCTTGTCGTGGCCGAAGGTGAAGTCTTCCCCCGTCACCACACCGCGCGCGCCGATATTGCGCGCCAGTCGCTCGGCGATGAAGTCCTCCGCGGACAAGGCGGCGAGCGCGGCGTCGAAATGGAACACCAGCATCGCGTCCGCGCCCGCCGCGGCGAAAAGCCGCTCGCGCTGGTCGAGGCTCGTCAGGCGGAAGGCGGGGGCGTCGGGGCGGAAATGGCGGACCGGATGCGGATCGAACGTCGCGACGATCGCCGGGCATCCTGCCGCGCGCGCCAAGCCCACCGCGCGACCGACGACCGCCTGGTGTCCCAGATGGAACCCGTCGAAATTGCCGAGCGCGACGGTTCCGCCGCGAAGGGAGGCCGGCACCGGGGTGCCGCCGTCGATCCGCATCATGCGGCGGCTATAGGTAAGGGGGTCGCGGGGGAAAAGCCCTACCGCTCCAGCGTCACGAACGAATGGGCCGGTCGATCGCCCTCCGCCGGATGATCCTCCCGCGCCACTTCCCGCCAGCCGTTAAAGGCGGGCACGACGGTATCGCCGCCTGGCGTGGCATGGACTTCGGTCAGTTCGATCCGGCCGGCATGGGGCAGGAACAGCGCATAGATCTCCGCGCCGCCGATCACCGCCGCGTCGTCGCCCGCCAGATCGAGCGCCTCCGCAACCGACCCGACCGGCTCCGCCCCCGCTGCGGTCCAGTCCCGGTCCCGGGTCAGGACGATATGCCACCGCCCCGGTAACGGTACCGGGAAGCCGTCGAACGTCTTGCGCCCCATCACCATCGGCCGGCCTGTCGTCAGCGCCTTGAACCGCCGCAGATCCGCGGGCAGCCGCCAGGGCAGCGCACCGTCATGCCCGATCACGCCATTGTCCGCACGGGCAAGGATCAATGTGATCACGCGGCGTCGTCGAACGAGGAAAATGACGGTTCGGTCATCGCTTCGACATCATAATACATGGGTTGCATCCTAGGGGAGCTTATTTGGTTCGCAAAGAGTATCGATCGCCCTCGATTCTGTTGCAGCGCACCAGCGCCCGTCGTAGCGGCGTCGCCGATGCCGTCGGCGTATGCCCAGCCCTTCGATCCCAATCGAGCCTCCAAGCGACGACGCGCGGCGTCGCTCGCGCTCACGATCGCGGCGCACCTGCTCATCTTCTTCTTCCTGCTGCGGCTCACGCCCTATCTGGAGCCCAGGAAACCGGAGGTCCGCAATCCGGTATCCTTCCAGATGATTCCCGATGCGGACAACCGGGAAAAACCCAAGACGCAGGCCAAGGCGGTGACCAAGGTGAAGCAGGCGACCAGCGGCCGGGTCGCGCACGTCGCGACGCCGACCCCGCCACCGCCCGCGAAAAATCCGCCGCCGCCCGTCGACATGTCGCTGTTCGGCGACCGATCGCTGTTCGCGGCGAGCGATGTCGGCAAGATCCACAACGCACCGAGCGAAAGCGAGGGCACGGGCGAGGGATCGGGCAAGGACAGCGCCGCGGCTTACGGTCCCGGCGCGGGCCCGGGCGGGCAGCGTTACTATAACGTCGAATGGTACCGCGAACCGTCGCATGCCGAACTGGTTCATTACCTGCCGGCGAATGCGCCGCCGGTCGGCTGGGGCGAGATCGCGTGCCGGACCATCGAAAACTACCATGTCGACAATTGCCGGACGGTCGGCGAATCGCCGTTGGGGTCGGGCTATGCGCGGTCGCTGCGCGAGGCCGCGTGGCAGTTCCTCGTCCGCCCCCCGCGAGTCGGCGGCAGGCGGCTGGTCGGCAGTTGGGTAAATATCCGGATCACCTGGACCGAAAGCGGTACGGAAATCCACTAACCGGCGCGGCGTCTTCGCTGAGCGCGCGCGCAGCCGGAACCGGCGCATTCGGACGATCGTTACGCCGGTCCGGCAATCACAAGGAATTGACGATGGGCAAGGGATGTATCTTGTGGCTGGTAGGCGTGCCGATCCCGGTCATCCTGGTGCTGTATCTTCTGTTCCATCATTGATGTGAAACGTCCGCGGCACAGGCTGAGAATCAAAATCTTTCATTAACGTCTGGCGGCTATGATCGGCGCATGAAAGCGTTGGCACTCGTCCTGGTTCTGCTGGTCGTCGGCGACGTGGTGTTCGATGACAGCGCGGGCGTCATCAAGCTCAGTCAAGCAAGCCGTGCGTTCGCCCAGAGTTGCGCGGACAGCTTTTCCGGATCGCTCTTCGCCGCCTGATCGTCGGCATCAAAGCAGGCGAAGATCGATCGGGTCGGCACGCGGGAACAGCGCCGTTAGCTGCGTCGGGCCAAGCGCGAACTGACGCTTCACCAATCCGCCTACCAGCCCGCGATAATCGGTCAGCACCGGCAGATCGCGGCCCTGGTTGAGCGTCGCCGCGGTGACCGCGGACTGCGCGCCCGCGACTCGACCGCCCGACACGCCACCGCCCATCACCCAATAGACGCTGCCATGGCCATGGTCGGTGCCCTTGTCGCCATTTTCGCGGAAGGTCCGGCCGAACTCGGACACGACGACCACGGTCGTGGTACGCCACGCGTCCGGGCCGATCGAGTCCGCAAAGCCCGCCAGTCCGCGGCCGAGCTCGCCGATCCGGTCGGACAGATAACCCGTCGCATTCCCCTGGTTCACGTGCGTGTCCCACCCGCCGACATCGACGAACGCCAGATTGAACTGCTGGCGCATCAGCACGCCGATCCGCTGTGCGGACAATTCGAACCCGCGCGCGCTGACCGCGCCGCGGCTCGCTGCCTTCATCTCGTCGTCCAGCGTGTGGAAGACGGTGTCGCGCACCGCGAAGCCTTCGGTCACCGACCGTCCGAGATCGCTCGTCCCGATATGCTGTCCGGCATACATCGTCTCGATCAGCTTGGCCTGACGTGCGTCGATCGGCTTGCCGACATTCGCCATCGCGAGGTTCGGGATCGGATCGGTCCCGCCACGGAAGCACAGCGGAAGCTGGTCGGTAAATGCGATCGGCCGATCGTCGCGCCCCAACACGCCCGCCAGCCGCGCCATGAAGCCCGATCCGTAATCGCGGTGCCCGCCGACCGGCTGACCCAGTTCGATCGTGTCCTGCGTCTCGAAATGGCTGCGGCTCATGTCGTCGGTGCCGGCAAAGGGCACGAACGCGATCTGGCCCTTCTGCCACAACGGGTAGATGCTGTCCTTCAGCGCTGGATGCAGGCTCCAGTCCGCATCGAGCGGCAGCGGGGCCTTCGGATCGGCGGGATCGGGCTTGCCGAGCGCGATCGTCGGACGCGCCTGATGATAGAAATCGCTGCCCGTTGGCGCGACGATGTTGGCGGCATCATATGCGCCGCGCAGGAACACGACGAGCAGCTTGCTGCCCGCCCGGGGAGCTGCGAAGGCGCGCCCGGCGACGACCATCGGCGACAGGGCGGCGGCACCGACCAGCAGGTCGCGGCGATGAAAATGGGGTATGTGCATGGAACGATGCTCCTTTGCGGCTACCGGCGCATGAAATCGGGGGAGGAAAGGAACAGCGCGTTCCATTCCTGCGGCGAAGTCGCCTGGGTCAGCGTCTGCTTCGTGGCCGGCGTCAGGCTTGCCGACAATCCTTCATAATATAAAGCGTTCTGCAGCTGTGGAAACGCCGGCTGGTCCGCGGTCGCGCCGACCGGCCGGAACAGCCCCGACGCGCCGCCGCCGATCTGGCGCGCGATGTCGAACCGGGTCGCAAGCTGCCCCGGGCCCGACCAGGCGGCGGAGGCCATCGAATAGCCGTCGGGCGTCTCGTGGTTATACAGCCCTTCGCCCATCCGGTTCATCCAGCCGATCACCGGCTGCGCGTTCAGGATCACGCGGTCGCCATACGCCAGCCGCACCGCGGATACGGCGTAATGCACCGGATCCTTGAAGGTACGGCCGAGCGAAGCAGCGAATTCGGGGGATCGTACCATCGTCCGCACCACCGCCGCGATGTCGCCGTCGCTGTGCCGGAACGTCGCCGCCATCCGGTCGATGGTTGCGGCGGGCGGTGCGTCGCCCATGAAATAGGTCGCGATCTCATCTGCGACATGATGCGCGGTCGCCGGAGACCGCGCGATCAGGTCGAGCGCCTCATCCACCTCGCCCAGTCCCGATCCCTTGATCGTGTGGCCGAGGAAATGCTTGTCGCCGAAATCGTGCCGCGCCGGATTGAACTCGAACAGGCCGGCGCGGACGTACAGCGGCTGCCACGCAGGTTTCAGCTTTGGCGCGTCCGGTTTCAGGTTCACCCCGACCCCGGTCAGGGTTCGCGCCAGCTCCTGCACGTCGGCCTGGCTGTAGCCGGACCCGACGCCCATCGAATGCAGCTCCATGATCTCGCGCGCGTAATTCTCGTTGATTCGCCCCGCGGCGTTCTGGTCGTTGTCGAGATAGCGCAGCATCGCCGGATGGTGCAGCGTCGCCGACAGCAGGTCGCGGAAACGGCCGAGCGCATGGGCGTGGATCATATCCTCGTAATCGCCGACCATCGCCCGCACGTCGCGCTTGCCCGCCTGGACGTTGAAATGGTTGAACCAGAACCACGTCATCTGTTCACGTAGCTGGTCCGGTGCGTAGAGGTCGCGCAGGATCGACCGCGTGCGTGCCTCGTCCGCCAGCGCGTTCATCGATTGCTGGTACGCGTCGCGCGCCGCCTTCTTCTGTACCGGATCGGTCAATGTACTGGAGGCGCGGTTGGCTGCATCCTCTTCGACGACCACCGCGGCGAGCGGTTCCCGGCTGATGCGCAATACGGCCACCTGCTGTGCCGCCGCGGGGGGCAGCACTGCGTCCGTCATCGCCAATTGCGCGGCGAGCCAGCGATCCGAACCGGGCTGATCACCTGAGGGCAAATCGGCGGTCATCCCCCAGGTCAACCGGTTCGCCCAGGCCAACCGCGCGGCGGGATCGGGACGTGCGGCGGTCGCGGGAGCGGTGATGGCCAGCGCCATCACGGAAAGGGCAACGACTCGGAACATGGCTTTTCCTGTCTGTTCGCGAATATCCTTGAACCGTACCGGATGAACCGGTCCTTTAGCGCGGCTTCGGTCGAAAGGTCATTGCCCCTCTTCTGAGAGGAGCAGTTACTTCGCCCGATAGCGATCGAACCATGCCAGAATCGCCGCATTCTCCCCCACCAGCTGCGACGGCCGATCGGCGAGCCCGCCATGACTCGCGCTCGGCACGCGGATCAGGACGGTCGGAACCGACCGTAGCTGTAGCGCGGCGTAGAATTGCTCGGCCTCGCTCGGCGGGGTGCGGTGATCCTCCTCGCCGACCATCACCGCGGTCGGGGTCTTCACGTTGCCGACCAGGCTGAGCGGCGAACGGCGCCAATATTGCTCGGGATCCTCCCATGGCATCTTGCCGAACCAGTAACGCGCCATCGATGTATAGCCGTCGGTGGTCAGCACTTCGCTCGTCCAGTTGATGACCGGCTTCTGCGACACCGCGGCCTTGAACCGGTCGGTCCTGCCGACGATCCACGCCGTCAGCAGGCCGCCGCCCGACCCGCCGGTCACGAAGAGCGCATTCGGATCGACGTGCCCGCCGGCGATCGCCGCATCGACGACGCTCATCAGGTCGTCATAATCCTCGCTCGGATAATTATGGTGGATTCGGTCGGCAAACGCCTCGCCATAGGAGGTCGATCCGCGCGGATTGGCGTATACGACGACATAGCCCGCAGCGGCGTAGAGCTGGTCGTCGGTCGACCAGATCGGGCCATAGCTGGCGAACGGGCCGCCATGGATTTCCAGGATCATCGGATATCGGCGCGTCGGATCGAAAACGGGCGGCATCACCATCCACGCATCGATCGGCAGCTTGCCCGCCGAGGACGTAACCGGCATCGGCGTGACGGTACCGAGCGTCTTGCCGGCGAACAATTCGCGGTTGAGATCGGTCAGCCGGCGCACCGCACCACCCCGTCCGACGACCGCGATATCGCCGGGATGCGTCGCGTCGCCGATCGTGAACGCCACCGCGCCGCCCTTCGACACGCTGAACTCTCCGCTGGAATAGGGCCGGTCGAGTTCGCCGTCCGCCAGGCCCGACGCGATTATGGAGATACCGCCGTCCAGGCCGACCCGCGCGACCTTGGTGACGCCGTGATCGGCATATTCGACGGTGATCGACCGCCCGTCGCCCGACCAGATCGGGTCGCCGACATCGCGGTCCAGCCCGGCGGTCAGCACGCGCGTGCCGCTGCCGTCGGCGTTCATCACCGACAGGACGTGGTTCTGGTATCCCAGCAGCTTGTCGTCGAACCCGACATACGCGATCAGCCGGCCGTCCGGCGACGCCACCGGCTGTTCGTCCGGCCCGGCGCGAGTCGTCAGCCGGTGCAGCGCGCCGGTATCGGCATCGACCGTGAAGATGTCCGAATTCAGCGGGTCGCGCTCCGGGTCCTTGCCGTGGTTGGTCGCGATCAGCAGGTGCCGCCCGTCCGCGGTCCAATCCACATTGCGGCCGTCGTCGAACGCGCCGAAGGTCAGCTGCCGCGCCGCGCCGCCGTCCGCGGATACCGCAAAGACGTGATTGTAGCCGGGCCGCAGATACCCCGCCCCGTCCGCGCGGTAATGGACCTGGCCGATGATCTTCAGCGGCTCCGCCCATTTCGCGCCGTCGGGCTTCGCGATCGGCGCGCCAAGCTTGCTGCCGTCGCCAGGGACGAACATGGTGAAGCCGATCATCCGCCCGTCGGGCGACCAGGCGATGTCCGCCGGGCTTTCGGGCAGCGCGGTGATCGCGGCGCTCGTCCCCGTTTCCATCCAGCGAACGTAGATTTGCGGTTTCTGTCCATCGGCATGCGCGGTGAAGGCCAGCCGCGTGCCGTCCGGCGACCAGCGCGGCCGCGAGCTGCCCGCGACCCCAAGCGGGGTCTGCCGGCCGCTCGCCACGTCGATCAGCCAGATCTCGCGGCGCTCGGCATCGATCATGATGTCGCCCGACGCGCGGGTATAGGCGATCCGCCTGCCGTCCGGGCTGATCTGCGGATCGGTCGCCTGCGCCAGCGAGAAGACATCGCGCGGGGTGAAGACTCGCGACGGCCCGACCACTTCGGGCACCACCTGCGCGGTGGCGGCGGTGGCGGACAGGAACGCAAGCATCAACAGGGGACGGATCACGGCGTACTTTCGAATCGGGCAGGACGGGCTGACAGGGCGACATTCGCGCCCTCGGGCGGCAGGTCAGGCATGTCGCGCGATCAGCGGCATTTGCGCGCGATCTGCAGCCCGTGCAGGAACCCCCGGCGCGCAAAGCCGGCATCGATCGCAGCATTCCGGCGTTGTTCCGCCGCACTCGCCCCGCTGACGGCACGGACGATCCCACGGAAGGGGATCAGCGAATTCACCACCGCCGACCCGCCGATCTTCGCCATGTTTTTCTTGTTCCTTGCCGGAGACGACGAGAAATCGGGACCGACGACGCCGTTCAGCGCGGCGATCGCCGACGAAATCTGCGCGCAACTGCTCGTACCATCGGTGGTGTAGGGGTCTTGGCTCACTTTCACGAGCAGCGGCGGGATCGTCGTCTTGGCGATGCCGACGTCGCGCGCGGGCTGCGAGACGATCTGGCCGGTGGACTGCGCCACAGCCTGACTTGTCGGCGAGGCGATCGCCACCGCCGCCAGGGTCAATCCCAATGCCGTCGCGCACAACGAAATGCGCATTCTGGTATATCCGACGATCATTGCTGCTCCTCCTGGATGGCGGCCATGACCGGCCCGCCCCGACCGGAGGATGCTCGGCTCCGGCCCGGCAAAATGCAACCTCCACCGCGTCTTTTGTTTCAGCCGGAACGCAAGTAGAAAAACTGCGGCGGACCGCGCGCCGAACTTGGTTGCCGCTCGCCCGAATGCCGATAGGTTCGCCGACAATCGACCAAGGGAGGCACGAATGGCGAACGGGACTTATGCGCGGCTGGCGCGACCAATGGCGGCATTGACGGCGATGATGGTGGCCGCGTGCTCGCCGGGGGGCAGCGCGTCGCAGAATTCGACCGCGCAGAAGACGACGGGCCCGGTCGAACTGCTCAACGTCAGCTACGACCCGACGCGCGAACTCTACAAGGACGTCGATGCCGCCTTCGCCGCGAAGTGGAAGGCGGATCATGGCCAGGACGTGTCGATCAAGATGAGCCACGGCGGTTCCGGCAAGCAATCGCGTGCGGTGATCGACGGGCTGGCGGCGGATGTCGTCACGCTGGCGCTCGCCTATGACGTCGATGCGATTGCGGACAAGACGACGCTGATCCCGAAGAACTGGCAGGCCGCGCTTCCCGGCAACAGTGCGCCCTACACCTCGACGGTCGTGCTGCTGGTGCGCAAGGGCAATCCCAAGGGGATCCACGACTGGGGCGATCTGACGAAGCCGGGGGTGCAGGTCATCACCGCCAATCCGAAGACCAGCGGCGGCGCACGCTGGAACTTCCTCGCTGCCTGGGCTTATGGCCGCAAGGCAGGCGGGTCGGAGACTGCCGCGCAGGCCTATGTCACGAAACTGATCGCGAATGTGCCGGTGCTCGATTCAGGCTCGCGCGGGGCGACGACGACCTTCGTCGAACGCGGGATCGGCGACGTGCTGCTGGCATGGGAAAACGAGGCGTTTCTCGCGCAGAAGGAAACGGGCGGGGGCAAGTTCGACGTCGTCATCCCGTCGATATCGATCCTGGCCGAGCCGTCGGTAGCGCTGGTTGCCGGCAATGCGACGAAGCACGGCACGACCGACGTCGCCAATGCCTATCTGAATTTCCTGTACACGCCGCAGGGCCAGGAACTGATCGCGAAGAATTACTACCGCCCGCGCGATCCGCAGGTCGCGGCGAAATATGCGAAGGTCTTCCCGAAACTCGATCTCGTCACGATCAAGGATTTCGGCGGCTGGAAGGCGGCGCAGGCACGCTATTTCGCGGATGACGGCGTGTTCGACAAAATCTATGCGGGGCTGAAGCATTAATCTCCGACCGGGACGCGCGGATGCCAGTCACGACATTGCCGCGACGCTGGCGCGTGCCGACCCAGCGGCGACGCACGCTGTTGCCGGGATTCGGACTGACCTTCGGGTTCAGCATTGTGTGGCTGTGTCTCATCGTCCTGGTCCCGCTGTCCGCGTTGTTCGTGCGCGCGGCGGGGCTCGGCTGGGGTGCGTTCGTCGCGGTCGGTTTTTCCGCGCGGGCGGTGGCGGCGTACCGGCTGAGCTTCGGTGCGGCGTTCCTCGCGGCAGGTGTGAATACCGCCTTCGGTCTGCTCGTCGCCTGGGTGCTGGTCCGCTACCGTTTCCCTGCGCGCCGCGTGGTCAGCGCGCTGGTCGATCTGCCCTTCGCCTTGCCGACCGCCGTGGCGGGGATCGCGCTGACCGCGCTCTACGCCCCCAATGGCTGGATCGGGCGGCTGCTGGTGCCGCTCGGCATCCAGATCGCATTCAAGCCCGTGGGTGTGGTCGTCGCGTTGCTGTTCATCGGCCTGCCCTTCGTCGTGCGATCGGTGGAGCCGGTGCTGGCCGACCTGGCGAAGGACGTCGAGGAAGCCGCAGCGACGCTTGGCGCGAGCGGGTTCCAGACGTTTCGCCGGGTGATCCTGCCGTCGATCCTGCCGGCTTTGCTCACCGGCTTCGCACTCGCCTTCGCGCGCGGCATCGGCGAATATGGATCGGTCATCTTCATCGCCGGCAACATGCCCTATGTGT
Source organism: uncultured Sphingomonas sp. (assembly GCF_964244235.1). Lineage (GTDB taxonomy): Bacteria > Pseudomonadota > Alphaproteobacteria > Sphingomonadales > Sphingomonadaceae > Sphingomonas. The sequence goes on from NZ_CAXTII010000007.1 coordinate 23,663, forward strand.
CCGAAATCGCACCGTTGATGATCGTCAGCGAACTCGAACAATATAATTATGCGGGTGCCACCGCCATCGCTACGATCATGCTGGCGGCGTCCTTCGCGATGCTGCTGGTCATCAACGGGCTGCAGGTCTGGATGCGGCGGCGGAGCGCGACATGACCCTGTCGCGGCCCCGGCGTGCGCGGCCGGTCCTGATCGGCATCGCGCTCGCCTATCTCGCGCTCATTCTCCTGCTGCCGCTCATCCTCGTCTTCGTCCAGGCGCTGGCGAAGGGGTTCGACGCCTATGTCGCCGCGATCGCCGACGCCGATGCCCGCTCGGCGATCTGGCTGACCCTTCTGGTGGCCGCGATCAGCGTGCCGGTGAACGTCGCATTCGGTCTTGCCGCGGCCTGGTCGCTGACCAAGTTCGACTTTCGCGGCAAGGCATTCGTCATCAGCCTGATCGACCTGCCCTTCTCCGTCTCGCCCGTCGTCGCGGGGCTCGTGTACGTGCTGATCTTCGGTGCGCAGGGCTGGTTCGGCGGGTGGCTGGTCAGCCACGATGTCCGGATCGTGTTCGCGGTGCCGGGCATCGTACTGGCGACGATCTTCGTAACCTTTCCTTTCGTCGCTCGCGAACTCATCCCGCTGATGGCCGAACAGGGCCGCGGCGAGGAGGAGGCGGCGCTGTCGCTCGGCGCGGGCGGGTGGCAGATGTTCTGGCGGGTGACGCTGCCCAATATCCGCTGGGGGCTGCTGTACGGCGTGCTGCTGTGCAATGCGCGGGCAATGGGCGAATTCGGCGCGGTATCGGTCGTGTCGGGTCATATCCGCGGCGAAACCAACACGATGCCGTTGCAGGTCGAGGTGCTGTACAATGAATACAGCTTCGCCGCCGCGTTTGCGGTCGCGTCGCTGCTCGCCTTGCTCGCGCTCGTCACGCTCGTCGTGAAGAGCGTGCTCGAATGGCGCTATGATATCGGCGGGAAGGGGCATTTATGAGCATCGCCCTGAAAGCCGTCGGAAAGGCGTTCGGCACGGTCGATGCGCTTCGGCAGATCGATCTGGAGGCGCAGCCGGGCGAGTTCCTCGCGTTGCTCGGCCCGTCGGGGTCGGGCAAGACGACGCTGCTTCGGATCATGGCCGGTCTGGAATTCCCCGATACCGGCAGCATGCATTTCGATGGCGAGGACGTGACTCGAAAGGCGGTCGCGGATCGCCGGATCGGCTTCGTGTTCCAGCATTATGCGCTGTTCCAGCATATGACGGTGGCGGACAATGTCGCATTTGGTTTGACCGTGCGGCGACGGCGCGACCGGCCGAGCCGAAACGCTATCGCCGCGCGAGCACGGGAACTGCTCGACCTGGTCCAGCTGGGTGAACTCGGCACGCGCTATCCCTCGCAACTGTCCGGCGGGCAGCGGCAGCGGGTGGCGCTTGCGCGCGCGCTCGCGGTCGATCCACGGCTGTTGCTGCTCGACGAGCCGTTCGGCGCGCTGGATGCGAAGGTCCGCAAGGATCTGCGTCGCTGGCTGCGCGAACTGCATGAGCGCATGGGGCTGACTTCGGTCTTCGTCACGCACGATCAGGACGAGGCGCTCGAACTCGCGGACCGGGTGGTCGTGATGCGCGAGGGTCGGATCGAACAGATCGATCGGCCCGCGGACATCTACGCCCGCCCCGCCAGCGCGTTCGTGTTCGATTTCGTGGGCGAGGCGAACTGCATTTCGGTGGACATCGCCCGCGGCCGGACGATTTTGGGAGAGCGGACGCTGTCGCTGCCGGGACCGGTACCGGCGGACGGTCCGGCCGATCTCTGCTTCCGGCCGCACGATGTCGCGTTGTCGAACGAATCGGATGCGATCCCGGTCACGATCGCCAGCATCCGCCAACGCGGCGGTGGCGTTCGCATCGAGGGTGAGGTGGCAGGCCAGGATCGGCGAGTCGAGATCGACGTGCCGAACGGCGAGGGTCTTCGACAAGGGCAGCAGATCGGAATCCAGCCGACCCGGGCGTTTCTCTATCCCGCGGCAGCCAGCTGACGCGCTTATTCCACCCGACCATGCCAATCCATCGAGAGCGCCGAAGCCCGGTCCGAACGCCACGGGCCGATCTCCTTCGCCCCCGCAAACCGGGGCTGCTCACCGCGCCGCGCCAGGATCGCGCGCGCATCGCCCGCCCCCGGCGCCCGCCCCGCGCCATTGCCCGCAGCGGCAACGACGCGGTCGAGCAATTCAAGACCCTCCGGCCACAGCCCGATTCCGCTGGCGGCGTTGATATGGCCGGCATTGCCGATATCGACGAAATGACTGCCCCACTCCGCCGCCAGGCTATGCGCGCGGTCGCGCGTTATCCAGGGATCGTCGGCGCTGGCGATCAGCAACGACGGAAACGGCAGCGGCGTCCGCGGGCTCGGCGCGAGCGCGGTCAATTCGTCGGGGGCACCTGCGCGGTCGACATCCGCCGGCGCGACCAGCAGCGCCCCGGCGACGGGCCAGCCATAAGGTTGCGGACTGAGCTGCGCCCACCACGCCACCGCCAGACATCCCAGGCTGTGCGCAACCAGGATGACCGGCGCACCCGCCTGTCGGATCGCTTCGTCCAGCTTCGTCACCCAGCTGTTGCGATGCGGCGTGTTCCACATGCCCAGATCGGCCCGCACCACGCCGGGCAGCGATGCCTCCCACAGGGTCTGCCAATGCGATGGGCCCGACCCACCCAGTCCCGGCACGGTCAGGATCGTCGGTCGAACGGCTTCGTGCGGTGCAAAAGAACCCATCGCGCCTCTCCTGTCGTTCGAGGATCATGACCACCGACGCCGAGAGGCAGCGACGCTGGCATCACATTCCCCAAGTTCAAAAGTATATCCCACTGCGTTGGTATACAATGGCGATGCGCCGGGACGAACAGCCGGCGCGGCACGCGGAGACGAAGATCGATTCGCTTGCCAATAGGCGGCGGCGAACTGCGTCGAACGCGGTGAAACAGCCGCCGACTCGCGACTGACGGGACTCACTCTATGCACAGGCAACGCGGACGATTTCGCCGTCACCTACGTCACTTTTCCGACGCCGGGGCGTTAGCCATGCAGAGATGGAGGATGACATGCCCGCAGACGATCTGATTGCAGCCGCTACCCCCGACGATGCCGATGGCGGGGTCGGGCACGATCTGAATGCGGCGCGCGCCGAACTGATCGCGGCGATCGAGGGGGCAGAACCGGGCCGGTCCAGTTTCGCCGCCGAGGGGTCGGATGGCCTGGCCAAGGTCGGCGGCGAAGGTCTGTCGTTCGAGCTGCGACTGAACGGCGAGACGATCCAGCTGGACGGCCGGGACATGAACGATATCGCGCCGGACGATTTCAAATCCTTTCTCGACCGGCAGAGGCTGGCGGTCGAAAACGGCGATTTCGACGAAGCGATCACCCGCGCGCTCGCGACGCCCGGGCCGGGCAAGGCGCTGGCGCGTGTCCGGGCGATCGGCGCGGGAGACACCGATCGGCAGACCGTCGATCGCGCGCAGCGCGACCGATCAGGCTAACGTGGCCTCGCGCGCGATCAGCGTTCGCTTGCGCTCGACGCCCCAGGCATATCCCGACAGCGTGCCATCGGTGCGAACGACGCGGTGGCATGGTATGGCGACCGCGATGGTGTTCGCCGCGCACGCCCCCGCCACGGCGCGCACCGAGGCCGGCGAACCGATATGCACGGCAAGTTCGGCATAGGTCATCGTACGGCCTGCGGGGATGTCGCGCAGCGCCTGCCAGACGCGCTGCTGGAAAGCGGTGCCGCGGATGTCGAGCGGCAGGTCGATCGCCAGACCGGGAGCCTCCACCAGGCCGACCACCCGGGCAACCAGCTGTTCGTACGCCGCATCGTCGCCCACCAGGGTCGCGCGCGGAAACCGGTCCTGCAGATCCTCGGCCAACACCCCCGGATCGTCGCCGATCAGGATTGCGGCGACTCCCGTCTCGCTGGACGCGACCAGGATCGCGCCCAGCGACGATTGGCCGATGGCGAAGCGGAGCACCTCGTCGGTGCCGCCGGCCTTGTACCGCGTCGGCGTCATGCCGAGCGTGCCGGCAGCCTGTGCGTAGAACCGCCCACTGCTATTATACCCCGCGTCGTAGATCGCACCGGTGATGCTGCCGTCCTTTGCGAGCGCGCCACGGACCCGCTCCGCCCGGCGAGCGGCGGCATAGCCCTTCGGCGTCAGTCCCGTCGTGCGCCTGAACAAGCGGTGGAAATAGGTCGGGCTAAGACCGACTATGGTCGCCATCTCGGTCAGCGAGGGGATGTCCTCCCGCGCCTCGATGAGGCGACAGGCGGCAGCGATGGTGGCGGTAGTGGCCGACGAAGGGTCGTCCGGTCGGCAGCGCTTGCACGCCCGGAAGCCCGTCGCCTGCGCCTCGGCGAGCGTATCGTGCAACGCGACGTTGCCGGGGTTCGCCGCGCGCGAGGGGCAGGACGGCCGGCAATACACGCCGGTGGTCGCGACCGAATACCAGAATATGCCATCGGCATTCGGGTCGCGGGCGAGCACGCGTTCCCAGCGTGGGTCCGATCGGGTGTCGTTAGCGGTTGCGGTTGCGGTCACGGCCAGTCCTTCGTCGGTTTCTCGATATCCCGTCCATGGCCGACGCATGATGGGACAACACTCCGGCGCTTGCTGTCGTATCAAACGATCAGAACGCCGGCAGCACCGCGCCCTTGTAACGATCCTCGATGAACCGGCGGGTGGCCGGGCTGCGGAGCGCGGCGATCAGTTTCACGACGCGCGGGTCCTTCTCGCCACCGGGGCGGCCGACGACGAAGTTCACATAGGGCGAATGCGCGTCCTCGATGATCAGCGCATCGCGCAGCGGGTTGAGCCGGGCATCCAGCGCGTAATTGGTGTTGATCAGCGCCAGGTCGACCTCGTCCAACGTACGCGGCAGGGTCGCGCCTTCCAGTTCTTTGAATACCAGCGCTCTCGGGTTGCCGACGATGTCGTGCACCGTCGCCAGCGGATCGGTCGGATGACGCAAGCGGATCAGCCCAGCTTTTTGCAGCAGCAGCAGCGCGCGGCCGCCATTGCTCGGTTCGTTGGGGATGGCGACGACCGCGCCGTGCGGCACGTCCGCGATCCGTTTCCACCTGTGCGAATAGGCACCCAGAGGTTCGACATGGATGCCCGCATAGGTGACGAGATGCGTGCCGCGCGACCGGTTGAACTCGTCCAGATACGGCTTGGTCTCGAAGTAGTTCACGTCGATCTGGCGCTGATCGACCTGCAGATTGGGCTGAACATAATCGTTGAAGACGCGGATCTTCAGGTCGACGCCTTCCTTCGCCAGGACGGGTTTCACCGACTCCAATATCTCGGCATGCGGCACCGCGGTCGCGGCGATGGTCAGCGTACCGGCATCGTCCTTCGACGCGCCCCCGCAGGCGGCGAGCGTCAGCAGGATCGCGGAGAGGAGAAGCCGTTCCATCGAGATATCCTAGCGTCGGGTGAAATGACGGGTGAGCCGGTCGCCCGCGAACTGGATGGCCTGGACCAGCAGCACGAGCAGCACCACCGTCACCACCATCACATCGGTCTGGAACCGCTGATAGCCGAAACGGATCGCCAGGTCGCCCAGCCCCCCGGCTCCGACCACGCCCGCCATCGCGGTGAACGATACCAAAGCCACCGCGGTGACGGTCGCCCCGGCGATGAGCCCCGGCAGCGCTTCGGGGATCAACGCACCCGTCACGATCCGCCACGTCGTCGCGCCCATCGCGCGGGTCGCCTCGATGACGGTGCGATCCACCTCGCGCAGCGACCCTTCGACCAGCCGCGCGTAAAAGGGCGCGGCCCCGACGACCAATGGCGGGATCGCGCCAGCGACGCCGAGCGACGTGCCGACCAGCGCCACGGTTACGGGGATCATGACGATCAGCAGGATGATGAACGGGATCGACCGCAGGATATTGACGATCGTCCCCAGCACCGCGTTCACGGCCCGGTTCGATCCCGCCTGCCCGCGGCCAGACAGGAACAGGAATACCCCGAGCGGCAACCCGAACAGGATCGTCAGCGCGAGCGATCCGGCCAGCATCGTGAGCGTGTCGAGACAGGCCTGGGCGATGTCCGGCCATGCGATATTCGCGAACCAGCCGGTCACGCCGCGAGCGCCGCCAGCATGCGTCGCGTCGCGGGATGCGCGCCACCGGCGAACACATCGGCGACGGTGCCCGTCTCGACCACGACGCCGGCATCCAGCACCGCGACCCGGTCGCAGATCGCGCGGACGACCGCCATTTCATGCGTGATGAGAACGATCGTCAGCCCGCGCTCACGATTCAGATCCCGCAGCAAGGCCAGCACGGTTCGCGTCGTTTCGGGATCGAGCGCGCTCGTCGCCTCGTCGCACAGCAGGATCCGCGGATCGGTCGCCAGCGCCCGGGCAATACCAACCCGCTGCTTCTGGCCGCCCGACAATTGCGCCGGATATTTGCCAGCGTGATCGGTCAGTCCGACACGCGCCAGCAGCGCTGCCACTTTCGCCGCGCGTTCTTCGCCGGGCACGCCGATCAGTTCGAGCGGAAACGACACATTGCCCGCCGCGGTACGCGACGACAGCAGCCCGAAATTCTGGAAGATCATCCCGATCCGCCGGCGCAGCGCGCGCAAGTCGGTGGCGGACAGCGACGCGACATCGATCCCGTCGACCTCGACGCGGCCCGACGATGGCCGTTCGAGCGCGTTGATCAGCCGGATCAGCGTCGATTTGCCCGCCCCCGATTGACCGATCACACCGAAGACCTCACCCGCCGCGATCTCCAGCGACACGCCCTCCAGTGCCGCCGTGCCCGGACCCGCGAAGCGCTTGCCGACGTTCACCAGCCGGATCATGCGGTGCCCATCACTTGTCGGGCGAACCGCTCCATCTCCTCGGCCTGCGGGCTCATCTGTAGCAGCAGCAGGTCGAGCCCTACGGCTTCATATTCTGCGATCCGTTCGCGCAACTGCTCGGGCGTACCGACCAGATTGGGGCGCAGACCGCGGTTCGATACCGAATATTCCTGTATCTTCAATTCGCGTTCCAGCTGCGTACCCGACAGCCACTGGTCGAAATTGGCATAGCCCGCGGGCAGGTCGGTGACATTGGTGATCCGTTCCAGTTCGCGCTTCGCCTCGGCCTCGCTGTCGCGGACGATCGCATAAGCCGCCATGCCGTACTGCATCGGCGCGCCACCCGCTGCGTCGCGCCGCGCCCCCATGTCGGCGATCTTTGGAGCGATCGCGGAGGCCGGATCGCCATGCATGACATAGGCGTCGCACTGCGCGGCGATCATCGCCTTCGCCTTCTCGCTTTCACCACCGGCGTAGACCGTCGGTCGATTCGCAGGCTTGGGCGCGCAGATCGCGGCGTCCGTGGCGTAGTATTTGCCTGAGAACGTGAACCGTTCCTCGCTCCACAGCCCGTCGATCACGGTCAACCACTCCGCCGTACGGGCATAGCGATCGTCATGCTGGTCGAATTGCAGGCCATATTGCCTGGCCTCGTCCGCCCACCAGGACGACACGACGTTCAGCGCCAGCCGCCCGCCCGAAATGCGATCGATATTCGCCGCCGCCTTCGCAAACAGCGCAGGATGGTGGAAGTTCGGCCGCACCGCGACCATCAGCTCGACCGTTTCGGTGACCGCCGCCAACGCCGCCGCGGTCGACCATGCATCGAGCGCCGGCTGTTCGACGCCCTTGATGTCGTTGAGGTTCAGTTCGGCGATCAGCGTCAGGTCGTAGCCCCAGCGTTCCGCATCCTGCGTCAGCCGCTTGGTATAGTCCCAGTTCGCCGCCATACCCTCGTCAGGCACGTTGCGCAGCCAGCCGCCGAAGACCGGCGTCCAATATCCGTAGCGCATCAGCGTGCCTCCGCGATCGTCGCGATCAGATAATCCACCAGCCGGTCGTGCGGGTCCCAGCCGAGCACATCCAGCGGCTTCGCCACGAAGTTCGACAGCGCGTTGATGTCGTAGAATCGCGCCACGCCGTCACGGTCGTCGATCATCACCTCCACGCCGCCGACATCCAGGTTCGTCGCCCGCGCGATCCGTTCGGCTGCGTCGATCAGCGCCGCACCGGGACGGACCGCCGTCATGCCGATGGCGGACCCTTCCACGCAGGCATCGGCCGGGCAAAGGTCGAACGCACCGCCGCCCGACACCTCGATCGCGTACAGGAAGGCGCGGTCCAGCGTCTCGATCCGCGTGATCGCACCGTCGCGGACGGGGACGTAATCCTGCACCAGCAGCACGCCGTCGATGCTGGTCGGCAGTTCGTTCGCGCCAACCGCGTAGCGAAGCTCCGCCATGTTGTCGAACCGGGTGATCCCCGCGCCCGACCCGCCGATATTGGCCTTTACCACCAGCGGAAATCCGATCGTCGCGGCCGCCGCCTCGACATCGGCGGCACGGTGGATGACCCGCGTCGCCGGGATCGCAAGCCCGAGCGAGGCGATCAGCGACAATTGCCGCGCCTTGGACGCATCGATCGCGAGCACCTCCGGGCCGTTGACGATCCGCGCCCCCGCCCGCCGCCAATGGTCGAGCAGCGCCTGCGCGTAGAAGATCGGATGCTCGTCGCTGCGCAGGAAACTCGACATTGCGATCCGGTTGAACACGACACGCGCCGGACGCCCGTCATCCGCCGGGTCGAAATCGCCACCCGGTCTCAGCGGCGCATAGCCGGCTCCCCGCCGCTCGAGCGCCGCGAACAGCGGTGCGAACCACAGGGGATGTTCATACAGGATTGCCAGATCGTTCACTGTGCTTCCCACGTCCGATGCTACCTCCTTCCATGGTCGAACCCGGCGCGCGAGCCCAGCTGAGCTTTACCGCACCGAAGCATCGATTGCGGTCCGGCGCGACCGTCAGGCGCCGCCCCATCCGCGCGCCTTCAGCGTTTCGTCCCGTAGTTACAAGGGGACACCGGGTGACCGACGAAGCGAAGCCCGAAAACCAGCCCTTATCCGGGCTCTCGGACAATGAGGTCGATGCCGTCGCGCGGCGCAAGGCGGGATCGGCGAAGGTCGTCCACGAGGTCATCCGGCTTCAGGGGGACGAGGAGCTCGGCCGACCGCTATTGTCGCTGGCATTCGCCGCCGGCGTCGCGATCAGCGCGTCGATCCTGGTCGAGACGTCGATCGCGATGCGGCTGCCCGAGGCCCCCTGGAAGGAACTCGTCGTCGCTTCGGCTACACCGCCGGTTTCGTACTGGTGATCCTTGGCAACCTGCAATTGTTCACAGGTGCGGCCCGAAATCGCCAGGTAAACGAGGGTCGGACGACCGCGTCGGCTGGTCGCTTGCGACAAAGATGGGCGCGCTCTACCCTCGGGTCTCACTGTCCGAGGATATGCCCTTGTCGCTCAAGCTGCTGACCGCCCTGCTGTTATCGACCGTCACCGCCGATGCGGCCTTTGCGCAGGCCCTGCCGCGGCCGAGCGCGATGCCGGGCGACGGCGCATCGGACGCGCGGCTGAAGCAGTTGTTCTACGACAGCGACGAGGCGAGCCTGAAGCGCAATCCGATCCAGGGGATTTTCCGCGGCGATCTGCGCTACGCCGATCGGCTGGGCGATTATCTGACCGACGAATATACCGCCGCCGAGCGCGCCGCCGCCGGGGCCGATCTGGCCGCGCTGCACGCGATCGACCGGACGAAACTGAGCCGCGTCGACAAAATCGCATACGACGTGTTCGAGAACAGCACCGCGATCGGGCTCCGGGGCTATGCGCCCGACCTGTTGAAGATCCAGCGCGACCTGCCGATCGATCATTTCCAGGGGTTCCAGACCTTCTACCCCGACTTCGCGTCGGGTCAGGGCGCCGCGCCGTTCAGGACGCTGGCGGATTACGAGAACAACCTGAAGCGCAACGCGGAATATGCGCAGGTCCTCGACCGGGCGATCGGGCGGTTCCGGCAAGGCATGAAGGACGGCATCGTCCAGCCCCGGCTGGTCGTGAACAATGTAATCGGCCAGTTCGACAATCTGATCAAGGAAGGCGTCGAGGGATCGACCTTCTACGGTCCGGTAAAGACCTTCCCCGCCGCCATCGCCCCCGCCGACCTGACCCGGCTGCGTGCGGCCTATGCAGCGCAGATCCGCGACGTCGTCATCCCCGCGGAACAACGGGTGCGCGATTTCCTGGCCAGAGAATATCTGCCCGTCGCCCGTGATACGGTCGGCCTGTCGCAGATGCCCGGCGGCGCGAAGCTTTACGCGTATCTGATCGAGCAGAACACGACGCTGCCGTTGTCCGCCGACGACGTGCACCGACTGGGCCTGAGCGAGGTCGCACGGATCACGCGGGAGATGGAGACGCAGAAACGGGCCGTCGGCTTCAAGGGAACATTGGCCGAATTCTTCACGTCCCTGCGCACCGACCCTCGCTTCCAGCCGAAGAGCGCGGAAGAGCTGAGGGACGGCTATTACGCGATCCAGAAGCGCGTCTATGCGCGCATCCCCGAACAATTCTCGCTGACGCCCAGGAACGATCTCGAGATTCGTGCGGTCCCGGCCTTCAAGGAGAAGACGGAGGCCGGCGGCTCCTACCAGGGCGGCACTCCCGACGGATCGCGCCGCGGCATATTCTATTACAACACCTACGACCTGCCGTCGCGTTACACCTGGGAGATGGAGACGCTGTTCCTCCATGAAGGCGTACCCGGGCATCATTTCCAGATCAGCCTGGCGCAGGAGAATACGGCCCTGCCCGCCTTCATGCGGTTCGGCGGCAACACCGCCTATGTCGAAGGCTGGGCGCTGTATTCGGAGAGCCTGTGGAAGGACCTGGGGATGGAGACCGATCCCTATCAACGGATGGGCGGCTTGAACGACGAAATGCTGCGCGCGATGAGGCTGGTCGTCGATAGCGGTATCCATGCGCAAGGCTGGAGCCGTGGCCGCGCGATCGATTACATGCTCGCGAATTCGCCGATGGCGCGCACCGATGCGACCGCAGAGGTCGAGCGGTATATCGCGATCCCCGGCCAGGCACTGGCCTACAAGATCGGCCAGCTGACGATCGCGCGGACCAAGGCGAAGGCGAAGGCGGCGCTCGGCACCCGGTTCGACCCGCGCGATTTTCATGCGCAGGTGCTCGACACCGGGTCGCTGCCGATGCCCGTCCTCGAACGCAAGATCGATGCCTGGGTCGCCGCCGGCGGTGGGGCTGCAAAGTGATGCTGCGCATCATCGCCACAGGCATCGCCCTCGCATTTCTGGCGGCGGTACCGATCGCCGCGCAGGACAAGCAGGTCACGACGACCGAGAAGAAGGTCGATGACGAGATGAAGTTCCCGCCGCTGCCCGCCGACAAGACGGTGCGGCAGTCGGCGGTGATCGGCGGACGGGCGATCGCATACGACGCGACGGTCGGGAAGCTGTCGGTTCGCGACGGGAAGGGCAAGGAGATCGGGCAGGTCGTCTACACGACCTATGTCGCCGTCGGCGGTGGTGCCGATCGCCCGGTGACCTTCGCATTCAACGGCGGACCGGGTGCGTCGTCGGTCTATCTCAACATGGGGGCCGTGGGTCCGAAGCGCATATCGTTCGCGACGCAGGGCAATGCGCCGTCGGACAGCCCGGTCGCGAGCGACAATCCCGATAGCTGGCTCGATTTCACCGATCTCGTCTTCATCGATCCGATCGGCACCGGCTTCAGCCGCAGCCTGATCGACGAGGCCGCGACGAAGAAGGCGTTCTACGCGAACGATCCCGACATCAAATATCTGTCGAAGATCGTGTTCGACTGGCTGGTCAAGGCGGGTCGGCTGCGCTCGCCCAAATACGTCATGGGCGAAAGCTATGGCGGCTACCGCGCGCCGCGGATCGCGTACGAATTGCAGTCGCAGATCGGAGTCGGCGTGACCGGCCTCATCATGGTATCGCCCTATCTCGACCCCGCCTCGGGCGACGGCGCGACCGCGCTGTCGCCGCTGCCGTGGATGATCGACCTGCCGTCGATGGCGGCAGCGCATCTGGAGCGCGAGGGCCATCTGACCCCCGCCGCGATGGCCGATGTCGAGGCCTATACGCGCGGCGAATTCGCGAGCGACCTGCTGCGCGGGCGTTCCGACGCCCAGGCGGTGACCCGGATCGTCGGCCATGTGACCGCGCTGACCGGTCTTGATCCCTCGCTCGTCCAGCGGATGGGCGGGCGCGTCGATTCGGGCACCTTCCTGCGCGAGGTCCACCGTGCCGACGGGACGATCGGCAGCGTCTATGATTCCAACGTGACCGCGTTCGATCCGTTTCCCTGGTCGGCGATGCGCCAGTCCAACGATCCGATCCTCGACGCGCTGATCGCGCCGACGACCAGCGCGATGGTCGATTTCGTGACGCGCGTGGTCGGGTGGAAGACCGACGCCGGCTATCATGCGCTGTCGTACGAGGTGAACAAGGCCTGGGATCGCGGCAAGCCCGACGACACCCCCGTCCAGGACCTGCGCAAGGCCATCGCCGCCGATCCGCACATGGCGGTCATGATCGCGCATGGCTGGGACGACCTGTCCTGCCCGTTCTTCGCGTCCCGTTTGATCGTCGATCAGATGCCGAGTTTCGGCATGGCCGAGCGGATCAAGCTGCGGATCTATCCCGGCGGTCATATGTTCTACAGCCGTCCGGACAGCGGTGCGGCGTTCAAGCGCGATGCCCGTGCGCTTTACGGGCGATCCGGATAAGCCAACCCGAAATATGCGTCCCTGGCTTCCCCGTCGCGTGCTGGTGACGCCCTCGGCCAGGGCGTGCTGGAGCCAGCACAGCACTATCGACCGCCGCCGGGCATCGGGCGATCGTCGAGCGCGCGCGCGGAGCCTTTCGGGCCACGTCTTCAGCTCGGGGAAAGATCCGCGATCATGGTGATGCCGTCATTGGCACATCCGGGTTTATTTGATCGCCTTCAACTTCACCTTGCCCGGTTCGGTGCATCGCAGAAGTTCGTCGATGCGCGCCGCAAGGTCCACCTGTCGGAATGGTTTGGCGAGCCGCGGCACGTCCCTCGGCACATCCTTGCCGGCGGCGGCATAGCCGGTGATGAGCAGCACCGGTATTCGCACGCCCGATGCGCGAAGCTCGTTGATCAGCTGTCCCCCGGTCATGCCGGGCATCAGATAATCGGTCACCAGGATATCTGCTTCGATCCCCGAGCGAACCATCGCGAGCACCTGCGATGCCGAACGCATCTCCAGGACCGTATAGCCGATATCACGCAGCATATCCGCCGTGGCGGATCGGACCAGATCGTCATCATCGACGAGCAGTACCGACGCTGCACGCCGCGCGGACACGGGCTCGGCGCGCGGTTCGCCTGCCCTGTCGGGAATGTCCTGGGTCGCCGGCAGCCAGAGCTCGACCTGCGTACCGGCCCCCGGCTCGCTCGACAGGTGCAACGTACCGCCGGATTGCGCGGCGAGGCCATGGATCATCGACAGGCCGAGCCCGGTCCCCTTGCCGATCCCCTTGGTCGAGAAGAAGGGCTCGGTCGCGCGCGCCAGCGTTTCCCGGTCCATGCCGACTCCGGTATCGGCCGCGACGAGGCGGACATATCGCCCCGCCTGCACACCCACCGTGTTGCGAACGTCCAGAATGACGTCCGCGGCGGACAGCGTCAGGCTACCCCCGCCCGGCATCGCGTCGCGCGCGTTGATCGCAAGGTTGAGCAGTGCCAGTTCCAGCTGGTTCGGATCGACCCGTGCCGGGGAAAGGTGCCGCGGCACGTCGAGCGTCACCGCGATCAGGGGACCAAGCGATCGCCGGATCAGATCGACGATCCCGTCGATCAGCGCCCCGATATCGACCGCCCGTGGCTGCAGCGCCTGGCGGCGGGCGAATGACAATAACCGCTGCGTCAGGATGGTGGCGCGCTCGGCGGCCTGCAACGCACCGCCGATCATCTTTTGTGTCCGCTCATCGTCCATGTGCCGCCGCCGGACCAGGTCGAGGCTGCCGACGATCGGGGTCAGCAGATTGTTGAAATCATGCGCGACGCCCCCGGTCAGCTGGCCGATCGCGTCCATCTTCTGCGCCTGAGCAAGCTGCGCGTCCGCCTCCTTGCGATCGGTGACGTCCGATACGACGCCGGTCATGCGGACCGCGTTACCGTCGCCGTCATACCGGACCCGGCCCTTGGCGGTGATCCAGCGCCGGTTTCCATTCGCCGCGACAATGCCGCATTCGATGTCGAGCGACCCTTCAGTCAACGCAGCGTCGAACGACGCGGCGATATCCGCTCGTTCCGCAGGATCGACATGGTAGAGGAAGATGTCGACCGACCAGTGCGGCAACAGCTCGGTATATCCGAAGATCTCGTCGTGCCGCGGTGTCCGGCGGACATCGCCGGATTTCAGGTCGATGTCCCAGCTGCCCATGTCCGCGGCGTCCAGCGCGATCTCCAGGCTTTCGCGCGCGGCCTCGAGTTCGCGGGTACGATCGACCACTGCCTGCTCCAGTGTATCGGCAGCATCCCGCAGTTCGTACTGACGCGCCCGGGCGCTGAGCGCGGACCGCACCGCACCCATCATCGCCTCGGAATGCAGCGGGCGTTCCAGCAGGACCACATTGCCGAGCCCCGCCAGCCGCTCGCTCGCGACCAGCGACCGCGGCGTCTTCGCCCCATTGGCCAGAACCACGAACGGAATGTCCGACCACGACGGTTGAGCGGCGACCCAGGCGACCAGTTTGTCCTGATCGCCGACCGTGAGCGCCTCCTCCGTCAGCATGACCGCGCCGGCACCGGCGTCCAATTGCGCGACCAGCGCGGTCTGGTCATCGCAAACGACCGAATCCACCCGGTTGCGACCGAGCAATTCGGCAGCGATCATCGCGTCCCGCCCGCGTGGCGCGAGGATCAGGACCCGGTCGGGCACGCTAATCCTGCAGTCCCGAACGGCCGATCTGGGTCGCCATCAAAGTCCTGGTCTCACCCGAGAACGTCGGTATGCCCGTCAGGACGCCCCGGAACTGCCGGAGCGGCTCACCGACCAGCAGCCCCTTGTTGCTGATCTGAAACTCGCGGATCGTCCGTTCGTGACGCGCGGTCCGCGTCTTGATGACGGAGATGGCCTGGCGGACTTCGCCCTGCGCCTCGAAATATCGCAGCTGGATCACGGTGTCGGACAGGTAGCTCAGATCCAAGTCGGACCGGATATCGCCCATCACGCCGTGAAGGCCGAGAATGAGCAGGCTGACCACGCCCTGTCGCCCCAGATAGGTCAGCAGTTCGTGCATCTGTAGAACAAGGAACTGTTCGTTCGGCATCGAGTGGAGATAGGCATTCAGACTGTCGATGACGACGACCTTCGCGCCCCGCTCCTCGACTGGATCGCGGATCAGCCCGGCAAATTCGCCGGGCGACATCTCGGCCGGATCGATCGCGCGGAGTTCGAGCAGACCACTGTCGATATGCGGCTGCAAATCCATGCCGAGCGCCGCGCTTCGGATCATCAGCGTCGGCAGGCGCTCGTCGAACAGGAAATATGCCGCCTTGTCGCCCCGTTCCATCGCTGCGACCATGCACTGCACCGCCGCGGTCGTCTTGCCGACGCCGGCCGGCCCGGTGAGAAGCGTCGCGGTACCGGGGACGAGGCCGCCCCCCATCAGCGCGTCCAGCTCGCCCGATCCGGTCGATACCGCGACTGCTGACTCTCCCGCCCGATATTCCGATGCCACGAGACGGGGATAGACGCGCAAGCCACCACGCTCGATCTCGAAATCATGATAGCCGCCGCGGTACCGGACGCCGCGCATCTTCACCACGTGCATGCGGCGACGCTGCGCGCCGAACCCCGATAGCGTCTGTTCGAGGGAGATGACGCCGTGCGCGATGCTGTGAAGCTGCAGGTCGGTGCCGGAGCCGCTCTTGTCGTCGAGGAACAACACGGTGCATTGCCGGGTCGCGAAGAAATGCTTGAGCGCGAGGATCTGACGCCGGTACCGGATCGGGCTTTGTGCGAGCAGCCGTAGTTCCGACAGGCTGTCGAGGACGACCCTGCGCGGACGGAGTTCCTCGACCTTCGCTATGACGGACCGGATCGTCTCACCTAGTTCAACTTCGCTTGGGTGGAGCAGGGTCTGCTCCTGCTCCGCGCCGAATCCGTCGACAGGCACCATTTCGAACAGGTTCAGCGCGTCCAGCGACCAGCCATGCGTCCTGGCGACCGCAAGCAATTCCACCTCGGTCTCGGCCAGTGTAATGTACAGCCCGGTCTCCCCGACCGCGGCCCCCGCCAGCAGGAAACCCAATCCCAGGGTCGTCTTGCCCGTACCGGGGGTCCCCTCCACCAGATACATGCGATCGGGAGTCAGTCCGCCATTCAGGATATCGTCGAGCCCGCAAATACCCGTGGAGGCCAACCGGGGCGTGTCGTCTGGTCCTGGCAATCTCGTATCCCGCACTTCACCGGAGGCGGCAGCGCCCGGACATTCGGCGAATGTTAGAATGTTTGACCTATGTGGGAAACCCCACACAATCATTCGTTTATCGATACCTGTCCTGGTTATGATATGGATATTCGGCCGGGATCAGCGCACGGGCTGCTTCGACCAACAGCGACGCAAGCGCCGGTAACGCCCGGTCGGGCTCGACCTCGATCCGTTCGGCCAGGTCGATGACAGGCAACCGACCGAAATACATCGCGCCGCCCTTGAAACGATGAGCCTCTGCCCGTGCCGTTTCCACCTCGCCACGTGAGATCAGGTCCGCGATCAATCGGGGCCGGACGTCCAGTTCGGCCATAAAGACGGACAGCAGCCGTTCAAATTCGACCTCGCTGAAGATCGCGCGCAGGTCCGCGATCGCGGCCGCGTCGAAGCTATCGGGAACAGGCAATGCCGCCATCACGAGCGCGACGCGCGCAGGGCAAGGATCGCTTGCGTGCGGTTGGCCACTTTCAGTTTCTTCAGAATGGCTTTGACATGCGCCTTGATCGTGATTTCGGATAGGCCGAGGTCATACGCGATCTGCTTGTTGAGACGACCGCCCTCCATCGCTGCGAGAACCTTGACCTGCGCACCGGTCAGGCTGTGCAGGCGATCGAAAGGGCCGTCCTCGTCGTCGCTCGCCGAAACACCAGCCGAAAACCATTCCCCGTCCTGCAGCACGGCCAGCACCGCCGCCGCCATTTCCGACAGCGGGGCAGATTTCTGCAGGTACCCGCGCGCGCCCATCCGCGCGACCTGGCGTTCGGTGGCCGGGTTGGTCGATCCGCTGACGACGATGATCGGCAGCGCGGGATATGTGCGCCTGAGCAAGTCGAGCCCGGCAACCCCCGTAGCATCCGGCAACGCGAGATCGAGCGTCATCAGCGACGCGTTCTCCGCCATCGAACGCGCCTCTCCAAGCGATGCCGCCTCGGTGACGATCAGCGTCGGGTCCGCGGCCCGCACCGTCATCGCGGTCGCCTGACGACACATCGGATGATCGTCCACGACGATTACGGTTCCTGCCACCGGTCGGTCCCTACCGCCGGCGTCCTGGCCGGCACGGGAATGGCTATTATCGAACGATGCTTGTCAGCCTGTTAACGATGCGACTTCGGAAATTAGGTTCGCGGAGCGGACCGGGCATGCCACAACCCCGCGAGCAACGCCTCGACCCTGCGCAGCAGGTCCTGCGGATCGAACGGTTTCGTCATATAATCGTCGGCCCCGGCCTGTTCGGCCCGTAGCGCCAACAGGGAGCCGGTGCGCGCGGTCATCATCAACACCGCCACGCCATCGGCACCCGGGAGTTCGCGGATTTCGCGCAGGACCTGCATCCCGCTCTTATCAGGCAGATCGTAATCCAGGATCACCAGATCGGCTTCGCTTTGCAGCACCGCGCCGATGGCCTCTGACCCGTTATCCACCACGTCCACGCAATGGCCGGCCGCTGCCAGCACCTCGACCGCGATATCGGCTATGATGTCGTCGTCATCGACGATGATGATGCGCGCCATGATCGATCCAGCAAGCCCGTGGCGGACACGTGGTCGCCATTACGGCATGGATCAATCGACGCTCGCGATCAGCGCGT
The DNA here is from genome assembly GCF_964244235.1 of uncultured Sphingomonas sp. GTDB lineage: Bacteria > Pseudomonadota > Alphaproteobacteria > Sphingomonadales > Sphingomonadaceae > Sphingomonas. Next base: position 41,681 of record NZ_CAXTII010000007.1, read on the forward strand.
CAAGCTGCTGGCGACCCACCTTCTCCATCGTCGCGCGGCTGTTGCCATTCAGCTCCTTGTCCTGGACAATCTGCAGCAACGCGCGCTGATAGGTCGCGCACTGCTTGCTTTCGGGCGTGCTGCACGGCGCGACCTGGCTCGCGGTCGTCAGCCGCAGACCGGCGATGCCGTGGCCGGCCGCGGCATTGGCAGGGATCGCGGCAGCAATCCCGGCGATAGCGATAGCGATGGCGAGGGCGGCGGTGCGATATAAGGTCATTGCATTGTCTCCGGCGTCATGGGCGGTCTCTTCGGCCCCGATGATGTCGTTATGGCTGCAAATCCCGCACCGCTGAATTACCCCTTGGGGTTAGACGCGCGTGCCCGGCCACGGGTTCACGCGGCATCGAGGATCGCGGCGACGGAGGCGTTGATCAGTGCCACGCGGTCGGCATCGGGCCACGTCTCCACGCCCTTTTCGAGCCGGCGCGCTTCCTCGCCCAGCGCTGCCTCGCCGAACATGCCGGCGGTCCCGGCCAGTTTGTGAAGCATCGCCGCGACATCGGCCAGTTCGGCTTCGGCATAGCTGCCGCGGCGGATCAACGCCGCCAGGGCCTCCAGCGTTTCCGATCTGCGTTCGGCATAGCGCGCCTGCACCTTCGCGCCGAACCGTGACGTACCGCTCGGCGACACGCCCGGATCGGCGCACCAGCGCCGCAGCATCGCACCGAGCACGTCGATGCCGTAGGGCTTCGCAAGGTGGTCCTGCATACCGGCCTCGCGACAGGCCGCCACATCGTCGGCATAGGCATTCGCCGTCAACGCGACGATCGGCAAGGCCTTTGCTCCGAACCCCCTGGTCCGGATCTCCCGCGTTGCGGTGATCCCATCCATGACCGGCATTTGCATGTCCATCAGGACCAGCCGGTACGAGTTGCCCGCTTTGGCCGCCGATTCGACCTTTGCCACGGCCTGCGCACCGTCGCTTACGACGTCGTGTTCATATCCAAGCTTGCGCAGCATCGCGGTGATCAGCAGTTGATTGACCTCGTTATCCTCGGCGACGAGGATCCGGCCGCCGGTGTCGTTCGGGGCGGGTGATGCCGGCGTGGACGTCCTGGCGGGACCGAGGCCGGGTACCAGGGGCACGCGAAGCGGCAGCAGCAGGATGAAGCGCGTACCGACGCCGACCTGGCTTTCAAGCGACAGGTCGCCGCCCATCAGCCGGGCAAGCTGACTGCTGATCGCCAGCCCCAGGCCGGTGCCGCCATATTTGGCCGCGGTGCCGGTATCCGCCTGGACGAATTGTTCGAAGATCGCCGCCCGGCGGTCTTCGGGAATGCCGATCCCGGTATCGACGACATCGATACGCAAGATATCGCCCCGAACGCTCGTCGACAGCGTAATCGACCCGTGGTGGGTGAATTTGGTCGCGTTTCCCAGCAGGTTGAGCATGATCTGGCGCAGCCTAAGACCGTCGCCGAGAATCATCCTGGGCAGATCGTCGATCCGGCAATGCAGCGCGACCCCCTTACCTTCGATGGCCGGGCGGACCAGATTGGCGCAGGCCTTGAGCGCATGGCGAACGTCGAACGCTTCGCTGGCAATACCCATTTGCCCCGCCTCGACCTTCGACAGGTCGAGGATGTCGTTGAGCAAGCGCATCATCGCGCGCCCGGAATCGGCGATCAGTTCGGTCTGTCGACGCTGTTCGGGATCGAGATCGCTGGCGAGCAGAAGTTCGGTGAACCCGACGACTCCGTTCATCGGCGTGCGGACCTCGTGGCTCATGTTGGCGAGGAAGGTCGATTTGGCATGCGCCGCCGCCTCGGCGAGCGCCCTGGCGTCGCGCAGTGCCGCTTCGGCTGCCACCTGCATGTCGGCATCGCGGCAAACCGAAATGACGCATGCCCGGCCATCCAGTCTCGTCATGCGCGACGCGATCTCGATCCAGCGCAACGTATCGTCGGCGCGGCACAGGCGGACCCGGACGGTAGAGACACCCCCGCGCTGTTCACCGAGCACGCGCTCGCGGTGCGCGTCGAACGCGGGGTGATCGTCGTTGGCGATAAAGTCGTGCGGCACCGAACCGAGCAGCTCGTCGGGATCATAGCCAAGCACCGTGCGCGACGCCGGCGACATGAAGAGGCAGCGCCCGTCGATGTCATGGACTGAAATCATGTCCGACGCTTCTTCGGTGATCAGGCGGAAGCGCGCTTCGCGTTCGCGTAACGCCGCTTCGGCTTCCGCCTGTTCGGTGATGTCCTGCACGATGCCGAAAAAGCCTCTGACGCTGCCGTCATCGGCGAAGTCGGTTTCGCTTCGGACCATGATATGGACGAGCCGCCCATCCGACCGAACGATCCGCGCTTTGGACGTATAGCCTTCACCCGCAGCGAAGGCGGCATCGATCGTGGCACGGACGCGGGCGCGATCGTCCGGATGGTAGATCGATAGCGCACTGTCGACCGTCGGCACCACATCCCTGCCGATTCCGTAGATGTTGTAGATCTCGTCGGACCATTGGAGCGTTCCCGAACTGCGGTCGAGCCGCCAATGGCCGACATGCGCCACCGCCTCCGCCAGTTTCAGCAGACGGTTGCTTTCGGCGAGACGGTGGCTGGCATGTTCGAGCGCCTGTTGCGCGGTATACGCGTCGGTCACGTCCTGAAAGACGCCGAACAGTCCGGTCACGGTGCCGTCCGGCCCGGTTTCGGCGCGGCCATGCGATACGACATGCCGGATCATGCCGTCGGGGCGGATCAGTTTCGCCGCGAACCGATAAGGCAACCCGTTCTGGATCGCGGCCTGCACGACGCCGCCGACCATGGCGCGATCGTCGGGATGATACGCGTCCAGCGCGGTTCCCAAGATCGGCCGATGGCCACGCGGCCGACCATGGATCAGGGCCACCGTATCGGACCATGTAACGACCCCACTCGCCAGATCGAGCCGCCAATGCCCGACGCCCCCCATTTCTTCCGCCATGGACAAAAGCCGGTTCGTCTCGACGGTGCGCGCGGCAAGTTCGGTCCGCTGGCCTTCGGCTTGCTGACGTCGGCTGATGTCGCGGACGCTCGCGATAAATTCCTCCGGCATGCCGCTGACCGGGTCGCGGATCAGCCGGTAACTGGCTTCCAGCCAGACATAAGTGCCGTCCTTGCGAAGCTGGCGGTACGCGCAGATCGGATTTTCGACTCCGGCGAGTAATGTTTGGCACGTTGCGATCACGACCGGCCGATCGTCCGGATGGATCGAACCCGCGGCCGGATTGCCGACCAGCTCCGCCGGCTCGTATCCGAGCACGGTGCGCGACGCCGGCGAAACATATCGGCGAACCCCCTGCAAGGTCAGCCGGACGATCATGTCGTTCGAATTGTCCGCGAGCAGCCGGTAGAGCCGCTCGCTTTCGATCTTGTCGCGCATCAGCCGGCCGCGCTCGGCCAGCAGCGCCGCCAGCGGCAACGATGTGCCGAGCACGCTGACCAGGTAGAACTGGAAAAACTGGATGCGCATCATCGTTCCGCCCGCAATCAACGCGATCGGGCCGCGGCCGACCGCGATGAAGCCGCTGCCGACAAGGGCGACGATACAGGTCCCCGCCACCGCGCCGAACAGGCCGAGCCGATACGTCGCGATCATCACGACGGCGAGTGGGACGAACAGCGCCGGAAACCGCGATTGCGAGAACACCAGGAAGGCGGCGGCGGCCACGACGGCCAGGGGCCATGAAGCGATGGCAAAGGACGTGACGGCTGGCTTGGCGCCCCGCCAGTCCTCCGGTCGGACGATGCTCAAGGCCAGCAGGGTCGCCAGGGCCATCCCGAGCAGATCGCTGGCGGTCCAGGACAGCCAGGCTTCCGCAAATTGCCCGCCGGTGAGCCAGATCGTGACGGCCGCGACCGCGCCGCCTGCGGGGACTCCGCAGCAGAGGCTGACGGCGAACCAGACGATGCCCGCCGCGCTGTCGATGAAATCGTGGCCATAGCCCCCCCGGCGAAGCGTCCCGTACGAAACGCCGACCCCGGCAAGGTTAGCGACGGTGAATGCGAACGCTATCAAGGGCGACGTGCCGAACACCCAGTTTGCGGCGACGCTTGCGGCGCTGCACATCGCGACGTAACGCCAGCGGTCGTACACCGGCGCGACGATCAGCGCGGTCAAGATCACCCCATTGGCCGGCCACAGCGCCGCGATTCCCGACGTGCTTCGGCTGGTCACGAGGCCAAAGATCGCCAGGACCAGGAAAAGACCGCCGGCCATGCATGGCCGGAGCCACCGGTCTGCGATCGTCGATGGCGTGGGCAATGCGGTTTCTTCGGGTTGCATCCCCCGACGCTAATCGATCATGGTAAACAACGCCCCAACGATGCTTTCCCCACAGCCGCTGGCTTGACGCTCGTTACGGGCGCTGGAATACGTAGACGAACTGGTCCGTATGCCCCCGTATTGCAGGATCGAACACCGCCGCCGTCCGCGCGTCGGCGGGGTTGCGCAGGACATTGCTCTCGCCGACAAACTTGAACCCCGCGGCCGCCATGTCTGCCTTGACGACGGCCGGGTCGATCCGGTGCGTGGTATCGGTGGCGGCGAGCCTGGAGCCAGCGGGCGCTGCATGATCGATCACGACGAACCGCCCGCCCGGCTTCAATGCGCGATATACCGCCTTGTTGAAAGCGGGGACATTTACCGGGCCCATGAACGGATCGTACAGATCGTGATAGTTTTGGCGGATCCAGATCACATCGGCTTTGGTCGGCAGCGCGAAGCTGTTGGCAGGCGTGACGACCGCCACGACATTGGCATGGCCTTCGATCGGCATCGACCCCTCCGCCGGAACCGCGACCTTCTCGGCCTTGTCCGCTTCTGGCAAGTGGACCGCATAAACCTTCCCTGTCGGACCCACGACATCCGCGAACAATCGGTCCCAATAGTCGCCAGGCCAGACATCGGCGATCGTCTGCCCGGCCGTCAGGCCAAGAAATGCCAGCAGCTCGGCAGGATGACGCGCAGCATCCTGCCCGCGATCCTTGTCAGGGCGGGTCGGATCGGCGACGGCGGCATTCACCGCCGTCGTGGCAACAGGTGCCGCCGAAGCGTTGGCGGCAAGGATTGCCATTATCACCATCGCGGGTGCGGCTCGCTTCCAATTGATCGAAATCATCAGCCCAGGTTCCCTCAGTTCGGACGGAGCGTACGCCATGGCGAGCCGACTGCGAAGATGAACGCATGACGCGGCTTATACGTCGGCAACGGCTCCGCGCCGACCGACGTCTCGACAGCGATCGGCGCGTACCGTCGCCTCAGCACGGGTCGCTACGCCAGTGATCGGGCTGGTCCCGGTCCTGCAAATGGCGAACGCGCGCGACATGAACCGGGTGGTATCCATCAGCACAAGCCTTGTCCTTGGCCGCGGCCTGGGTTGCGTATCGGCCATTGTCATTGCCGTCCGCCACGATCGTGAAATGAACCGTATCGGCCTGCGAGTCGGTGCTTCTCGGCCGATGTTCGATATATGCCGCGGTCATTTTCGACTCCTGCCTGCTTGTAGATCATGTTCCGTGCGGAACCCTTCTTGAACAGGCATATTCATGAAAGTGTTCCGAACGGGCGAATTTTTCCGGCCGTGGCGTCAACGGCTGCGAATACCGAGCAGTATCCTGCGCGCGATCGTGCCGGCCGACGGGAAGCGGCGTATCGGCCCGACCATCAGCGCAGTGCAGAGACTTGGATGCGACCAGCGGCCATGCGTATCGCCGCCGGCCCCGGTCGGTTGGCTGGGCGCGTCGAGATTGTCCGGTCGATAGTCGCGCGGCTTCCCGGTCTTGAACAGCCGCGGCCCCGATATCGCGGAAGCGGCATCCGCGATGTTGGGAAAGGCGCGCGCGCCAGAGCGCTGCCCAGGCGGACGGCACCGCCGACATACAGGTCGCGTTCGGGATGTTCGGCCGCCGACAGGATCGTCTTCGCGACATCCTCCGGCCGGTAGAAGGCGGCGGCATGGCCGCCTGCCGGTCCATCCGGTTGCGCTGGTGTTCGAGTATCGGCGTCGCGATCGGTGCGGGTTTCACCAACGTGACGGCGACGGGCGCGCGGTCCATCATCAGCTCGATCCGGAGCGCGTCGGTACAGGCCGAGGCGCGGCCGCCGTCCGCGACGATCTCGGCGACGAGCGTGTCCAGCGCATCAAGCCCGCGCGCCGCGGCAACCACCGCCGCGCCGCGCCGCCAGACGCGCCGTCGCACGCCCGATGCCGCTCGACGCGCCGGTAATCACGATCACTTGCTCGGCGAGCGGCTTCAAACGTATCGTCATGGTTCTGCCCCTTGATTCGATGATAGTGCGCGCGTCTGGTCGGACATGGGGATCGGCTCGATCCGCCCGGCTGCATCAACGGGTACCCCCGGTGTTCAGCCGATATGTCATCGTGTTACGATACGTCTCGCCCGGCACCAGTCGGGCGGAACCGAAGGCGGCTTGGTTGGGAGTGTCGGGAAAAATCTGCGGCTCCATCACGAACGCATCGCCTTCGCGGTAGGTGCGCTCCGCCTTACCTGCGCTGGTCCCGTCGAGGAAATTGCCGGAATAGAATTGCAGCCCCGGCTGGTTGGACCAGAGTTCGAACCCGCGGCCCGATGCGGGATCGTCGACACTGGCCATCAGATGCTGGTCGGCCGTCACATGCGTACCGATGATCCAATTATGGTCGTAGCCACGCGCGCAGACGATCTGCGGATCGCGCGCGTCGCGGACCCGCTCGCCGATCGCATGGGGTTCGCGGAAGTCGAACACGGTGCCGGCGACGGGCTTTCGCTCGCCGGTCGGGATCGCGCCCTTGTCGGTCGGCAGATAGGTATCGGCCGGGATCGCGACGCGCGTGCCCATCGCGCCGTTCGCCGACCCCTCGCCCGACAGGTTCCAATAGGTGTGGTTGCTGATGTTGACGATCGTCGCCTTGTCGGTGGTCGCGCGGTAGTCGATCGTCAGGTGATCGGCTTCGTCGAGCGAATAGGTCGCGTCCACCGTCAGCGTACCGGGATACCCCATCTCGCCGTCGCGACTGACATACCGAAGCGTCACCGCCGCCGTCGGTCCGCCATGGACGTCAGTCACCTGCCACAACACCTTGTCGAAGCCGGCGGTGCCGCCATGCAGCGCATTGACCCCGTCATTGACGGGCGTCTGATACGCTCGGCCGTCCAGCGTGAAGCGTCCGCGCGCGATCCGGTTGGCGAAACGCCCGACCGTCCCGCCGAAATATTGTGGCCTGGAGAGATATTTGTCGATCGAGGGGTAGCCGAGCACGATATCGGCCGACGTGCCGCAGCGATCGGGCAGGATCACCGATTGCAGCGCAGCACCGTAGGAAATCACCGTCGCGGACACGCCCTTGCCGTTGGTCAACGTCACCGCATCGACCGCCCCGCCATCGGGCAGCGTGCCGAAGCTCGCCCGTCTCGCATCCGCTGCGTGCGCGGTCCCCGTTACCATGACCGAAATGCTCCACAGGATCAGCGCCACCGTCTTCATCATTCCATCCTCTCGCCCATGCAAGCGCTCCCGACGCAAAGCGCCGCCCCTGGTACCCGGGAAAGCCGCTTCCAATGCATCATTGGAGATATATATCAGACAAATGACGGAAGCTTGACGTTCGGTGCGTGTAAAGGCCGTGGTTAGAGTCCGACGCCGATCTGGCCACAGCGTCCGAGATCATTGACCGAAATCGCGATTGATATACCGACGCAGCGGTGAGCAGCGTCGCCATTCGTCAATTGTCGAAACGCTTCGGTACGGCAGAGGCGCTCCAGCCGACCGAATTGTCGATCGCGGAGGGCGAGCTGGTCGTGATCGTCGGGCCGTCGGGATGCGGCAAGTCGACACTGCTTCGCCTGATCGCAGGCCTGGAAGCGCCAAGCGCGGGGCAGGTGCTCATCGGCGGACGCGACGTCACCGCCCTCGAACCCGCCGATCGCGGGATCGCGATGGTATTCCAGTCCTACGCGCTCTACCCACATCTGACCGTCGCGCAGAATATCGGCTTTCCGTTACGAATGGCCAAACTGGATCGCCGCGAGATCGCGCGCCGGGTTGCCGATGTCGCTGCGCTGCTGGAACTCGACATGCTGCTCGACCGGCGGCCGCGTGCGCTGTCGGGCGGACAACGGCAACGGGTGTCGATCGGCCGCGCGATCATACGCGACCCCGCGGTCCTGTTGCTCGACGAACCTCTGTCGAATCTCGATACCGGCCTGCGCGTCCGGATGCGGCACGAGATTGCGCGGCTGCACCAGCGGCTTGGCGCGACGATGATCTATGTGACGCATGACCAGATCGAGGCGATGACTCTGGCCAACCGGATCGTCGTGATGGCGAACGGGCGGATCGAGCAGGTCGGCGCGCCGCTCGACCTTTACGGCACGCCCGCGACGATCCGCGTAGCGGAGGCGATCGGCTCGCCGGCAATCAACCTGCTGCCGGTACGGATCGAACGGGTCGACGTGCAGGGCGCGACCGTCACCCTGCCCGACGGTGCGTCGTGCCGGGTCGCGGTCGGTGTGCCGGCAGGCGGGATCGGGGCGACGGCCACGCTCGGCATCCGCCCCGAGCACCTGCGCCCGGACGGGGAAGGGCCGTTCAGCGGACCGGTCGAGCTGTTCGAGCGGCTTGGCCCCCTGTCCTTCGCCCATCTCGGCGAGGCAGGCGCGACCGGCAGCGTCGTCGCGCAGTTGCCGGGCGACCAGCAATTCACGCTCGGCGCGAATGTCCGCTTCTCCGTCGCGCCGGCGGACGCGCATCTGTTCGCCGCGGACGGTACGGCGTATCCGCGCGTCAGCCCTTGATGCTGCCGCTCAGCACGCCGCTGAAATAGTAACGCTGCAGCGCGAGGAACAGCAGCAGGACGGGCATGGTCGTGATGACCGCGCCCGCCATCATCAGTTCGGTGTCGCGGACATGTTCCCGTCCGATCGCCGCCAGCGCGACGGGCAGCGTATACAGCGACTGATCGGTAATGACGATCAGCGGCCACAGGAAATCGCTCCAGCTCTGCAGGAAGGTGAAGAGCGCAAGCGTCACCACGATGGGACGAAGCAGCGGCAGCACCACCCGGGTGAAGATCTGCCACTCGCTCGCCCCGTCGATCCGCGCTGCGTCCAACATCTCGTCGGGCAGCGCGAGCGTCGCCTGTCGTACGAACAGCACGCCGTACACCCCCGCCAGCCAGGGTGCCAGGACGCCCGCATAGGTGTTCACCAGCCCAACCGATTTCAGCATCAGGAACAGCGGCAGCATCGCGACCTGCGCCGGCACCACCACCAGCGCAAGCATCGCCTGCAGCAGCTGCGCCCGTCCCCAGAAGCGCAGCTTCGCAAAGGCATAGCCCGCCGGCACGGTCAGCCCGACACCGAGCAGCGTGGCCAGTGCCGCCAGCGCGACGCTGTTCACGATGGCAGGCACGATGTGGTAGCTGGTCGCGCCGCCGGGATGCGCGAGCAGCAGCTCGCGGTAATTGGCGAGCGTCGGGTGGGCGGGCCAGAAGGGCGGCGGGAAGCTGGTCGCGGTGCCGGCCGGCATCAGCGAGACGTTGACCATCCAGACCAGTGGCATCGCGGTCGCCAGCGCGAGCGCGGCGACGAGCATAGTGCGCCCGATCCCGCCTATGTTCAGAGCCATTCGTAACGCTTCCCGAGACGCGCCTGGATTCCGGTCAGAAGCAGGATGGCCAGGAACAACAGGACCGCGACCGCGGATGCCACGCCGAGGTTCCACCAGGTAAAGCCCTGGTCGAACATGAAACGACCGGTTCGGGTCCGCGGAAGATATCGCGTCCGGCGATGCTATCCAGCTTGACGGGAAGCGCATGTCGACGCTCGATCTTCGAGACGGAGCGGCTGGTCGCCATGCTACGCGACATGGTCGATTTCGATCGGCTGAATTCCGGCCAGTGCCGGTTCACCGCGACCGCCTTCGATCCGGAGACGGGTGAAGACGTTGTTTTTGACAGCCGCGACACCCAAATCGCGCCGGAGCAAGTCCGCGCGAGCGCCGCCCTGCCGGTGCTGTTACCGCCGGTGCAGATCGGCGAGCGGTGGCTGGTTGATGGTGGCATCTCGGCAAACCTTCCGCTTGATCCGGTCTTTGCGGAGCCCCCCGCCCGCCCGACCCTGTGCCTGGCGGTGGACCTCCTGCCACTGCGCCAGCGCCGGCCGGCGACGTTGGGAGAGGCGGCAAGTCGTACGCAGGATCTGGTCTTCGCCGCGCAGTCGCGCCGAACGATTGTGCGATGGCGCGATGCGTATGCCGGGCGACAGGATTTAAGCGTGACGCTTGTACGCTTGGCCTACACCGAACAGTCGGCCGAGATCGCGGGGAAGGCGATGGATTTCTCGGGATCGACCGTGCGCGAGCGTCGGGATGCCGGGCGGCAATGCGCCGAAGGAGTGATTGCCAGACTGGAAAGCGGCGAACCGAAGATCGGGCTGCCGGGCCTGCATATCCTCGAAGCCGGGGTCTTTGGCGCGGCGCCTGAATATGCGCCGCACCATGTCATGGTAGGCGGACAGGTTTTCGACGTTGTCCACACAAATGGCTTGGCGGAAGCGGAAGCCGGTGGGACAATCGGTACCGATGCGTCTTATGACGCCGAACAGGAAAGTCCGGGGTCGGGTTGAACGGCCTGGGCGCGCGCAGGCAGGGAATGACCATGCACATCAAGGCAGTTCTCTTCGACATCGACGGTACGCTGATCGACAGCAACGATCTGCATGTTCTCGCCTGGGAAGAGGCCTTCGCCGGCATCGGTGCAAGCTTCGAGCGACACGTGCTCCACGATCAGATCGGGAAAGGGACGGACATGCTCGTCCCCGCGCTGATACCCGACCTCGACAAGGCGGAACAGGAACGCCTGGGGGAAGCGCATGGCACGATCTTCAAGGACAAATATCTCGGCGAGGCGAAACCCTTCGCTGATGCTCATAGGCTGCTGAAGCATGTGTACGATCACGGGCAGAGGATCGTTCTGGCATCGTCAGCGTCGGCCGGCGAACTCGACCATTATCTGGTTCTGCTCGATGCCCGGGATCTCGTCGCTGCCACGACCAGCAGCGACGATGTCGAGCAGACCAAGCCGGCCCCCGATATCTTCTCGACCGCACTCGCCAAATTACCGGGGCTCCGGCCGGACGAGGTCATGGTCGTTGGTGATACCCCCTACGACATCGAAGCCGCGGGGAAATGCGGCATCGCAGCCATGGCGGTCCGGTCGGGCGGATTTGCCGACGATGTCCTGCAAAGGGCGGGCGCAGTGGCGATCTACGACGATCCCGCCGCACTGCTGGCGGGTTACGACACGTCTCCGCTCGGCCAACAGCCGACGCCTGAAGGAGGAACGACGATGCCGACCCCCGAAGCCTCCCGGCCCCATGACAATGTGGATCCCGAGCGCACCCGGCCGAAGAGCGCCTTCGACGCGCCCGACGGCTATTCCGGCCAGGACTATTCGCGGGAACGCGAGGAAGCGGAGGGGCGCAAGCAACCAGGCGGTCACCCGCTGGCCGGCGACGTGGAGCACGCCGACGCTCGCCCCCGCGAAGACGATCGCGACATACCAGAAGATACCGGACGGCCCGGCGCATTCGACCCGCTGACTGGCGAAGCGTCCGGCAGTGGATCAGGTGCCGGCGGCGGCAACGGGGGCGAGGATCTCGACGCGGACACGGCAAGCGGTGCCGGCTCCAACGGCTAGCTTGTCCGTCCGGAGTGTCCGTGAAGCGTCGTAGAGGTGCCGATCTTAGCTGTCGGGCACCGCGGCAAGTTGGACGTCGTGCTTGATCATCCGCCGTGCCCGCGCGCGCTGCCGTACCGCGTGGACGCCGTCGGTTTCATCCGGCATGACCACGGGGACGGTCAGGCACATGCTCTGGGTCGGCAGTACGTCGCGCCATTGCAGGATCAGGTCCTTATAGGCCCGGCCGACCGGCCTGATATTGCGATCGAGGTCATAGAGACCCAGCGTATTGACGTTGCCGTTCGTTTCGCGGAGCGCGCTGTCCCAGTCGATCTGGTCGGTCAGCGAATACCATGTGAACCCGACCACCGGCACGCCGTCGTTGCGCACGCGCAGCACGTTCGCCCATTCCTTCCACAGCCAGTCCACCGCCTCGGTGCCGAGGGGGCCCTGGGTCAGATTGGTTTCGGTATGCATGACGGGCAACTGGTAGCGGCCGTGATATTGCCGCGTGATCTCGCTGTAGCCGAAGATCTCACCGGACGCCCGCGTCGATCCGTCGGGTGCGACCCGGTGCTCGTTGGTGACGTAATAATCGTTGCCCATGATGCAGTGCTGCTTGAGTTGATTGTCGAGGAAGAAGTGATATTCTTCCTTGGTCATGCCGTTATCCAGCAGATATTCGTACATCTCCGAATCGACACGGCGGCCGTAATTAAGATCGAGGGAGAGGAAACGCTGCGAATTCATCAGTTCCGCCGCCCGGATCGCTGCCGGGCTTTCTGCATGGAAATATTCGGAAGACTCGCTTTGGATGAAGATCGCGTCCGGGCGGACCGTGAGGATCGCCTCCATCGCCAGCACATTGGCCTTGACCAGGTGTTTCAGGGCGGTGACGAACGCCAGTTCGCTGCTTAGCTGCTCGTTCCACCAGCCGTAACGGGCCGAGAAGGTGGCGCAGATATACATCTCGTTGACCGGGGTGTAGAGTTGCACCCAGGGGAAGCGGCGGGCGAAGGCCAGCGCATAACCGCGAAACAGCGCCGGAAAATCGGGGTTCTGAAAATTCCCGATCCAGTCGGGCACGCCGAAATGGCACAGATCGACGATCGGCGTGATGTTGCGTCGCTTCAGGTCGGCAAAGGCCTGGTCGGCGAATTCCCAGTCATATTTGTGCTCGGCAAGCCAGGTCTTGTGGATCGGCGGCCCGAAGCGGAGATAGCCGATGCCGATCTCTTCGACGAGCGCGAAGTCTTCCTGCCAGTGTCGATAGTGGCCGCAGCTCTCCATCTCGTCGATGCGCGTGCGTCCGCCGTTGATGGTCGGTACGCTGTTCTCGATCCCGGTCGCGAACATGAAGGTGGCGATGACGTGTCTCCTTGGGCAGGCATACGATCTGCCGACAGAAAAGGGCGCGCGTGAACAAGTCCAGCCAAATGTTGCGACCCTGGCGGTTTTTGACGTGGGCCGTTCTGCCAGGGTGTTGCCGCGCGGCCCGTCGGTTGTCCTGAAGGGACGGCGCATAGCCCGGTGTTCGCGTGCACAAAACTATAGAAAACATATGCAAACGGCGTGTTTGCCGTCTCGAAACTCCACGCCGATCGGTTTAGCCCCGCAGCATGGACAAGCATCAGAACCAAGCGGAGCGACGACGGCATGGAGTTCCGCCGCCGTCGGCGAAAGGCGGGCGCGATGATCGCTTTGTCGGCCCGACCAAGCGGTCTTTTCGCTCGTCGTCATCACATGGCCGACGCGTCGGCATGGTTTCTATCGATGCTGGTCGAACAGCGATACATCTCTTCGCCTGATATCCCAACCGGAGGACGCAATGCAGGATCTACTCTGGCTATCTGCGCTCGGCGGATTGTTTCTTTTGACGGTCGCGTACTTCCGTCTCTGCAGCAACGTTTGAAGGAGCCGTCGATGACCATCGATCTCTGGCTTGGCGGCGCGACCGCGATCGCCCTTCTTGCCTATCTCGTCGCGGTGCTCGTCCACCCCGAGCGGTTCTGATGGGACCGCACACGCGCCATCACGACGCCGCCGGTCGGGACCGCCGACGGAGCGGACTTTGCACGTTTGACCGCCGTCGTTCGGTTTGGCTGCCTCTTTTCGGATCACCACTATGACCGTCCAGGGCTGGTTGCTCATCCTCGTCTTTACCGCGCTGGTCATAGCGATGGCCAAGCCGGTGGGCATGGGTCTGTTTGCCGTCATGGAGGGGCGACGGACGTTCCTTCATTTCGCGCTTGGTCCGGTCGAGCGCGCCTTCTACGCCGTTTCCGGCGTCAAGCCGGACGTCGAACAGAATTGGCGTCGTTACGGCGTCCACATGCTGCTGTTCAACGTCGCCGGGCTGCTGCTGACATACGCCATCCTGCGCCTGCAGAATTTCCTGCCGCTCAATCCGCTCGGCCTGCCGGGCGTTCCCGACCATCTGGCGTGGAACACCGCGATCAGCTTCGCGACCAACACCAACTGGCAGAGCTACAGCGGCGGCGAATCGACGATGTCGCAGTTCAGCCAGATGGTCGGATTGACGCTGCACAATTTCACGTCCGCGGCGACCGGCATCGCGCTCGCTTTCGCCTTCATTCGCGGCTTCGCACGCAAGGAAGCGGGCGAGCTCGGTAATTTCTGGGCCGATGTGACCCGCGTGACCCTGTATCTGCTGTTGCCGGGTTGCATCCTGTACGCCGTCGTCCTCATGGCCTCGGGCGTTCCGCAGACCTTCGACGGCTCGGTCGTCGCGACGACGCTCGAAGGCGCGAAGCAGACGATCATCCTGGGCCCGGTCGCGAGCCAGGAAGCGATCAAGATGGTCGGCACCAATGGCGGCGGTATCTTCAACGCAAATTCGGCGCATCCGTACGAGAACCCGAACGCGCTGATCAACCTGCTGCAGATGCTGTCGATCTTCTCGATCGGCGCGGGCCTGACATGGTGTTTCGGCAAGGCGGTCGGCAACACCAGGCAGGGATGGGCGATCTTCGCCGCGATGCTCGTGCTGTTCCTCGCCGGAACCGCCGCGACCTATGCCGCCGAAGGCACCGGGAACCCGATCCACCATGCGATCGGGATCGCCGGCGGCAATATGGAGGGCAAGGAAGTCCGGTTCGGCATCGCCGCTTCCAGCCTTTTCGCGGTCGTCACCACCGACGCATCGTGCGGCGCGGTAAACGCGATGCACGACAGCTTCACCGCGCTCGGCGGCATGATCCCGCTGTTCAACATCCAGCTGGGTGAGATCATCTTCGGCGGCGTCGGCTCCGGCCTGTACGGCATGCTGCTATATGTCATCCTCGGCGTGTTCATCGCCGGGCTGATGGTCGGGCGAACGCCGGAATATGTCGGCAAGAAGATCGAAGGCCGGGAGGTGAAGCTCGCCGTTCTGGCCATCGCCGTCCTGCCGTTGATCATCCTCGGGTGCACCGGCATCGCCGTGGTCAGCAAGGACGGCCTTGCCGGGATCGCCAACCAGGGACCGCATGGATATTCGGAGATCCTCTACGCCTTCACCTCGGCGGTCGGGAACAACGGCAGCGCGTTTGCCGGACTGACCGCGAACACGCCGTTCTACGATGGGCTGTTGGGCGTGGCGATGTGGCTTGGCCGCTTCTTCGTGATCGTGCCGATGCTGGCGATCGCCGGCAGTCTCGCCGCCAAGCGAGTCGTTCCGGCCTCGTCGGGATCGTTTCCGACCACGGGTCCGCTGTGGATCGCGCTGCTGATCGGCATCATCCTGATCCTCGGCGGTCTGACTTTCCTGCCTTCGCTCGCGCTTGGACCCATCGCCGAACATGTCGCGATGATCCACGGCCAGCGGTTCTAAGGAGCGCATCATCATGGCTCGCGCCGCATCACCATCGCTGTTCACCGCCGACCTTCTCGGCCCAGCGATCGCCGATTCCTTTCGCAAGCTCGACCCCCGCGCGCTGGTGCGCAACCCGGTCATGTTCGTCACCGCGATCGTCGCGCTGCTCGTTACCGTGATGCTGGCGACGGGCATCGGCGGTGGCACGATCGCTTTCAAGGGACAGCTCGTCTTCTGGCTATGGCTGACCGTGCTGTTCGGAAATTTCGCCGAGGCGCTGGCGGAAGGGCGTGGCAAGGCGCAGGCCGCATCGCTGCGCGCGACCAAGGGCGAATTGACCGGCAAGCGGGTCACGGGCGCAGGCACCGAAGACGTACCCGCGGCGATGCTTGGCGTCGGCGATATCGTCCTGGTCGAGAATGGCGAACTCATCCCGGCGGACGGGGAGGTCGTCGAGGGCGTCGCCTCGGTGAACGAAGCCGCGATAACGGGCGAAAGCGCCCCCGTGATCCGCGAGGGCGGCGGCGATCGATCGGCGGTGACCGCCGGCACGCGCGTCGTGTCCGACTGGCTGAAGGTCCGGGTGACCGCCGGGCCGGGCCAAGGTTTTCTCGACCGGATGATCGCATTGGTGGAAGGTGCGGAGCGGCAGAAGACGCCCAACGAGATCGCGCTGACGATCCTGCTGGTCGGCCTCACGATCATCTTCCTGATCGCCGTCGGCACCATCCCCATGTTCGCGCATTACGCCGGCGGCGTCGTCCCGGTGGTCATCCTGTCGGCGTTGCTCATCACGCTCATCCCGACGACGATCGCGGCGCTGCTCTCCGCGATCGGTATCGCCGGCATGGACCGACTGGTCCGCTTCAACGTGCTCGCGAAATCCGGCCGTGCGGTCGAGGCCGCGGGCGACATCGACGTGCTCCTGCTCGACAAGACCGGCACGATCACGATCGGC
>NZ_CAXTII010000008.1:0-54727 GCF_964244235.1 uncultured Sphingomonas sp.
GGAGATCGCCGTGATCACACCGGCGAAGCTACACCACGCCGTGGGGCACGATCGGACATTCGGCAAAACCATGTGAAACGAAGGGCTTATAGTATTGGTTCGATACAGCCCTGCAAACCTCCGGATATCGCAGCGCGCTCGCTTGCTGAAAGGTGAATACGCGCATGGAGGCAGATGCCACCGGCGCCATCCCGTCTGTGCGGGCACCCCGGCCGCTTTGCGGCCTGGGGCGCACGGGGCATCCTCTGGGTGCCGATATGACATCGTGCCAGGTCGGCCGATGATCAAATGTTAACGGGGCCGGGCATCGCACACACCTCGGCTTTCGCCACGTGCGAACGCGTCATCTGTTAAGACGATCATTGGCGGGCGATCGAGCGACCGCCCGCCCAGCATCAATAGCATAGCGGCAGATAGCGGCGGTAGCGCGGGTTCCATACCAGGCCGCAGCCATCTTCGGCGTAATAGCCGTTGTACCCATAGCCGCCATACCCGATCCCGTACGGGTAGCCATAATGGCCGCCATAGCCACCGCGGTAATGGGATCCGCCACGGTAGCCGCCACGAGAGCCTTGCGCGAACGCGCCACCGCCGCGGAACCCGCCGTTGAAATTGCCGCCGCCGCCACGCGCGAAACCGCCGCCGCCGCCATGGAAGCCGCCGCCACCGCCGTGAAAACCACCACCGCCGCCGTGACCGCCGCCGCCATGGCCACCGCCGCCACGCTGCGCCATGGCCGGTGTCGCGGCCAACAGCGCGATGCCGAAAGCCGAGACCAGAATGCCGTTGTGCTTTTTCATGATACGTCCTTGGGCCAGAGCCCCCGCATCGTTAATATAGTGTCGCTGTGCAGCGATTATGAGGGGTAGGCCGGCGACCGGATCGACAGTCATCCGGCTGCACCGAAAAGACTCGAGCGTCAGTCGCCGTCGATAGACAATGATCAACAAGCCCTGGTGCGCATGCCGTATCCACGACTCGTCGGCTGGAGATTGATCATGCGGAACAACGATGACACCGAATTTTATCGCGATCGGCAGCGCGCGGCGATCGCGATGTCGGAGGCGGCAGCAGAACCGGCCATTCGCGGAATCCACCTTGCGATGGCGCGACGCTATGCCGATCTGGCGGGCGAACTGCGTCTGCGCGCAAATGTCGCTGGCGCCGCGCGCGAGGCGTAAGCCAATGCGTGTTGGCCCGCAGCCGGATAGTCTTTCCTCGACCCGCCTATCCGTTTGCGGCGATACGCGGCCGCAACCGGCGATGCAGGTAATTGTCGTCGAACCCCGCGATCTGCGCGAGCAGCATGATGTCGGCGACGATGAGCGTCCCGACACCGAGATCGAGCGCGCCGAGCGACCGGAGCTTGCGGACCACCCGGTTCACGTGGACGGGCGTCAGCCCCACGGCGTCTGCAAGCACGATCTGGGTGAAGGGCATCACGAAGCTCTTGTCCGTCGCGATGCCGATGTTGCGCATGCGGAAACACAGTTCGCACAGCAAGTGGGCGACCCGTTCGAGACTGGTCCGTCGACCCATGCTGACGATCGTCGCGCGCAGCACGCCTTCATCGACCAGTTGCGTCCACCAGAATGCCCGGACGAGATCGGGGCGTTCGTCGGGCAGCGCCTCCATCTTGCTGCCCGCGATCGTTACCACCTGCGCGCCGGTCAGCGTCGCGATGCTATGATCCATCTCGGCCAGGACCGCCACGTGCATGTCGCAGAAATCGCCCGGCATCAGGAACGAGATGATCTGGCGGCTGCCACCGGGCAGGATCTTGTAGCGGCATGCCCATCCGGACAGGACGACGAACACCGGACCCGGCAAGTCCCCTTCGAGAATCAGGTCGTAATGCGCGGGGAATTTGCGTGGCCTGCGGCACAGATCCTCGAGATACGCCTCGTCCATGCCGGAAATGGGCGCGTAGCCCCGAAGCTTCTCGACGAAGGCGTTTGCCATGCGCGGCCTTTCCGATGCTGAGGCGGCACCTATCCTGACTGATCCATGTTCAGGCCGACATAGACCGTTGTTGTGGTCGCTTGTCGGGATAAGGTCCAGTGCAGCCCGGTCGTCGGTGCCGATTTCGCGCGCTTTCGGCCGATAAATGCAATCCTTCCACCAAACTCGAGGCAGGCGGATCATCATGCCACATCGCGCCAACGACAATTTTGCGATCGACCCGCCCGCGCGGGCGGGGGAGCCCGACGCACATGGCCAGGCTGCGCTGATCCTGGCGGAAAGCATCCTGCACGCCCTCGTCGAGGCCGGGGAATTGACGACGCAGCAGGCGCTGGACGTCGTCCACTCCGCCGAGGAGATCAAGACCGAGGTCGCCGCGCTGTCTGGTGAGTCGAAGACGCGGATGCACGAATCGCTCGAGCTGCTGAAGCGGATCGGGATCAGCATAGAGAAGGACGCCGATTAGCCCTCAAAAAGGCGTCCCGTTCCGGGGAAGGGGGATGAACGGGACGCCAGTTCAAAGTGCTCGGGGGGAACGTATGCATCAAGGATAGCAAGTTCGTCGCGACGCCCATTTACTAAATGATAAGACGGCGTCGGGACCGGATCGGTCGCCTTCGCCGCGTGCCGGGACTGGGCCGATGCCGGTGGAGCGGGTAGCGGGAATCGAACCCGCGTATTCAGCTTGGAAGGCTGCTGTACTACCATTGTACTATACCCGCTAGCCGTTGTCATCGCACGGTTCTAGCGTTGGCTGCCGGATTGTCTCGCGGCGATGCGTCCGCTCAGTGGCACGACGACACGCATATGGTCAACATAGACCTGCTGGATATGCACCACGGTCGTGCGAGCAGCCCTTGCACACCATCGGCGAGCACCGTCACGATGCCTGGAGGCCGCTCTTCGAAGCGCGAACTGCTTTAGCGTGGCGACGACTTCGCATTGACTGCCATTGCCGTTGTGACCTGAGCTATCGGGCGTAGGGAAGAATAGGAACGCTAACGGGATCCATTACCATGTCGGACGGTGCTTCTCGACCAATCGCGTTCCTGCAGGCGAGCACCGGGCAAGCTTCGTGCTTTGTCTGTCAGTGCTCGTCGCGAGCTGCGGCGGCGACGGAACGTCGGGATCCCCGACATCGACGACCTTTGCAGTGGGCGGGACCGTGTCCGGTCTGTCGGGTACCGGCCTTACGCTGAGGAACGGTGCCGACACCCTGTCGGTCGCGGCCAACGGGAGCTTCGTTCTGCCCGCGCAGCTCGCAAGCGGGGCAAGCTACAGCATCACCATTGGAACGCAGCCCAGCGCTCCAAGCCAGACATGTGGCGTCCAGAATGGTGCAGGAGTCGTCGGGAACGCGGACGTACTCACAATCATCGTAGTCTGCACGACATCGGCCTCGACGTTCGCCTATGCCGCAGTTCCTCACACGGCCGCCGATGCTGGCGTCGGCCGGCTGGAATATTTCGCGTTCGATGCCGCCACCGGCCGCCAGTCGCTGCAAGGCGGGCTTTCCGCGGCCGCGGACACGTACGTCTTCTATGTCAAGGCGAGGCCGTCGGGACACCAGTTGCTTGTGTCGATGTCCACCCTGCTCGATCAGGTCCAGAATATCTCTCGTGCCGACCTGACGCTCTACGACCTGTCGACCACCACAGGTGCGCCGACGCCCTCAAGGCTGATAGCGTCTCCCGGAGGTGGCGACCTGATTTTTCATCCGAACGGGTCCGACCTTTACGCACCCGGTTCGACGGTCAGCCATTTCAGCCTTGCACCGGGCGCGGCGCAGGGCCAGTCGCTCGGCATCAACGTGCAGGCCGGCTTCACCTCCGCGATCACGCCCGATGGCAAGTTCCCGTTCGTGCCGAACACGGGCCAGGGCAGCGACGCTGTTCCTTCCATCGCGGTCATTTCCTTGGCAGATCCGCAACGTCCGCAGCTTTCGTCGAAGGTAGCGACACCGATACGGCCGTTGAGCACGACCCTCAGCCTCGATGGAAAGCTACTCTACGTTGCGCCAGTTGACGCCAAGGACCTTGGCTGCGTCTACCGCGTCGCCGCATTGGGGGGCCTGACGCCAGCAGGCACCTTTGCGACGCCCGGCTATGCCCGGTCTGGTGTGATCACGCCTTCAGGCAACTTCCTCTATCTCGCGAGCAGCGATGACAACAAGGTCCAGGGCTATCGACTGGACGGCACGGGCGGCATCACGGCGTCAGGCAGCGGCACCGCTGTTCCTTCCGCGTTCCGCCTCGCGCTCAGTCCCGGCGGCCAATATCTTTAGCCATCTCCAACCCCGTCGATGGCAAACCGGGTGCGATCTATGGCTTCGCTATCGCGATGGATGGTGCCCTTACCGCCGTTCCGGGCCCGCCCTTCACAACCGGCGAGCGCGAGTACGATCTGACCTTCGCACCCGCCAACCATAGTGATCGTTAGAAAGCGGCTTGCCATGGTCGCGAGAGACCGGGGTAGGTGTTCTGCAAGCAAAAGCCAGGTCATTACTTGGCTGGCGACAAAGCGTCGGCGCTTGGCGCAGGGAGCCTCGCATTTGTCGCATTCGCGATAACCTAGAGGGCGGCTGCACTACCATTGCGCCATACCCGTATCCGTCGTGGCAGCGCGGAGGGGGGGCGGATCGCAAGCCGGGATGGTTCACGGCTTCCTTACCAATTTCGCGCTAGACCCTGGCTTATGTATCACGATCTCGCTTTGGCATCGCAATCGAAGACCGACCCGCGGCCCGCGTCCGCGGTCACTACCGGTGCCGGGCTGGCGGGGCTGACCGGCTTGCTGGGCTGGCTCGGCATCGCCTGCTGGTACGGGCTGGATGGTCCCTATTCGGCGCTGGTCGATCTGGCGGCCTGCGCGGTCGTCATGGCCGGCTGGTCGCTGCTGGTGGACAAGGTGCATCGCAGTCCGACGACCGGAATCGACTGGTCCGCCCCGCGCGGCTGGCGGGCGTCGCTCGACACCAGCCTGACGAAGCTCGCCGGTTACTGGGCGACCTGGGCGGGGATGGCGCTGATCTACGGGACGTTCCGATTCTACTGGACCGGCAATTTCCAGTTCGCGATGTCGTGCTTCACGGTCGCCGCGCCGGTCCTGTTCGTCGCCTCGATCCCCTATGTGCTGTGGCTCGACCGTCATCTGGTGGAGCCGCGCGACGGGGCCTGGGCGTTGGGCGCGTGGCTGACGGGGCAGCCGGGGATCGAACCCGGCGCGGTCTCGGCGCATCTGCGGACCTGGGCGGTCAAGACCTTCTTCCTGGCCTTCATGCTGGCGGGGGTGCCCGGCGGTTACGGCGCGTTCGTCCGCGGGATCGGGCCGGCGGTGCTGCGCAATCCGGTCGCGCTCGCCAATCTGGCGATCGCGTTCATGTTCGTGATCGACATGATCTTCGCGACGGTCGGCTATATCCTGACCTTCCGCCCGCTCGATTCGCATATCCGCAGCGCGAACCCGTTCGCGGCGGCGTGGATGGCGGCGCTGATCTGCTATCCGCCTACAGCCATGATGGGGAACGGCCTGCCGCTGGATTATTCGATCGGCGCGCGCGACTGGGTTTTCTGGTTCCAGCGGCATCCCGTGCTGTTGTACGCGGTCGGCGTGGTGCTGGTCGTGCTGGCAGGTCTCTATGCCTGGGCGACGGTCGCGTTCGGGCCGCGTTTCTCGAACCTCACCAATCGCGGCATCCTGACGCACGGGCCGTATCGTTTCACGCGGCATCCGGCGTATCTCGCGAAGAATTGCCTGTGGTGGCTGACGACGGTGCCGGTGCTGACGATGGGCAGCGGCTTCGACGCGGTGCGCGCGACGCTGATGATGGCGGCGGTCAGCGGGGTCTATTACTGGCGCGCGAAGACCGAGGAGGCGCATCTGTCGCTCGATCCGGCATACCGCGACTATAGCGACTGGATGGAGCGCAATGCCCCGGTGCCGCGGGCGTTTGCATGGGCGAAGCGGGCGGTGGTGCGGTTCTAGAAACTCTCTTCCGCGTAAACCTTCGACAGGTCTTCGCCCCAGACGCCGTAATACCGGTCGAGCAGCGTCTCCGCCGGCACCTTTCCCGATCGCACGATATCGCGCAACGGCTCCAGGAACCCGGTCTCGTCGTCGCCAGCACCATTGGTCCGCGCCCGCGCCGCCAGTCCCGCACCGGCGATGTCGAGCACCGCGCCCGCGATGTCGCGCAACCGTCCGCCCCCCGGCAAAGGCGCGTCGAGCGCCAGCTTCGGCACCGCATCGCGCAAACGTTGGCGGTCGTCGATCTCCCAGTCCTTGACGAGGTCCCACGCCGCATCGAGCGCGCCCTGATCGTAGAGCAGCCCGACCCAGAGCGCGGGCAGCGCGCAGATCTTGTTCCAGGGGCCGCCATCCGCACCGCGCATTTCGAGGAAGGTCTTCAGACGCACCTCGGGAAAAGCGGTCGACAGATGGTCGGTCCAGTCGTCCATCGTCGGCTTCTCGCCGGGCAGGACCGCCAATTCCCCCTTCAGGAAATCGCGGAAACTGTGTCCGGCGGCATCGATATACCGCCCTTCGCGGCAGACGAAGTACATCGGCACATCGAGCGCATATTCGGCATAGCGTTCGTACCCGAACCCGTCCTCGAACACGAAGGGCAACATACCGGTGCGTGCGGGGTCGGTGTCCGACCAGATATGGCTTCGGTACGACAGATATCCGTTGGGTTTCCCTTCCAGGAACGGCGAATTCGCGAACAAGGCGGTCGCGAGCGGCTGCAGCGCGAGGCCGACGCGGAACTTCTTCACCATGTCCGCTTCGGACGCATAGTCCAGGTTCACCTGGATCGTGCAGGTGCGCAGCATCATGTCGAGGCCCATCGTTCCCACCCGCGGCATGTGCGCGCGCATGATCGCGTAGCGGCCCTTGGGCATCACCGGCAGCTCCGCGCGGGTCTTGTCGGGCCACATGCCGAGGCCCAGGAACCCGATGCCGAGCTTCTCGCCCGCCGCCTTCACCTGTTCCAGGTGGCGGCCCGTCTCGGCGCAGGTCTGGTGCAGATTGTCGAGCGGCGCGCCCGACAGTTCGAACTGGCCTGCGGGTTCCAGGCTGATGCTGCCGTCCGCGCCCGACATCGCGATGACGTTGTCGCCCTCGTATACCGGTTTCCAGCCATGCGGTTCCAGCTCGGTCAGCAGGTCGCGGATGCCGCCCGGCTCGTCATAGGACGGCGCATGATGATCCGAGAGGGCGTAGACGAACTTCTCGTGCTCGGTGCCAATCCGCCAGCGATCCTTCGGCTTCTCGCCGCGCGCGAAGCTCTCGATCAGCTGGTCGCGGGTTTCGATGATCGGCTTTGGCGCGGCGGTCGTCATGGCGCGCGCCTTACGCTGCGATGAACGGGGGCGCTAGGGGTGGCGATCGGGTCCTCGAGACGGTTTACCCGGACTGTGGGAAAACAGGGACTTACGCCGCGGAAGTGGAGGAAGTGGAGGACTGCCATCGCATCCTCCACATCGCGCGCCGAGGGTCGGCGGGGAGAGCGTTCGGGGGTGGAGTCGAAGCGGGTCGAAGGCATCGGGCGACCTTCTTATCGGCTGCGGATGTAGGACAGGGAATTCGTGCGTGCGGTCGTGCGGTCGTGCGGGTGTAGCGAAGCGATCCGGTGCGCAGGACGAAAGCTGGGTTGCTTCGCCGCTAGGCTGCTCGCAACGACGGGTTTCGCCAATTGCGGGCTACCCACGATCTGCTAGCTTTGTCGAATGGGTAACGAGGATCCTTGGTTCGTCATTGGGTTGGGTATCTTAGCGCTCCTGATGATCGCAATCGCGATCTTTATCCCGATTAAGTTCGTTCAACTATTCTTCCGTGAATGGCGACGCAGAAGAAATTATAGAAGCCGCTAACGCTAATTGTAGACATCCCCACACCTGATAGATTGACCTTTTCGCGATTGCTCATAGCGTGCGCAAGCTCTCATTATAAAGGATTACAGGTTGGCGGATGAACGAACGGCGACCTCCACCCGTCGTAAATGGTGGATTTTGAGTACCCTCGGTTGGGGACTTTTCGTTGTCTTCGGCTTGATCACCGGTACTTTGCCCGCGAAGCATGGGTCAATTCATCGGTCCGATGATCCGCGATGGTTCTGGCTTTTCCTCTGTATTTACGCTGCGTTCTGCTCTTTCAGTTTGAAGTCTGCGATTACATCGAATGACAACGTTTAGCTGGTTGAGACCCAAGGAAACTACGTCTGGTTTCCACCAAATTCCGTCCTACCAGTCCCCCACCGCCGCCATCCAAAGCGCGACCGCCGCCGCCGCCGCGGTATCGGCGCGCAGGATGCGGGGGCCGAGGGTGATGCCGGTCGCGGCGGGCAGTGCGCGGATCAGATCGCGTTCCTCGTCGTCGAAGCCGCCTTCGGGGCCGATCAGGATCGCGCCGGGGCCGGGGCGGTCGCGCATCGCCGCCAGCGCGGGCGCGCCGCCGGTCTCGTCGGCGAAGAACAGCGCGCGTTCGGGCAGCCAGTCGCGCAGCATGGCGGCGAGCTTCACCGGTTCGTCGACCGCGGGCAGCGCGGTGCGGCCGCATTGTTCCGCGGCCTCGATCATGTGCGCGCGCAGCCGGTCGGTGTTGGTCTTGTCGACGATCGTCCGCCGCGTGACGACGGGGACGAAGCGCGCCACGCCCAGCTCGCACGCCTTTTCCGCCACCCAGTCGATCCGGCCCTTCTTGATGGGCGCGGCGCACAGCCACAGATCGGGGACGGGTTCGCGCGCGGCGAGGTGATCGGTTACGTCCAGCGACACGTGCCGCCGCCCGACATCGCGGGCGATGGCGAGCCATTCGCCGGTCGCGTCGTCGAACAGCTTGAGCGGATCGCCGACCTTCATCCGCATGACGCCGACGAGGTAATGCGCCTGGGGGCCGTCGATGGTTAAGGGACCGGGGGCGAGCGGGGTCTCGACGAACAGCCGCGCGGTGGAGCGCGGGGGCCAGGCGGGGATGGCGGTCATGGGGCGGTGGTAGCGTGGGTTCGGTGCCGCGTCATGCGGAACGCGGGCTTGGGTCCCCGGCGCGATTACGGAATGAACGCGCATAATCCCCACCCCGGCGGAGGCCGGGGCCCAGTTGTCGAGGTTGATGTGAGCGAGGGTATCGCTGCGCCACGATCGTCTCGCAACTGGGCCCCGGCCTTCGCCGGGGTGGGTATCTGCTATTGACTTATGAGTCGGTGAAAGGCGTTGCGACCATGGTCGCAACGCGCCGATCACCGCCGTCGCCATACCCCGCGCAGCACCAGCCCCACCACCACCAGCACCGCGAGGCCGCCCAGCACCGCAAGGCCGACCACGCCGCCCGCGCGCAGGATGGCCCAGAACAGCGCCTCCACGAAGCGGCCGACGGCGACGGAAAGTCCGATCATGCGTGCGCTCTCGCACGACTTGAAGGCGGGACGAAGGCGGAGCTTGTTCGGATGGCCCCTGCCGGGGCAAGGGACGACATGGTCGATATCGTCCCCGACAGCGAACATCGCAGCCTCGTCGGCCGCCTGCCGCCAGGGATGCGGGGCCTCGCCCTGCTCGCCCGCTTCGATCGGCCGATCGGATGGTGGCTGCTGTTCTGGCCGGGCGCATGGGGCGTCGCGCTGGCGGGCGGGATCGCCGAGCATTGGCGATTGATCCTCTGGCTGCTGCTCGGCAGCATCGCGATGCGCGGCGCGGGGTGCGTCTACAACGACATCGTCGACCGCGATCTCGACGCGCAGGTCGCGCGGACGCGGGCGCGGCCGATCCCGAGCGGGCTGGTGTCGATGCGGCTCGCCTGGGGTTGGCTGGCGGTGCTGTGCCTGGTCGGGCTGGTCGTGCTGCTCCAGCTGCACCCGCTCGCGGCGATCGTCGCCCTGGCCAGCCTCGCGCCCGTTGCGGCCTATCCGTTCATGAAGCGGATCACGTGGTGGCCGCAGGCATGGCTCGGGATCGTGTTCTCCTGGGCGCTGCTGGTCGGCTGGAGCGAGGTGGCGCGCGATCTGTCGGCACCGATGTGGCTGCTGTACGGGGGGTCGATCGCATGGGTGATCGGCTATGATACGATCTATGCGCTGCAGGACCGGGAGGACGATGCGCTGATCGGCGTGCGATCGTCCGCGCTGCGGATGGGGGGGCACGTGCGCGGCGGGGTCGCCGGGTTCTACGCAGCGGCGGTGGTGCTGTGGGCGGCGGCGGTCTGGCTGGTGCGGCCCGATCCGTTCGCGTTGCTGGCGCTGGTGCCGGCGGCTGCGCATCTTGGCTGGCAGGTCGTGACGCTGGTCCCGGGGGATGGCGCGAATGCGCTGGCGCGGTTCCGGTCGAACCGGGTGGCGGGGCTGCTGGTGTTCGCCGCGTGCGTGGTGGTGGGGAGCGCGGGGTAACCTATCCGTCATGCCGGGCTCGTCCCGGCATCCCGAGTGACGAGCGATGGCGCTTCTGGTCCTGGATCCCGGGACGAGCCCGGCATGGACGAGACCGCTAGCGCTCCGCGCCTCGCGTCCCTAGATCGCCTCCATGCTCGAACCCGATACCGCGCGTCAGCGCGCCACCGATATCGTCGACCGCGCCCGCAGGGCCGGCGCGGATGCCGCGGACGCGGCCGTTGCCGCCGATTCCTCGCTCGACGTGTCCGTGCGCCTCGGCAAGCTGGAGGATGTCGGTCGGTCGGAAAGCGCCGAACTGGGCTTGCGCGTGTTCGTAGGTCGCCGGAACGCCAGCGTCTCGACGTCGGATCTGTCGGACGCCTCGCTCACGCAGCTCGTCGAGCGCGCAGTGGCGATGGCGCGCGAGGCACCCGAGGACGAGTGGGCGGGGCTCGCGCCGCAGGAACGGCTGCTGCACGGCGATCCGCCGCTGCTCGACCTGGACGACGGCGCGGATGTCTCGCCGGAGACGCTGCGCGATGCCGCGCTGGCGGCGGAGGATGCGGCGCGTGCGGTACCGGGCGTGACCAACAGCGAAGGCGGCGGGGCGAGTGCGTCGCGCGGCGTCTGGGCGGTCGCGACGAGCCACGGGTTCGCGGGTGCCTATGCGACGACCTCGCACGGCTTGTCGGCGAGCGTGCTGGCGGGGGAGGGCGGCGCGATGCAGCGCGATTACGCGCACACCGCCGCCCGCCGCCGCGCGCATCTCGACGCACCCGACGCGATCGGCCGGCGCGCGGGCGAGCGCGCGGTGGCGCGCATCAATCCGGGGCGGCTCGCGAGCGGACCGATGACCGTGATCTACGACCCGCGTGTCGGTTCGTCGCTGCTCGGGCATATGATCGGCGCGATCGGCGGGCAGGCGATCACGCGCAAGACCAGTTTCCTGCTGGATGCGCTCGGCACGCGGGTGTTCGCCGAGGGGATGACCATCGCCGACGATCCGCATCGCCCGCACGGGCTCAGGTCGCGACCGTTCGATGGCGAGGGGCTGCCGGTATCGCCGACCGCGATCGTCGAGGACGGGATGCTGGAGACCTGGCTGCTCGATTCGGCCTCGGCGCGGCAATTGGGGCTGGAGCCGACCGGCCACGCCGCGCGCGGGATCGGCGGTGCGCCGGGGGTGATGACCAGCAATCTGTACATGGCCGCGGGCTACGTACCGCCCGATACGCTCATCGCGGACATCGCGTCTGGCGTTTACGTGACCGAACTGATCGGGATGGGCGTCAACGGCGTGACGGGCGATTACAGCCGCGGCGCGGCGGGCTTCCGGATCGAGAACGGGCAGATCGCCGGGCCGGTCGCCGAGTTCACGATCGCGGGCAATCTGAAGGACATGTTCCTGGCGCTGACGCCCGCGAACGATCTGGAATTCCGCTACGGGGTCAACGTGCCGACGATCCGGATCGACGGGATGACGGTGGCGAGTGGCTGATACGCCTGCGCTGGCGCAGGCGATCGCCGCCGCGGCGGCGGAGGCCGGGCAGATGGCGCTCGCGCGTTGGCGCACCGAGTTCCGCATGTGGGAGAAGGACGAGGGCAGCCCGGTGTGCGAGGTCGATCTCGACGTCGACCGGATGCTGCGCGCGCGGCTTGGCGCGCTGATCCCGGATGCGGGCTGGTTGTCGGAGGAGACCGCGGACGACCCTTCGCGGCTGGCGTGCGACCGGGTGTGGGTGGTCGATCCGATCGACGGGACCCGCGACTATATCCGCGGGCGGCGCGGCTGGTGCGTGTCGGTGGCGCTGGTCGAAGATGGCCGACCGGTGGTCGCGGTGCTCGACGCGCCCGCGCGGCGCGAACGCTGGATCGCGGTGGCGGGCGCGGGGGCATCGCGCAACGGCGTGGCGCTGGCGGCGGGATCGCTCGGGGTTTTAGCTGGTGCGCGGGTGCCCGCGGACGCCTTGCCCAAGGCGGACCGCGATTTCGTGCTGGTCGAAAAACCCAATTCGATCGCGCTGCGCATCGCGATGGTGGCGGCGGACGAGGCGGACCTGGTCGCGACGCTTCGCTGGGGCCATGAATGGGACATCGCCGCGGCGGTGCTGGTGGCGGGCGAGGCGGGGGCATCGGTCAGCGATGCGCTGGGCGGGGCGCTCGGCTTCAACAAACCCGACCCGCAGGCCTTCGGGGTGCTTGCCTGTGCGCCCGGGATCCACGGCGCGGCGGTGTCGCGGCTGGCCGGACGGGCGGCGGCGGCATTGGGGTAAACCTTAGTCGCGATACGGGTTAAATCGTCACCCCGACCCCCCGCTTGGCACGCCAGTCGCGGCGCACGGCGATGATGGCTGCGGTCCACAAGCCGAGCGCTGATGTCAGACCCGCCAATGCGCCACCCAACGGCGCGGGCGCGATCAAACCGACGATCGCCGACAGAATGAGCGCTGCACCCAAAACGCAGAACGGGCGGAACGTCGCGGCGAAGGCGATCGGCAGGAAATGCAGTCCGACGACCAGCGCCATTGCGGGCAGCAGCAGATCGGGCCGGTGCAGATTGATGACGATATTCGCCGCGAGAAACAAGCCGATCCCCTCGGCGATACTGCTCCACATGATGGCGCGCCTGGCTCGTTCGGACGGGACGATGCCGGTGCCCGGCAGACGGATCACATGAGCCGCGGCAAGGGCGATCGCCGCGAAAACGGTGAAGGGGATCGTTAGCGGCAGCCCGGCCGCATGCCACTGCCAATGCATCGTGAGCGCCGCGAACACCGCCCCGAAGAAACCCATGATGATCGCGCCCCACGCCCCCATGATCGCGTTTTCCGATATCTAAAGCAGCAGCAGCACCGGCACCACGACCCCAGCGGCAATCAGCACCAAGGATATCCGCCGGGTCGATGGCGTCGCGACCGCGATGACGAGACCGAGTGCGGTCGTCACGAACAGCGCGAGGGCCAGCAGGACCACGAAGGGCTTTTCGGCGACGAAGCCTTCGTCGTGGTCGCCGCCGCCGCGCGCCGTCGGGGCAGGTGCGCCCGCGTCGTGGGGCTTGCCGCCACCGGGGCCAGCCGCCGCGCCATCCGGGCGCTTGTGACCGCCGATCGTCTGGTGCTTGTGCAGATCGGCGATCGCGACGATCCAGCGCGGCGGCGCGGTGTCGCCATGTCGTTCGTGCAATTCCGCGGTCTGCAACCCGCCGGTGAAGGCGAAGAACAGGATCGCGGGTGCGAAGAACACCGCGAGATAATTGTGGAACAAGCGGACCTTGCGCAGTGTCTGTGCCTTCATTTCGTCTCCCCGGCGACGTCGCCGTCATCCTGATATTTCATCTCGAGAAACCGTCCGCGCGTCGAGAGGCTGTCGAGGTCATGCTCCGCCAGCCGCTGCGTCATCTGGCCGATCTCGTGCTCGATCAGCTTCAGCCCGTCGACCAGTTCGCCGTCCGGGGTGCGGCCGTTGCGCTCGACCTGGCGCAGCGTCGCGGGAACGCGCGCGTAATCGGCGACGAAGGCGGGCAGCTGCTCGCCGATCAGGCGGCGCAGTTCCAGCGCATCCTCGGTATCGCCGTCCACTCGCGCCAGTTGCGGCGACAGTGCATCGAGCCGGGTACCGATCCGGTCCACCATCGCGCGCGCGGGCGGGGGCAGGGCGGGACGCTGCGCATCCAGCCAGCGTTCGGTCTGCGCGGGCAGCGCGCGGATATCGACCGTGCGCAGCTTCTCGGGCGGCGGCGCGCGGTCCTGCGGCCAGACCGCGAGCAGCAGCGTGGCGGCGAGCAGCGCCGCCATCACCAGCACCGCGCCCATGATCCCGATCGGCATGATGAGGCCCACCACGAACGCCGCTACCAGGATCGCGGCATCGGCGGCGGCGATCCGCGTGAGCCGCCGCCCGATCGCGCGACCCTGGCCGCGGCGGGGGCGGGGCAAGGCCGGTCCGTCATGCCCCTCGCTGATCCGCGACCAGGAGGCGCGCGCGCTTGCAATGGCGTCGTCGACATCGCTCACGGGATTACATCGCCTCCAGTCGGTACGTGTCCGTCGGACCCTTCAGCGCACTCTGCTGTGCGCCCTCGGCGCGCGCGATATAGCCCTTCGACTTCTCGACCTCGTTGCCGAGCGCGTCGACCGTCGTCTTCATGCTGTCGAGCGCCTTCAGCTTGAACGTGTCGATCGCGTCCATCGTGTCGTAGATATTCTGGAACGCGCGCTGCAGCGTCTCGAGCGGGATCGTCGCGGCGGCGGCCTGTTCGTGGATCTGCGCGGTGTTCGACGCGAGCAGCTTGCCGGTCGATTCGATGATGTTCGCGGTCGTCGTGTTCAGCTGCGTGATCTGTTCCAGCACGAGCCGCTGGTTGGTCAGCGCCTGCGCGACCGTCACTGCGGTACGAAGCGCGGAGACGGTGGTGGTCGACGCGCGATCGACCCCCTTCACCAGCTCGACATTGTTCTTCTTCACGAGGTCGAGCGCGAGATAGCCCTGCACCGTCACCGCCATCTGCGTCAGCAGGTCCTGGCTGCGCTGGCGGGTGTAGAACAAGGCGGTCTCGCGCAGCGCCTTCGCCTTGGCGGGGTCGGTCGCGTCCAGCTCGTCGGCCTTCTCCTCCAGCTTCGCGTCCATCGTGCGGGTCAGATGGATCATCTGTTCCAGCCGCCCCATCGCGGTCCACAGGTTCGCGCGTTCGGTGTCGATCGCGGCATTGTCCATCAGCAGCTCGTCCTTGCCCGAGGCCAGGCTCTTCAGGATGCCGGAGATATGCGTCTGCGAGGATTCGTAGCTGTCGAAATAGGTATTCAGCTTGCCGCCGAACGGGATGATGCCGAGGATCTTGCGCGGGCCCGACAGCTTGCCCTGCTTGCCGGGATCGAGCTTCTCGATCGTGCGGCGCAGTTCGGCCAGGTCGGCACCGACCCCCGTTTCCTTGTCCATCGCGCGGACCGGGCGATCGAGGAAGCGGTTCGACTGGCCCGCCGCGGCGCGAATTTCCTTCGCGCCCATCGCGGTGATCGCATCGACGCGCTTGCCGAATTCGGGCGAGTTGACGTCCTGCGCGACCAGATCGGTCACGAAGCCGTCGACCCGCGCGTCGAGTTCGGATTTCTTCGCATCGTCGACCGGCACCAGGCCCGACGCCCGGGCGGCCGCGACCACGGGAACCGGATCGGGTGGCGTCAGCACCAGAGCGGGTTCGGCGGTTATCGTGTCTGCCGTCGTCGCCATCACATTCCTCCTTGCGGATGTATCACCCTGACGCGAACCGCGGCTTCATTCAAGTGTGTCATGTAAATAGTACACCCAGTGCGCGCAAGCGGCACGACCTTGGCGTGTGCGCGAATGAATGGCCCGAAACGGATCGAGCCGCCCGAGATGCGCGCGCCAGGCACCGCCATTCCGGATGCGCCCCGGCTTTACCGGCACCCCGCGCCTGCCGAGCATCGCGCATCAACGGGAGAGCCCATCATGATCCGCACCGTCGGCGCCGCCGCCATCCTTCCAATCGTCCTGCTCGCGGGATGCGCGCCGCAACCGCATCCCAGCGCTCCGGCCGCGCCCGTCGCCGAGCATATGCTGCAAGCCCCGGTCGCGCCGGTTGCGCTGCCGCCCGCGCCGGTCCCGGGCACGGTCTACATCTATCGCGGCTTGCCGGCCGACGCGAATAGCGGTCATGTCGACTGGAGCGCCGGCAATTTCGGTATCTCCGGCGGGACGCTGTCGTTCGGCAGCGTGACCGACAACTCGCGCGCGTGCTGGCTGAAGCTGGAGGTGAACGCACCGAACGTACCCGTGCCGGTCAATGGTGGGGGTACGATCCCGGTCACATTGCCCCAGGGCGTCCAGCAGCCCGCGTCGGCAAGCCCCTGGCCCGCGGTATTCGACAATGATCCGGCGGGCCACTGGTCGATCACCAGAGTCACGCTCGGACCGAGCAACAGCAAGGCGCAGGCGAATGCCGCGCTCGTCTTCAAATATAATGCCGATAATTTCCCGGCCGTCGCGTCCATCGTCAACGGGTCGCTCCAAAATTGCCAGAAGTGAGCGCGGCGCGGTAGTCGTCGGCGATGGGCGTCGTCTATCACGGCTTTAACTGGTCGCCGACCGAGCGGGACCTCGCGGGCGTCGGCACGGTGATCGCAGCGGCGCAAGCACGCGATGGCGGCGCGTTGCGCGCGCTGGGCGTGTCGGCCCTGCAGCGGGCGGACGAGGTCGGCGATCGATTGGCGGCGTTCGGGCTCGGGGACCATGCCTATGTCGACGGCTGGCTGTCGGTCGATGTCGTCCACCCGGCGCTCGTCGCGTTGTTGGTCCTTGCGCCCGTGCTCGATCCGCTGACGGGGCCGGCGGCCGCGGCGTTGGGGCGGCGGGCGCGGTCGGCGCTCACGGGCGATATCGCTTCGGCAGGATTTGCGCGTTTTTCGTCGGTCTTCGTCGGCTGGAGCGGTGCGACGATGTTCGATCACCGGGCGTTGCCCGTGGAACTGGGGCTGTGGCGCGGCGACGCCGGGGAAGCGACGGGCGGAATGCCGCGGGTGGGGGACAGGTGGCAGGCCTCGACCGCGATCTGGTGATGCGCCGCGCCCGACCCTTCCCGCAACGCACCATTTGCGCTATGGGCGCGCCCGACCGACATCCAAGACAATCAGGAATTCCCATGAGCCTCCGTAACGTGGCGATCATTGCGCACGTCGATCACGGCAAGACGACCCTGGTCGATCAGCTGTTCCGCCAGTCCGGCACCTTCCGCGACAATCAGCGGATCGAGGAAAGGGCGATGGATTCCAACGACCTGGAGAAAGAGCGCGGGATCACGATCCTTGCGAAGCCGACGTCGGTCGACTGGACTCCGCCGGGCGCATCCGAAAGCATCCGCATCAACATCGTCGATACGCCCGGCCACGCCGATTTCGGCGGCGAAGTGGAGCGCATCCTCAGCATGGTTGACGGCGTCGTCCTGCTGGTCGATTCGTCCGAAGGCGCGATGCCGCAGACCAAATTCGTCACCGGCAAGGCGCTCGCGCTCGGCCTGAAGCCGATCGTCGTCGTCAACAAGGTCGACCGCAACGACGCGCGCATCCAGGAAGTGCTCGACGAGGTGTTCGACCTGTTCGTCTCGCTCGACGCCAACGACGATCAGCTCGATTTTCCCGTGCTCTACGCGTCGGGCCGCAACGGCTACGCCTCGACCGACATGGACGCGCGCGAAGGCACGCTGATCCCGATGTTCGAGACGATCGTGTCCCATGTGCCCGCGCCCAAGGTCGAGGTCGAGGACGTGCCGTTCACCTTCCTCGTCACGCTGCTCGACCGCGATCCGTTCCTGGGCCGCATCCTGACCGGGCGGGTCAATTCGGGCACGGTGAGGATCAACCAGCCGATCCACGCGCTGGATAACGACGGCAAGATCGTCGAGACCGGCCGTGCGTCGAAGATCCTGTCCTTCCACGGCCTGGACCGCGTGCCCGTCGAGGAGGCGAAGGCGGGCGACATCATCAGCCTGGCCGGGCTGTCGATCGCGACCGTCGCCAACACCATCGCCGATCCGCAGGTGACCGAGCCGCTGCACGCGCAGCCGATCGATCCGCCGACGCTGTCGATGCGCTTCGCGGTGAACGACAGCCCGATGGCGGGGCGCGAGGGCACGAAGGTCACGAGCCGGATGATCCGCGACCGCCTGTTCCGCGAGGCGGAATCGAACGTCGCGGTGAAGGTGACCGAAGCGTCCGACCGCGACAGCTACGAAGTCGCCGGCCGCGGCGAATTGCAGCTCGGCGTCCTGATCGAGACGATGCGCCGCGAAGGCTTCGAACTCGGCATCAGCCGCCCGCGCGTGCTGTTCGGCGAGGACGAGAACGGCCAGAAGACCGAGCCGTACGAGACCGTCATCATCGACGTGGACGACGAACATTCGGGCACGGTCGTCGAGAAGATGAACCTGCGCAAGGGCGAGATGACCGACATGCGCCCGTCGACCGGCGGCAAGACGCGGATCACCTTCTCCGCGCCGAGCCGCGGCATGATCGGCTACCACGGCGAGTTCCTGTCCGACACGCGCGGCACCGGCATCATGAACCGGTTGTTCGAGAAATACGGCCCCCACAAGGGCAAGATCGAGGGCCGCAAGAACGGCGTGCTGATCTCGAACGGATCGGGCGAGGCGAACAGCTATGCGCTCGGCCCGCTGGAGGAGCGCGGCATCCTGTTCATCGGCCATGGCGAGACGCTGTACGAGGGCATGATCGTCGGCGAGAACGCGAAGCCCGACGATCTCGAGGTCAACCCGATGAAGACGAAGGCGCTGACCAACTTCCGCGCATCGGGCGGCAAGGACGACCAGGTCCGCCTGTCCCCGCCCAAGCGCGCGACGCTGGAACAGGCGATCGCCTATATCGACGACGACGAGATGGTCGAGGTGACGCCGAAGTCGATCCGGCTGCGCAAGCGGCATCTGGACGCGAACGAGCGGAAGAAGGCGAGCCGCGCGAAGGTCACGGCATAAGGCGGGCCGCACCAAGCCGCTGCGGCACGGCCTCGCCGCGGCCTGCCCGCCCGCCCGACTTCGCTTGGGCGAGGACCGACGACGCGGCTTTGCCGCGGCGGGTGCCGCTTGCCCTTAGTCAGCCTATAGACTAACCTGGCATCTATGACAGCAACCGTCAGCGTCCATGAAGCCAAGACTCACCTGTCCCGCCTGATCGAGCGCGTGCTCGCGGGCGAGGAGGTGGTGATCGCGCGGAACAAGGAGCCGGTGGTGCGACTGGTCCGCGAGGCGCCAGCGGCAAAGAAGCCGCTGCTGGGCGCGTTCGAGGGCCAGTTCGATATCGACGACTCAGTGTTCGCGCCGCTGTCTGACGACGAACTCAAGGACTGGGGCCTCACTTGAGGCTGTTGCTCGACACCCACGCGTTGCTGTGGGCGCTCGGCGATAACCCGCGACTGTCGATGCGCGCACGCGCTGCGATCGCCGACGCCACGAACGAGAAGATCGTCAGCGCTGCGTCCGCGTTCGAGATCACGACCAGGCACCGCATCGGCAAGCTGCCGGAAGCCGTCGTCCTGATCCCCGATTTCGAGGCCGCGCTCGCGCCGTTCGGCTTCACGTTTTTGTCGATCACGGTCGAACACGCGGCGCGGGCGGGAAGGCTGCCTTACCCGCACGGCGACCCGTTTGACCGACTGCTGATCGCGCAGGCCAACAGCGAGGGGGTAGCGCTCGTCTCGAACGAGAAGCTGTTCGACGGGTTTGGCGTCGAGCGCGTTTGGTAAGATGGATTGCGTTAGGTTCGGAGTGTGTCCGTCTCAGGCTCCTAAACGTTCCGCGCTAGAGCAGACAATCGTTCATACCGAGGACGATAATAGATCAAGGTGACGGCGAAACCGATCCGGCTGCGGAAGCGATATCTGGACGCGAACGAGCGGAAGGAGGCTAACTGGCTAAGGTCGCCGCACAGGCTGCGACGCCGCCCCGCCGCGGCGGGAGTCAGATGCGACCAACTCGAGGCCGTTGCGGCGGTATGGCGCTGGACCAAGCGGGCGACCCGCCGTCCTGCGACCCCCCGTGCCCGCTTCCGCGGCACAGCTTCGCATCCGTGGAGCCGCGGCCACCGCGTACCGGACGCCGCGCTTCCCCCAGCATAAACCTCAACTTAACGACGCATTCCGGGTCGGTTCAGGCCGACTCGCCTATTCGCTGAAACACGGTCGCACCTAGTGCGTTATATCCGATGCGGACCGGGCGAAATTGAGGAGGCTCGAAATGAACGGATTGTTGAAGAAGGCGGGTCTGGGCATCGCGTTGGCGGCAACCGCGCTGACGGCAGCGGCTCCGGCGGACGCACAGCGTTACGGCGGTGGCTATCGCGGCGGATATCATGGTGGCTATGGCTATCATGGTCGCGGCGGGATCGGTGCCGGCGGCGCAGCGGTACTCGGCGGGCTCGTCGGGCTGGGCGTCGGTGCGGCGATCGCCAGCAACCATAACGGCTATTACAATGGCGGCTATTATGGCCGCGGCTATTATGGTCCGGGACCCGGCTATTACGGTTATCCGCGCGGTTATTATGCGCCGCGTTGCTGGAACCAGTGGCATTGGGACCCGTATTACGGTCAGAACGTACCGGTCCGCGTCTGCAACTGAGCAGCGAGGACTGGGATCGCAAGGGGTGCGGGAGCATGTCTCCCGCGCCTTTTTTTGTGGCGGCGGCGGGGCGTTTTCTTCTAGGCGGGGCGGATGACCGATACCCCGCTCGCCGACATCCCACCGGATCGCCTGTCGACCAACCCGCGCAGTCCCTATTTCGACGAGGCGCTGCTCGCACGCGGGATCGGCATCCGGTTCAAGGGCGCCGAGCGCCGCGACGTCGAGGAATATTCGCGCTCCGAAGGGTGGATCAAGGTCGCGTTGGGGAAGAAGGTCGACCGCAAGGGCAACCCGCTGACGCTGAAACTGTCGGGCGAGGTCGAGGCCTGGTTCGAACGGCCGGCGGCGGGGGCGGATACCGCTGATACGGACGCCGGCTAGGTGCCGCTCGCGTTCGCCGATCTGTTGGCAACGCAAGGCATCGATGCTGGCTCTGTCCGGCTGCTGCGCCATCATAACGCGGTGGGACGAACGCCCTATGCCGCCTGGTTTGCCGATCGAGACGCTTTCGAAGCGTGGCAAACGGTTCAAAAGGCCAGCCAGCGTGCTCATTTCTCCAGCCCGATTTGGGCGAGTTTCGTGGCGAGCCCCGATGGGG
The DNA here is from genome assembly GCF_964244235.1 of uncultured Sphingomonas sp. Classification (GTDB taxonomy): domain Bacteria; phylum Pseudomonadota; class Alphaproteobacteria; order Sphingomonadales; family Sphingomonadaceae; genus Sphingomonas. Next base: position 21,061 of record NZ_CAXTII010000008.1, read on the forward strand.
GGACGATGTTCGTTGGGCTGTACCAAAATCTGCAGGTGTCGCCGGCCCCTTCGGTCATCCCCGACCATCTTCGTGGCGGCGTGATCGATGGAGCGCCTTACGATGTCTATACGCTCGACCGGTTGCCGGCGCTCGACGATCTTCGGGGGCGGCTGCATATCGATTGGCCGATCGGCCGCAACTGGCGTCGACTTGCGACGAAATCGGGATACGACGTCCGTGAGATCCGAACGTCGGGGCAGGAGCCGCCTTATCCGGGACATTCCGCATTTCTGGAACCCCTGTCCGCCATCGAGGCGCTGCCGCCGAGCTGGAAGGCTATTTTGCGTTGCGCGTACGGCATCTATTCGCTGACCTGTCCGCGCGATCGCGTGCATTATGTCGGAATGGCGGAGGGTGCCGACGGTTTCTTCGGCCGCTGGATGGCGCATGCAGCAGCCGGCGGAGACGCGATCGGTTTCCGCGATCGTCCGGCGTCGGATTACCTCGTCGGCATCCTGGAAGTCGCGGGTTCGTTTTCGACGACCCGCGATATCGCGGCCATGGAGGAGCGCTGGAAGCTCAAACTGCAGAGCCGATCATTCGGGATAAACCGCAACTAGCACCGGTCCCTCAAGCCCCGACCGTCTCCAGTGCCTCGCTCGCTTCCAGCCATTTCGCTTCGCTCGCGTCCAGCTTTGCCTGCACCTCGGCGCGGCGCTGCCCGAGTTCGCCCATCGACAGCCGCGCGAACCGGGGTTCGGCGCTGGATGGATCGAACATCGCGCGGTCGATCGCGGCGCGTTCCTTGGTGAACTTGGCGGTCTGTTCCTCCAGCTCACGGACCGTCTTGCGGAGTGAGGCGTCCTTCTCGCGCGCTTCGGCGGCGGCTTTCCTGTCCGCCTTGCGCGCTTCCTTCGACGCCGCGTCGCCCTTCCCGCCGCCGTCGCCCTTCAGGATCAGCGCGATATAGTCGTCGAGCGTGCCGTCATATTCGCGCGCGGTGCCGTCGTCGACGAGGACCAGTCGGTCGGCGGTGAGTTCCAGCATGTGGCGGTCGTGGCTGACCAGCACCACCGCGCCGGTATAGGCGTTCAGCGCCTGGACCAGCGCCTCGCGCGCGTCGACGTCGAGATGGTTGGTCGGTTCATCCAGGATCAGCAGATGCGGCGCGTCGCGGGTGATCAGCGCGAGTGCGAGCCGCGCGCGTTCGCCGCCCGACAGCCGTCCGACCTTGGTCGTCGCCTTGTCGCCCGAAAAGCCGAACCGGCCGAGCTGGCCACGGACGGCGGCGGGCGAGGCGCCCTTCATCGCATGCGCCATATGCTCGACGGGGGTGTCGTCGGTGTCGAGTTCCTCGACCTGATACTGGGTGAAATACCCGACCTTCATCTTGCCCGACGCCGCCATGTCGCCCTCCATCGGCGCGAGCTGCGCAGCGAGGAGGCGGGCGAGCGTGGTCTTGCCGTTGCCGTTGCGCCCCAGCAGCGCGATGCGGTCGTCGGGATCGAGCCGCAGGTTCAGCCGCTTCAGGATCGGCACCTCGCTATAACCGACCGCCGCCATGTCGAGCGTAATGAGCGGCGGGCGCAGCTCGGTCGGGTCGGGAAAGCCGAACGACAGCGTCGGATCGTTGTAGCTCTCCGCGATCGGCTGCATCTTCGCCAGCATCTTCTGGCGGCTCTGCGCCTGCTTGGCGGTGGAGGCACGCGCGGAGTTCTTGGCGATATAGGATTGCAGCTTCTCGCGCTGCACCGCCTGGTTGGCGCGCGCCGCCTCGATCTGCGCGAGCCGTTCGGCGCGCTGCCGCTCGAACGCGTCGTACCCGCCGGGGTAGAGCGTGATCTTGCCGCCCTGCAGATGCAGGATGTGATCGACGACGTTGTTCAGGAAATCACGTTCGTGGCTGACCACCACGATCGTCGCCTTGTAGCCTTTGAGGAAATCCTCGAGCCACATCACCGCTTCGAGATCGAGATGGTTCGAGGGCTCGTCGAGCAGCAGCAGGTCGGGCTGCGAGAAGAGCAGCGCGGCGAGCGCCACGCGCATCTTCCACCCGCCCGAGAAGCTGTCGAGCGACCGCGCCTGCATGTCCTCGTCGAAGCCGAGCCCCAGCAGGATCTGCGCGGCGCGCGCGGGCGCGGTATAGGCGTCGATCGCGATCAGCCGCTCGTACACATCGCCCAGCCGGTCGGGATCCTCGCTCGTCTCGCTTTCCAGCATCAGCGCGGCGCGTTCGGTATCCGCGGCCAGCACGGTCTCGAACGGGCTCGCATCGCCGTGCGGGGCTTCCTGCGCGATATAGCCGATCTTCGCACCGCGCGGCATGTCGGCGGAGCCGTCGTCTGGCTCCAGCAGCCCGGCGATCACGCGCACCATCGTCGATTTGCCCGCGCCGTTTCGTCCGATCAGCCCGACACGCGACCCCGGCGGCAACGCCGCGGTCGCGCCGTCCAGGATGACGCGCCCGCCGAGGCGCACGGTGATGGCGTTCAGATTGAGCATCGCCGCGCCCGTTAGCAGATGCAGCATGGTTGGGCGAGGGGCGGCGCGTGCCTGCCGGGTAGGATCGCGCGGCCCCGGGCCGCTCGGCGGTGTTCGCCACCGCCTACACGACCGCCGATTCGGAGACCAACACCAGCTACGAAGCGGGCGTGAAGACCGCGTTCTGGGACGGCCGCATCCACTTCAATGCCGCCGGCTTCTATTATGTCGTCGACAATATCCAGCTCGACGGCAACGACGCCAACGGCAACGGCGGGCTGTCCAACGCCAGCAAGGGCAAAGGGGTACGGCGCGGAGGCCGAACTGGACGCGCGCCCGATTCCCAATTTCCACATCGGCGTGGGCTGAGCCTGCTACACACCGAGATCGACGACAAGGGCGTCTGCGCGCAGGTCGGGGCGGCGAACGGCGTGCTGTCGGAGACCGTGCTCGACCCGACAGTGCGGATCGGCAAGTGATCGACACGTCGAACTACCGGGCGGGCATCTACAACGATCCGCGGGTGTTCGGTGTGATCCCGAGCGGGTCGTTCAAGTAGGTCGCTTATCCTCCGTCACCCCGGCCTTGCGCCGGGGTCCATCGTGCCGCGTATCAACGGCGTGAGAATGCGCTGCACGATGGATACCGGGTCAAGCCCGGCATGACGGGGAAGGGGCGGCGGGTAATGATCGCCCGCCCCCTCAGTGCACGAACCGCGCCACCACATCCCGATACGACCGCGAAACCTTCACGCTCGCGCCCGAGTTCAGCACCAGGAAGCACTCGCCGTTGGTGTGCGGCTTCACCTGCTTGACCAGGTCCAGATTCACGATCGTCGACCGGTGGATCCGCTGGAACCGGCGCGGATCCAGCCGTTTCTCCAGATCCTTCATCGTCTCGCGCAGCACCAGTGAATTGTCGCCGGTGTTGATGACCATGTAATCGCCCGCCGCCTCGATCAGTTCGATCGTGTCGACATCGACGCGGAAGATCTGGCCGCGATCCTTGATGTTGATCAGCTTCTCGAACCGGTTCGCCTGCACCGCATCGCCGCCGGCCTCGCTCTTCTCCGCCGCGATCTCCGCCGCCGTCTCGGGCGCGACATCGGCCAGCACCTCGCGCAGCTTCTCGACCTCCTCGACGCCGCGCTTCTCGGACAATCGCTGCCGGACGCGTTCGACCGTGTCGGCCAGCCGCGATTCGTCGACCGGCTTCATCAGATAATCCAGCGCATCCGCCTCGAACGCCTTCAGCGCATGGTCGCCATACGCCGTCACGAAGACGAACAGCGGCGGCTCGACCTCCATCAGCCCCTGCACGACCGAGAAGCCGTCGAAGCCCGGCATCTGGATGTCGAGGAAGACGAGATCGGGCTTGTGCGTCTTGATGCTGCGGATCGCCTCGCGGCCGTTCTGGCATTTGTCGATGATCTCGACATCGTCGAACGCGGCGAGGCGCAGTTCGAGGCCCTGGATCGCGAGCGGTTCGTCGTCGACGAGGATGGTGCGAATGGTCATGCGGTCTCTCTGTTCACGTCCTCGAGCTGATAGGGGATCTCGATCTCGACCCCGAACCCGCCGGTCGGCATGGCGCGTATCTCGAAACGGTGGTCCGGGCCGTACGCCTGGACCAGCCTTTCGCGTATATTGGCGATCCCGACGCCGGTTGAAAGGCTCGGCGATTGGCGAACGCCGTTCAAGCCCGGGCCGGTATCCGATACGCCGATCTGCACGCGTTCTCCGCTCAACTGCACCGCGACGCGGATTTCCGCGCCGTCCTCCTGCGGGGTGACGGCATATTTGATCGCATTCTCGACCAATGGCTGGAGCAGCAGCGACGGCAGCCGGGCACGTTCGGCGCGCGGATCGATATCGAATTTCGGCCGCAGCCGGTCCTCGAACCGCATCTTCTCGATCTCGAGATACAGTTTCAGCGTCTCCATCTCCTGCTGGATGGTGACGTGCGCGGTCGGTTCGTTGGCCAGCGTGTAGCGGAGGAACGACGCCAGCCGCGACAGCATCGCGTTCGCGCGCTCGGTCTGCTTCAGCAGCACCAGGGTGGAGATGGAATTGAGCGTGTTGAACAGGAAATGCGGGTTCAACTGATAGCGGAGCATCGCCAGTTGCGCGGAGCTGGCCTGCGTCTCCAGATCCTTCATCTGGTCGATCTGGTCCTCGACGATCAGGTAGAAGTTGATCCCGAAATACAGCGCCGACCACCCGGCCAATACGGTGAAAGCGACATAGGCCGCGCCGAGCATGCGAGTCAGCGTGATGCCCGGCTCGGTCGTCCGGATGAAGGAAAAGGTGAACGCGTCGAGCGTCGCATAGAGCAAGGTCGCCCCCGCGAGCGTCAGGACGGTCGCGAGGATGCCCGACACCCGGTGCAGCCCCCGATAATAGCCGTAGAGCGTGGAAAGCAGCAGCGTGATGCAATAGCCGACGATCGCCTCGATGATGACGGGGATGATCGATTCGAGCGACAGGTTCGACACCGACGAGGCACCGCGCAGTACCAGATACCCGCTCCACCCGACCGCCTGCAGCGTCCAGAAGGCGCGGCTCTTGTCCTCGAAGAAAGGGCGCGCCGTGATCGGCGGAGCAGGATGCCGCTGGGCGGGAAGCGTGGCCATCGTCATGATTGCCCTACACCGGGTGGCGGACGGGCGCAAAGCGGGGGTGGGGGGGCCGCAAACCGCCGCTTTTTCGGAGTCGAAAAAAGCGGCGGCTGCGGAGTTAGATTGTAATCAATGAACTAGAATTTGAAACGCGCGCCGATGCGAATGAGATAGAGCGATTGCGCCGTGTTGACCGTGTCGGTCGGCGCGCGGAAGCTGCTATACTGGTATTTCGCGCACCCGCCCGCCGGGTTCGTCGCAGAACCGACGACGCCGGTCAGCGCCGTGCCGGCCGCGCTGACGCAGGTCACGTTGACGACCGCCGACGTGTACGGGAAGCCGGTATAATATTGGCCGCCCCAATTTTTGTTCAGCAGGTTGGTAAGATTTTCGATATCGGCGAATACCGAGATCCTTGAGCCGTAGAGAAACGTCGGAATTTCCTGCTCGAGATGGAGGTCGATCCGCGTATTCGCGCGAGCACGCGCGATATTCTTGGGCGTGATCGTTCCCCGGTAATTCTTCAGGTTCGTCGTGTTGATCAGGTTGTCGAGCGCTGCTGCTGTCGTGGTGTCACCCGCGGCATAGGTGACCAACGGATCGTTGATGCTGGTCGGGACATACAACAGATAATGGTCGGTGTTGCCGGTCGTACCGAATACCGACGAGCGACCTGAGGATGTGTCCTGCATCGAATAGCTGTAATGCTGTCCCGCACGTGTTTCGCCGAACAGCTGGAAGATCGTGCGATAATCCCGGAAGAAGGCATGATCGAAACCGACATTGTACTTGAACTGCCACTTCGTCTCGTTGCTGCTGATCCCGTAGGCAGCATTATTCGGATCGATGGCCGCTTGGGCGTTGTACAGCGATGTCGCGACCGATGATGTAGCGTTGCTGACGTCCTTCACATCCTGCCAAGTGTAGCTGCCGCCGATCGACAGGCCCCAATCGAACGTCTTGTCGGCGCGCACCGTAAAGATGTGACTACGACCCCGGTCCGTGTTGCCGATTTGGATGTCGGTGTTGGTATCGGCCGTCTGCCCGACCGCGCCCGGCGTCGGCACGAAGGTGTATCGCGGACGACCGTCAGGCAGGACACCGACGACGCGGGAACGCAGGTCGGTAAAAGTCACGCCGTTATTGACCTTGGAGAAAACATAGTCGGCACCGAGGTCGACGCCGAAGAGCCGGTAATCGACCGACAGGGTTGCGCGCGTCTGAGACGGAATGCGAAAGCCCGGGACAACCGACGCGGTAGGTGCCGTGAGCAGCGACGCCGTATTGGTCGTCAGGAACGTGTTGACCGCGGCGGGGATCGTGGTCCCGGTGACCCCGTTGAGTGCCGCGGTACACACCGCCGCATTCGCTCCCGTGTAAGGGGCGGTGCAGGCCGTCGTCGCGCCAGCCGTCGCGGTGGAGCGGATGACGGAGGCGATGCGGTTCTGGATGAAGCCGCTGTTGCTGTAGGAGTTCGAGAAGTAGATATCCGGGGTGCCGCCGCTGAACACGCCCACGCCGCCACGCACGCTCAGACGCGGAGTGGGCTTGTAGTTGAAGCTGATACGCGGCTGAGTTGTTTCGAGCCCCTTGAACGACTGCGTATTCGAAAAGCCATAGCGATTATAGAAATTTGGATTGAAGATGACCGAGCTTTGCGACCCATAAAGATCCTCGCGCACCCCGTACGTCAGGCGCAGTTCCGGGGTGATTGCCCAGTCGTCCTGCAAGCCGAAGCTGTAGGTGCCATATTTGAAATTCGAGGTCGTACTGTTGGGGTCAAGCGTCAGCGCGTTCTGATAGTCGAACTGGCTGGCGTTGCGTGCTTGGAAATCCGCGAGCGAGTCGAAATAATAGGAACCGGCGCTGTACTGGAGAAAAGCGTTTGTCGTGCGGTTTTCCACATATTCGAACAACCCCTTCAGATCGTGATCGCCGGCTTTCAGGCGCATGAGGAAGGAGCCGTCATACGTATCGGTAAACAATGCGTTGGTCTGACGGCTGATGTCCGGACCAAGCGCGATGACCGGGTTGCCGGTGCCGCACGAGGTCGCCGTGTCCGTACCGCTGACAATGCTGGTCGGCGCGGTACACACGCGGAACTGTGCGAATCCACGGCCCATTTCAGGGTCCTGACCGCGGGTATAGGATTTGTAGACGAAGCGCGTCTCGGTCGAGAACCGGTCGGTCCAGTCCGAATTCAACTGCGCGATACCTGCCCGGAGCAACTCGGTCAGCTTATAGGCGTCCGAGGACAGGCCGATTGCCGGCGATGTCGTCGATCCGCTCGAGTTGTTGAGATTGTCGTTCGAGTCGAACGAGTTGATGTAACTCAACGAGAAACGTTGACCGTCAGTGATGTTCCAGTCGATCTTGCCGACAATCTTTTCGTCGAAATTGTTTGTGACCGCGAGGATTTGGCCTGCATCGTAATTATAGACGTTCTTCGAAATCGATTGAACCGAAGCGACCTGTGCATCGGTCAGGTTGGGGACCTGATTGACCGCGCCGGGCGAAAGCGGACGCGGATCGGTATTGCGCTCCCAGGAAACCATGAAGAACAGTTTGTCCTTGATGATCGGACCCGACGCCGTGACGCCGTATGTTTCGCTTTTGTACTTCGGCAGAACCACCGGCAGCGAGCCGATCTGGTTGCCTTGCAGGCCATCGGTGCTCTGCGAATAGAAGCCGTTGACATGATATTTGTTGGTGCCCGACAGCAACGTGGTGTCGATGACACCACCCTGGAAGTTGCTCTGTCGGATGTCGAACGGAGCGATCGAGACCGAAACCTGATCGATGGCATCGAACGGCACCGGGCCACGCCGCGTGGGGCTGGCATCCGGATTCAGGCCGAAGTTGTCGCCGATCTGCGCGCCCTGGATCGTGAAGCGGTTGAAGCGGGGATTGACGCCCGCGAACGAAACCGCACTTCCGCCCCCGCTGCTGCGATCGTAGGTCGCGAATGGGCTGCGCCGTTCGATATCGCGGATGTCGCGGTTCACGGAAGCAACCTTCGAAACGTCGCGCTGGTTCAGCACTGTCTGCGGTCCGTCAGATTGCGTACCAGCGCCGCGGATAGACGAAGCGGTAACCACAATATCCGCGGCGCTCGCGGCACCGAGATCGACCGGCAGATCGTAGGGCTGGCCGACAACCGTGAAGATATCCGTTACCTGGGTCGAACCCTGTGAGCTGGTGACTTCGACCGTATAAGGGCCGCCTGCGCGCAAGCCGCTCGCGTTGAAGGTGCCGCTCGCATCGGTCGAGGTATTCGAAATGGTGCCTGACGGGACATTGGTGATTTTTACCTGCGCGCCGGCGACCGGCGCGCCATTGGCGGTGACCGACCCGCGAATCGTCGCCGTGGTTTCCTGTGCCGACGCCATTGCCGGTGCCATGAGCGCGACCGCGGCCACGCCCCAGAATAGGTTGTTACGCATGATATTCCCCCGTTGAGCCTTCGTTCGTCGCCGTTGCGGCGGTGTTCGATGAAGGCTGCCCTGCACCGGGAATATTTCGGATCGATGACGTTGGCGAGTCGCTTGGGGGTTCGCTGACAACTCCTTCATGTGCCGTTGCAAAATGGCAACGCATCGATGGGGATCAGGCTGCCTCGATGATCGCCTGCCACTGCGCCTCGGTAATGACGCGCACGCCGAGGTCCGCCGCTTTCTTCAGCTTCGACCCCGCACCCGGTCCGGCGACGACGAGATCGGTCTTGGCGGAGACCGCGCCGGACACGCGTGCGCCGAGCGACTCGGCCTGCGCCTTCGCCTCGTCGCGCGACAGCGTTTCCAGGCTGCCGGTGAACACGATCGTCATCCCCGACACTTCGGACGCGCGGGTTTCATGGACGGTGTCGAGGATCGTCAGTTCGGCCGCCAGGTCCGCGACGACCGCGCGGTTGTGATCCTCGGCGAAGAAATCGAGCAGCGCCCCGGCGACTTCGGGGCCGATCTGCTGCGTGTCGACCGCGGCCACGATCGCGCGCTGGCGGCGGAGCGCGAACTTGCGGTCGGGTTCGGCGGGGACGGGCACCTGGTCCGCGCGGATCGCGAGCGCCTGCTCGATCATCGCCATGAACGCGGCGAAGCTGCGATAGCGGCGGGCGAGGTCGCGCGCGGGGACTTCGCCGACATGACGGATGCCGAGCGCGAACAGGAAACGGTCGAGCGGGATACGGCGCTTGTCCTCGATCGATGTCAGCAGATTGTCGACCGACAGCTCGGCGAGCCGCTCGCGCGCGACCAGCGTTTCGCGATGGTCGCGCAGCCGGAAGATATCGGCGGGGGAGGCGATGAGGCCGTCATGGAAGAATTCCTCCACCCGCTTCAGCCCCAGCCCGGCGATGTCGAACGCGCGGCGGGAGGCGAAGTGGATCAGCCGCTCGACGCGCTGCGCGGGGCAGATCAGCCCGCCCGAACAGCGCCAGTCGACCTCGTCCAGCTCGCGCTCGGCCAGCGATCGGCATTCGGGGCAGCGGTCGGGGAAGGGCCAGGTGCCGCGGGTCTCGTCAAGCGACAGATTCTCGGCGATCTGCGGAATGACGTCGCCTGCGCGCTGCACGACGACACGGTCGCCGGGCCAGGCATTCAGCCGTGCGATCTCGTCGGCATTGTGCAGCGTCGCGTTGGTGACGACGACGCCGCCGACGGTGACGGGTTTCAGGCGGGCGACGGGGGTCAGCTTGCCGGTGCGGCCGACCTGGATGTCGATCCGCTCCAGCGTGGTTTCCGCGCGCTCGGCGGGGAATTTGTGCGCGATCGCCCAGCGCGGCGCGCGCGCGACCTGACCGAGGCGTGCCTGCCAGTCGAGCCGGTCGACCTTGTAGACGACGCCATCGATGTCGAACGGCAGGTCCGCGCGTACCGCCTCGATCGCGCGGTATTGCGCCAGCGCATCGACTGCACCCTGGGCGCGCGCGAAACCGTCGGCGATCGCGAAGCCCCAGTGGCGGAGCAGCTCGACCAGGCTGGATTGCGTGTCGGCGGGCATGGCACTGACCTCGCCCCAGCCATGTGCGAAGAATTTGAGCGGACGCTGCGCGGTGACGCCGGCGTCCTTCTGGCGGAGCGATCCGGCGGCGGCGTTGCGCGGATTGGCGAACTGGCGCGCCTTGGCAGGGTCGTCTGCGTCGGCGAGCAGGCGGGCGTTGAGCGCCGCGAAATCGGCCTTCGCCATATACACCTCGCCGCGGACCTCGAAGATCGCGGGCGCATCGGCGGGGAGGTGCTGGGGGATATCGGCGATGGTGCGGACGTTCGGGGTCACGTCCTCGCCGACCTGCCCGTCGCCGCGGGTCAGCGCCTGGACGAGCGCGCCGTCTTCGTAGCGCAGCGAGCAGGACAGCCCGTCGATCTTCGCCTCCGCTGTCAGCGCGACGGGTTCGTCGTCGGACAGGCGCAGGAAGCGGCGGACGCGGGCGACGAAATCCTCGACCTCTTCGTCGCTGAACGCATTGTCGAGGCTCATCATCGCTCTGGCATGTGCGACCTTGGCGAGCGGCCCGGCGGGTGTCGCGCCGACGCGTCTGCCCGGGGAATCGGCGCGGACGAGATCGGGGAATGCCGCCTCGACCATTAGGTTGCGGCGGACGAGCGCGTCATAGGCGGCGTCGGTGAGTTCGGGATCATCATCATCGTGATAGCGCTGGTCCGCTTCGGCGATCTGCGCGGCGAGCATCGCGAGTTCGGCTGCGGCGGTTTCGGGGTCGGTCGGCGGCGCGGTCATGGGGGCGGGGGTAACGGAAGCGGGGCGGGGGCGGCAAGGTCCTTTCCTCGTCATGCCCGGCTCGTCCCGGCATCCACCGCGCCGCATATCTCACGCTTCTGGTTTCGCGGCACGATGGACCCCGGCGCAAGGCCGGGGGTGGCGGTGGGTTAAGCTCGCCCTTCCGCCGCCGCCCGCAGGGCCGACAGCGTCGCGGTCGGCGTGATCGCTTCGGGATCCAGCAGACAATGCACGATCGCCGGCCTGCCGCTCGCCAGCGCGCGCTCGAACGCGGGGGCGAAATCGGCGGTATCGACCACCGTCTCGCCATGCCCGCCATAAGCGCGCGCCAGTGCGGCAAAGTCGGGGCTGGTCAGCGCGGTCGCGGCGATGCGCCCCGGGAACGCCCGCTCCTGATGCATCCGGATCGTGCCGTACATGCCGTTGTCGATCACGACCGCGACGATGGGGATGCCGTGGTGCACCGCGGTCGCGAATTCCTGTCCGTTCATCAGGAAATCGCCGTCGCCTGCCAGCGCGACGACGATGCGGTCCGGATGCTGGCGTTTCGCCATCACCGCGGCGGGGATGCCGTACCCCATCGATCCGCTGGTCGGCGCGAGCTGCGTGCCGAAGCAGCGGAATCGGTAGTAGCGGTGCAGCCAGCCGGCATAATTGCCAGCACCGTTGCAGACGATGGCGTCGTCGGGCAGCCGGTCGCGCAACCACAGCATCACCGCGCCGTAATCGAAGCCGCCCGGTAGCGGGCCGGTGGTGTCGGACCAGGCGCGGTAGGATGCGTGGAGATCGGCGGTGCGCGGACGCGGCGGTCCGGCGGGGATGTCGGCAATCGCGGCGAGGAACGCGCCCGGCGTCGCCTCGACCGCCAGCACGGGCTGGTAGACGCGGCCGAGTTCCAGCGGATCGGGATGGACATGCACCAGCCGCTGGCGAGGAGTCGGCACGTCGATGAGCGTGTAGCCCGACGACGCGATCTCCGACATCCGGCCGCCGAGCAGGATCAGCATATCCGCCTCGCGCACCGCGGCGGCGAGCACGGGATTGGGGCCGATCCCCAGGTCGCCCGCATGATGCGGATCGGTCGCGGAGAACAGGTGCGCGCGGCGGAACGCGGTCGCGACCGGCATGTCGTGGCGCGCGGCAAAGGCGACCAGCGCGTCGGCGGCGGCTTGCGTCCAGCGCGATCCGCCGACGATGACGAGCGGGCGTTCGGCCTCCGCGATCATAGCCGCGACGGCGTTCGCGTCGTCCGCCGACACCGCGGGGTGCGATGGCGTGACGTACGGCGCATCGGCGACGGTCGCGATATCGTCCAGCATATCCTCGGGCAGCGCGACGACGACCGGCCCGGGGCGACCCTGCATCGCGATGCGGAAGGCGCGCGCGATCAGCTCGGGAATTCGCTCGGCGCGGTCGATCTCGACCACCCATTTTGCGACCGTGCCGAAGATCGCGCGGTAATCGAGCTCCTGGAACGCCTCGCGCCCGCGCATCTCGCGCGCGACCTGACCGACGAACAGGATCATCGGCGTCGAATCCTGCGCGGCGATGTGCAGCCCGGGCATCGCATTGGTCGCGCCCGGCCCGCGCGTCACGAAGCAGATACCGGGCCGGCCGGTCAGCTTGCCATACGCCTCCGCCATCATCGCCGCCCCGCCCTCCGCGCGGCAGGTCAACAGATCGATTCCGGTATCGGTCAGCGCGTCGAGGACCGACAGATAGCTTTCACCCGGTACGCACGTGGCACGATCGACGCGCTGGATCACGAACTGGTCGACCAGCAGGCGGGCGGCGGTGCGTGGGGGGTGAGGAGGCTGTCTCATGCTTGGCTCCGGTTGTGGCCTGTATCCGGCCGCTGCTTCCTGTCGTTTGCTGCTGCCCAGGGACGCGCGAGGCACACCCGAATGGCGATCATCGATGCGTTACGATGTACAGCTCGCTTATGTCGTCGTTCCATATGCGGCGGATGCGATCATCATGATAATTCGCCGGCAGACGCGTACCGATGATCCACAGATAATCCACCTTGTTGAGCGGCAATGAAGAAACCGCATTTAATGCGGTTTGGGCAGGGCGATACCCCGCATAAGGTTTCACCACCGGATCGACGCATTGTGCGGGAAACACCATTTGCGATGGGTCGTTGTAATAGGCCGCCGATGGCCGGTAATCGACCCGGAGCAATTGGATGCCGTCGATGCTCCAATGGGAATTGGTCCACGCGCCGCGAAAGACGGTGGCAAGATTGCCCAAATGCTCCAGCCGCGCCGATCGCCAGCCGTGACAATCGACCTCAGCAAGGTTGATGACCCGGGCTCCGTGCGGCACATGGTCCAGTGCGGTCACCTCCCTGCTGTACCGTTGATCATATTGTGCGAAGCTGATGATCGTCACGCCGAACCGCAATGCGAGAAGCGCAAAGCCGCCGAAAAGCACCGATCGTCGCCGATGCGGACCGACATCGCGCCAGTCGTGCATTGCAAAGGCCAGCATCGGAACCAGGGGCGCGAGACGCGTATCGATTTCATCGCTTCCGCTGATCAAGCTCGGCGTAGCAACGAATATCGCCGCGACAAGGATCACCGCGCCGGCGGCCCCGCCGCTGAGGCGGGCACCCCACCGCTGGCCCAATATCCAGACGACGGCGCAGCAGACGACGGATCCTATGTCCAGCGCCTTGTCCTGATCCCGCAGCATCTTCACGACAGCACCGAGTTTGCGGTTAAGGAGCCACAGCGTGGCACCGCCGTCGGACGATCCCGATGTCCTCCATATGGCTATGGTGACGACCGCGGCGAGTAGCGGCGGCCACAGGGGGGCAAGGGTTCGCAATCCCGCCGGACTCCATCGGCGTGGCGAATACAACGAAGCTTCCCATACGGCATGCCCCGCGATCATCCCGATCGCCACGACGCCGGCAACACCGTGTCCGATGAGCAGCATGGGTGTTCCCGCCAGGAACAACATCCCGCGCAATCGCCGTTTCCGCTCGAGCGCCAGCCACGCGGCGAACGCCATCAGGGCAAACGCTGCCGTCAGTGCGAAATTGAGGAAGCCCCAGAGAAACGAAGAGTTGAAAACGAACAGGAGCGACCACGGCAAGGCATATGCACCGCGCCGGTTCGTCACGCGGGCGATGGATAAGATCCCGATCACCGTCAATGCGGGGGTCGCCGCGCAGAGCAGCCATATCAGCGGTACGATGCCCAGAAGCGGATGCGCCGCCTGTACGATCAATTCACTCGCTAGGTTTAGCGTCAGAGTCCAGTGAAACGCGAAATAACGCAATACGCTGTCGCCCGCCGCCGCGGTCTGGACAGCAAACGCACCCATGTGCCCCGGTACGTCCGTCAGCGGCGGGATGGTCGTCAAAAGAAACGGCATCGCCGCAAGGAGCGTCAGCAGCACCGCGACCGGCGCGCGTAAAACGGCAATCGGGCGAGAGTCGTGGACTTTCATGAAAGCGCCCTGCACGACCGCTTCAGAACCGCACATTCGTTCCCAGCCGGACGTTGAACGGCTGAAGCGGCGTCGTCAGGTCGCGCGCGGACAAGGCGAAGGGATTGCCCGAGGCGAACCGGTTGCCGCGGACGTTGGTCAGGTTGTCGATCGACAGCGTCGTCTCGATCCGTCCGCGCCGCAGCCCGGCACGGACCGCGAAATCGGCATATTTGCCTTGGTCGACATCGAACAGGTCGCCGGTGCCGATCACGGATCGGCCCGTATAATTTCCCGATCCGCCGATGATCGCGGTCATGCCGCGGCCGATCGACCATTCGTAACTGGCGTCGATCTTCGCGGCGATCGGCGGCGTGTCCGGCAGGCGGCGATGCGCCGGGCTCGACAGGTCGGCGAGCGGGCCGGTGACGCTGTTCTGCGTATACAGGAACGCCGCGGTCGCACGCAGCCCGACGATCGGGACCCAGTCGGCGGTGCCCTCCACCGCCGTGATCCGCGCGTCGCCGATATTGCCGGTATAGGGCAGTCCGCGGCGGTTGACGAGGTCGGCCTGGATGTCGGTCCAGCGCGCATAGGAAACCGCCGCGGTCAGCGACACGCCGGTCGCGCCGCTTCGCAATCTGCGCACGCCGATCTCGCCGACACGGATCGAATCGGAACCGAAATCCGCGACCCGCCCGATGCCGCGCGCGACCGCGAGCCCGCCGGTGCGATAACCCGTCTGGAACCGGCCATAGAGCGCGAGGCCGGACGTCAGTTTCCACGAAAAGCCGGCGGTCGGATCGACGCGCCGGGTCGATCGACCCTTCACGAAATTGGTGTTGATGGTCTTGAAATCGGGCTCGCCATCGACTCGTGCGATCGTCAGACGCGCGCCAAGCGTGATCGCGAAGTTGCGCGTGACCGCCAGCGTCCCCTCGCCGAACGCCGATCCGCTCTGGGTGACGTTGGTCACGCCGTCGATCGACGGCACCGCGCCGACGATACCCAGCGCGCGCTGTTCGGCGTCGGTATTGCTGAGCAGCGTGAACCCGACGACCCAGGAACTGCCCGTGGTCAGCGATCGCGACAGCCGCATCTCCTCGGTCAGCAACCGCTTCGCGGTATCGACATCATAGGCGGTCGCCGGTCGCCCGCCGCCCGGCCCGCCGCGCGCCGGGGACAATGCAGTGGCGTCGAACATCTCGGCCGAATGATTGTCGGTCATCGCGGTCGCCGACAGCAATTCCAGTCCGCTCGCCCAGGTCTTGCGGATCGACAGGCTGCCGAGCGCGACCTGATTGTGGAACGGCTGCGGCAGGGAGGACCGGTGTGCCAGCGGGCCGCTGCCGGCCTCGGCATATTGTGCGTCCGCGCCGTCGATCCGCTGGATCAGTCCGGTCGCATCGATCATCCAGCCGCCGCCGGGATCATATTTCACCGCCAGTCGTCCACCCCGGGTGTCGATCCGGTTGGTATGATCAAGCCTGCGTGCCGGGTCGTCGATATAGCCGCCCTGCCGCTCGTCATACGCGACCGCGCGAAAGCCCAGCCGGTCGTCGATCACGGGCAGGTCGACCATGCCGGCGACGTCGTAGCCAGGTCCACCGCCCGCGGTGAACGTCGCCCCGGCGGACACCGCCCCGCTGGCCCGGTCCAGCGCGACGGGGTTGGGCAGCAGGCGGACGATACCGCCGATCGATCCGGAGCCGTATAGCGTGCCCTGCGGCCCCTCCATCACCTGCACGCCTTGCATGTCGTACAGTTTCAGGCTGGGGTCCGCGCCGGCGTAGCCCAGTTGCACGTCGCCGACATAGATGCTCGCGGTCGATTGGGTTGCCCCGTCGAAGCTGCTGTCGGCGATGCCGCGAATGAAGATCTTGTTCCGACCGGGTCCGAATTCGGTGTTCTGCAGGACCGGGGTCGCGCGGGCGACATCGGTCATGTCGGGCAACGACGGGATATCGGGCGATCCGTTCGGCGAAATCGTCGTGAGGGTGCCCGGATAGCGAAGCAGCGGGATATGCTGCTTGCTGGCGGTGACGACAATATCGCCGTTCGGGGTTTCGGGGGGCGGCGGCGCTGCCGCGCGGCGGGTGGGCGGCGGCGGGGACGGTAGTGAAGGGCGGACGGCGGCGTCGCGAACGATGCGCCAGCTGCGCGAATCGATCGCCACCGCGTGATAGCCGCTGCCACCGAGCAGCCGGGCCAGCGCCGCTGCGACCGGGACATCGCCCGACAGCGCGCGAGTGCGCACCGCACGTAGCGCGGGCTCGGTGCTGATGATGTCCTGCCCGCTCTGCCGGGCGAGCGTGGTCAGCGCGACGTCCAGCGTCGTCGCCGGGATGGCGATGCGCGCGGCGGGGGCTGCGGCGGCGTTGGCGGAGGCGGCGAGGATTACGGTCGCGAGAACCGCGACCAGGCCGCGGGGGCGTCCGGCCCCCGTCGGATCAGTTCGTCGGTGCCGCCCCCGGCGTGATGATCCATCGCTCACCGTCACGCCGCCACGTCGCCCCGATCAATGCAGCGAGATGCGGTATGTCGCGACCCGCCCCCCCAGACAGCGCGATCATGCCGGTAAAGGGACGGTCGGACAAGCCCGGTGCGAGGCGGACATCCGTTGCATAACGACGCCCTATCGCGGCGAAGACGCTCGACAGCGGTTCGCCGGCAAACGCCATGCGTCCGTCACGCCAGCCGCCGACCGCAGCCGGTTCGACGGCAGCCAAGGTTACGCTGCCCAGACCTTCGTCGGCGGACAGACGCCTGCCCGCAACAAGCGTCAGCGCGTCGCGACCCGGCTGGAACATCACCGATCCTTCGGCGACCGCGATGTCGAGCCGCTTGCCCGCCCGCGTCACGTCGAAGACGGTGCCGATATCACGCAAAGTCAAAGCACCCGAGCGTACGGTGAACGGATCGGCGGCGTCATGGCGGACGTGGAACACCGCCTCGCCCGCGGCCAGGCTGACGCTGCGCGGCTTGGTCCTGTCGAGGTCCAGGCGAGTCGCCCCGTCCAGATCGATGCGCGTACCGTCGGCGAGCGCGATCGTCCGCTGTTCGCCGGGGCGGGTCACGACCGAATAGGGCATGGCCGCCCGGGGCAGCATCGCGGGCACGAGCAAGGCGACCAGGCCAGCCGCGATCGCGGTGCCGCCGACGCCGAATGCCCAGCGGCGCGGCAGCAGCGGACGTGCAGCCGGCGGTGCCAGCGGCGCGGCGATGGCGGGCATCGCACGGTCGTCCGCCGCGACACGGTCATAGGCGCGCGCGTTCGCCGGATCGGCCTCGAGCCAATCGACGAAGGCGACCCATTCGGCCTCGCCCATCTCGCCTGAACGGATATGCCAGTCGATCGCCTGCGCCATGATGTGGTCGGCGATCGGCCCGGACATGGGCGCGTTTAATGTGATGTCTGTCACGTGGACGGACCCCTTTCACCCACAAGACGATTCCGATCGGCGGCACCCGCATCGAAATCCGCGGTCGCATCCGAAATTTGTTTGTACGCTCGCCGCAGCAGCTTCTCGACACCGCTGACGGTGATGCCCAGTTCGGCGGCGATGTCGCGTTGCGGCCGTTCCTCGAACCGGAACAGGCGCAGCGCGGATCGCATCCGTTCGGGCATCTCGGCGATCACCGCCTCGACCGCGGCGAGCTTTTCCCGGCCCATCAATACGCGTTCGGCATCGGGCAAATCCTCCGCCGCGACCTGAACGTCCACCCAGCCGGTGTCGCGCGCCATCCGACGCTGTCCCGAAATGCGACGGTCGGTCGCGATATTGGTCGCGATCCGGTAGAGGAAGGCACTGGGCTGGCCGATCGGCCCTGCGACCACCAGCTGGTCGATGCGGAACCACATGTCCTGCAGCGCATCCTCCGCCTCGTCGCGGTCGCCCAGTCGCGCGACGAGCAGGCGGAGCAATTGCGGGCGCATTTCCAGGAAGACGGCCTTCAGCCCGCTTTCGGTCATGCGAATCTCTCGACCCCGGGAATCAGCCGGGAAAGGCCAGGCCGTTTGCCCCAGCCATGGCGGCGATCGGGAGGCGGCGCAATGCCGTCGCTTCGCGCACGCGCGCCGCCGCGATCGCATCGCCCGCACGGGCCCCGGTGCCCGGGTGGCACATCACCAGATGGCGCTCGCCGGGTCGATGGAGGAATGCCGGGAAGATCGTGTCGTAATCGCGCGCGAAATCGTAATGGCCCGCAAAACCGTCGTTGCAGGCAATGCCCCGCGCGGCGGCGGCGCGGCGCAGGCCCAGCGAATGCACCGCGCTGGCCAGCGCCTTGCCGCGGAACGGGCGGGCGAGCAGTGCCGCGGGCGTGTCGGCGCAGGTCCGTACCCAGGCGCGGGGGGCGCGGCGAGCGATCGCGTCCAGCACGATCTCGCGCACGCCCTTCAGCGCATGCGCATGCTGGTGGCCGTCGACGAAGGCGGGGGCCCGGCCGCGGGCCGATTCGAACCGGTCGAACTGCGCGGCGATCTCGGCTGCGATCTCCGCGAGCGGCAGCGTACCGCGTGCGGCGGCGCGTTGCAGGTGATCGACGGTAGGCAGGATGCCTGTCGGCGCGAGGGTCGGCGCGGCGGTGGCCGGCGCTTCCAGGGTCAGCACGAGGTGCAGCCCGACCTCAAGCGTGTCGGGCGCGGTGTCGAGCAGCCGGGCGTCGCTGGTCCAGTTGGGCAGGACCGCCATGCAACCGGTTGCGGTCAGCCGGCGGTCGGCGGCAAGTTCGGCGATGACGTGGCTGGTGTCGGTCGAAAAGGCGAAATCATCCGCACACAGGATAAGCCGCGGCACCGATCGTCCTTTCCGGACCAGCGCGTTCCGGAACGTGGAACCGGCGTTCGCGGATCGACTGGCTCGACAGGCAACGCGCGTCAAGCCGGCGGCTGAGGAAGCGGTAGAAGAACCAGTCCCCCGCAACCGGCGCGAGGGCGGCGTAGAGCAGCCGTTCGGCCAGCGTCCAGCGGATCGACGGGCGATCCCGGTCGCGCACCGAAGGCACGCACCACAGGTCGGTCGCATAGCCCATCGTGCCGTGTTTCAGCACTTGGTGGACGATCTCGTGATCCTCCAGCACATAGGACCAGCGCGCGGCGTCGAACCCGCCTGCGCGGCGCAGCACGTCGGTGCGAAACGCCTGGCCCGCGCCGCCGGCATGACATTGCCCGCGCAGCAGCGCGGCGGCCTTCACGATCCGGCGACCTGCCTTCTCATGCGCGTCCGCGCTTGCGCCGGGTTGCACGAAATAAGCACCGACGACGACATGACCCTCGGCGAGTACGCGGCTTGCATTCACCAGATAATCGGCCGGATACCAGGTGTCCGCATCGCAGGTCGCGACGTAGATCGTACGGACGAGGCGCAGGCCGGCGGCGAGCGCGGCGACCTTGCCCGGGCGAGCCTCGGTAACGACGACGAAATCGAGACCAAGGCGGCGGCAGGTCGCGGTGGCGACGCCCGCGCTACCGTCGGTCGAGCCGTTGTCCACAAGGATGAACCGCGCGCGCACCCGCTGCGCGGCCAGGCTTTCCAGCGTCAGCGGCAACAATCCGCGTTCGTTGAAAAAGGGGACGACGACGCTCCAGTCGGGCGTGCCCCGGTCGAATATCGCGGGGCGTGTCCAGCCGGAGGCCCGGATATCGTTGCCGAACGGATCGGCGCTACGCGTCTCGAAATCAAACAGCATGCAGTGTCCCCGCCCGCTACACCGTTTCCGATGCCGCGACTTCCCCGTCACATGCAGGACGATACCGGGCCCGCGGACCCGCACCCGAAGGTGACAATTTTTTAATCATCTTGCCGGCTGCGCGGATCGGCGCGCGCCTGGACAGATTGCGCCGATCAGGCTGCGCTTTGGCCCGTTACGCGATCAGGCCGCGCTGGGGCTGAGCACGCCACGCGTGCGCCTGGTGGCAGCCTCGATCGCGTCGCCGATCGACAGGCCGATCCCGGCGAGCACGTGCGTCGCCGCCACGAGCGCCGCCATCATCGTCATCAGTTGCGCCACGTCCGATCCGCGACCCAGCAGCGCCGCGGTGGTGCCGGCGAAGACCAGCTCGCGGTTCGAGATCAGCGGCAGCCGCGACAGGACGAGCTTCAGCGCGGCGAAGGCGAGCCAGTAGACGACGGCGATATCGGGTAGCGCGATATGCCAGAGCACCGCGGTCAGCAGCACGGTCAGCGCGGCGCGAATGCCATGGATCGTTACGATCCGCGCCAGCACCGCCTGCGGCAGGCTGAACAATCGCTTGCCGAACACCAGGGCGAAGATCGGCGGGGCAAGGATGACCGCGATCGACGGCAGTATCGCCCAATAAGGGATGGCGAGGTGCAGCTTGCCCGCGACGGGCACCACCGCCAGCGCCGCGGCCAGCGTCACTATGCTGCCGACCGCGGACGACAGGATCGCGACATCGCGCACCGCCCGGAACGCGTCGGCACCGACCTCGCCCGACCGCCTCGCCCAGGTGTACAGATACGCCTCGCCGATATAGCCGAACACCAGTTCGTTGCCGATCGTCTTGCGAAGCAGATGCTGCATCCCGGACACCGGCATCCGCCAGATCCGGCTGTAGATCGACCAGTCGGCGACGACCGGCGTCATGTACATGACCGCGAACACCGCCCAGAATATTGGCGCATGCGGCACCATCGCGGCGATCGCGTGCCAATCCATCATGTGAAGTTCGAACAACGCACCGCCGAGCACCGCGACGGAGATCGCCCGACCGCCGATGCGGGCGACCAGCGGATCGGCCAGCAGACGGCGGGTCCGGTCGAAGGCGGTGCGCAGCGGATCGTTCATGACAGCCCTTCGCGATGCGTCACGCATCGCTCACATTGCATGGACGATGCGGTGCGACCGATTCCGCACCGGGACATTCGTCGTGGCACCCGCTTCACCACCGTGCGACGGCGTTCGACGAAGCGATTGCGACGAGGCGAGGGTAAGGCGGGACCGGATGCGCGAGCGAATGTCGCCATGGCAGCGCGGCCGGGTGCCGCTGATCCTCCTCGCGTTGGCCGTAGCGACGCGGGTCTGGGACGTCGGCAACCCGATCGTCCATGTCGACGAACAATATTATCTGCTCGTCGGCGACCGGATGCTCCGCGGCGCGCTGCCCTATGTCGACATCTGGGACCGCAAGCCGATCGGGCTGTTCGCGATCTATGCCGCGATCCGCTTGCTTCCCGGCAACGGCATCGTCGCGTACCAGCTCGTCGCGCTGTTGTTCGCGGCGGCAACGGCGTGGGTCGTCGAGCGGATGGCGCGCAAGGTCGGCGGATCGCGCGGCGCGGCGCTGGCGGCGGGTGCGGCCTATCTGGTCTGGCTGCCGCTGCTGAGCGGCCGGGCCGGCCAGTCGCCGGTCTTCTACGACCTGTTCGTGACGCTCTCGGCTTTGTTGTCGCTGCGGCTGCCGGAACTTGCGGGCGAGCGGCGGGTCGGGGCGATCGTCGGCAACGGCGCTATTGTGTGTCTGCTCGCCGGGCTGGCGATCCAGACCAAATACACCCCGGCGGTGGAGGGGGCGTATTTCGGCGTCGTCCATCTGGTCTACTTGCGCCGCGCCCGCGCGCGCTGGCGGGTTACGGGCGCAGCGGCGATGGCATGGATCGTACTGGGCCTCGCGCCGACCGCGCTGGTCGTTGCGATCTACTGGGCGAAGGGGCCCGCCGTCTTCGCCGCCTTCTGGTTTGCGAACTTCTCGTCCATCCTGCTGCGCCATGGCTATCCGGCCAGCAAGATCGCGATGCGGCTGCTCGGTACCTGGGCGCAATTGTCGCCGCTCGCCATTGCAGCGGGCGTGGCGCTGTACGCCGGGCCACGCGGGGGCGTGCGCGGGATCGCGTTCGGCTGGCTGGCGGCGGCGCTGGTGGGGTACGCGATGATCGGCGCGTTCTTCGATCATTACGCGCTGCCGCTCGCCGCCCCGCTGTGCGTGGCGGCGGCACCGACCTTCAGCCGGTACCGGCGCGCGATGATCGTCGCGCTGGCAGCGGGATGTGCGGTGTTCGCGGTGAAGCTTGCGCTGCGTACCGACGACCGCGCCGCGATCCATGCGGTCGCGCGGACGATGGCGGCGAACGATCATGGTCGCTGCCCCTATGTCTTCGCGGGCGATTCGATCCTGTACCATCTGGCGCAGGCCTGCCTGCCGACGGCCTATGCCTTCCCCTCGACGCTGGCCTATGCCCCCGAACAGGGCGCGACGGGGATCGACGAGGCGGGCGAGGTCGCGCGGATCATGACTGCCGCGCCGCCCGTCGTCGTGACGCTGGATCACCCGCTTGCCGACTGGAATGTGCGGAGCCTGACGGTGATGCGCGCCGCGCTTGCCCGCGATTATCGGCTGGTGCAGATCGCGCCGCGCGAGGGCGGGCATATGCTGGTCTATCGGCGACGTACGCACCCCGGCTGATCGACTGGCCAACGTCTCGCTGGACTCGGATGACGGCTGCACTATATACCGTTTGGTATGAAACTCTGCTGTTCCCAGGCACCCGCCAAGGGTCGTCCGCGCGAGTTCGATTTCGACGAGGCGTTGACCGCGGCGCTGCGCGTGTTCTGGACCAATGGGTACGAAGCGGCGTCGATGGCGGAATTGACCGCTGCGATGGGGATTACGAAGCCCAGCCTGTATGCCGCGTTCGGCAATAAGGAAGCGTTGTTCGGCAAGGCGCTCGATCTCTACGAGCGCGAGAAGCTGGCGTATATGAAGACCGCACTCGACGCCCCGACCGCGCGTGGGGTCGCCGAGCGGCTGTTGCGCGGCGGCCTCGAGATGCACGCGTCCAGCTGCAACCCCAAAGGCTGCCTCAGCGTCATCAGCACCATGGCATGCGGTGGCGAAACGGAATCCATCAAGGATGCGGTGATCGCGCGGCGTGCCTCTTCGGAGGCCGCGATGGTCGCCCGGTTCGAACGCGCGCAGGCCGCAGGCGAACTGCCCGACGGCATGACCCCCGCCGCGCTCGTCCGCTATCTCCTCGCGTTGATGCAGGGGCTGGCGATACAGGCGGGGTCGGGCGCATCGGTCGGGCAGCTGGAGCAATTGGTGGAGACCAGTCTGTCGATCTGGCCGACCGCTCAGAAAATTAATTCTACCGAACGGTAAAGAAAGCGGTTGACGACGATCCGTCAGCTTTTATATACCGCCTGGTATCGAAGACGGGCGTTCCTACGATCCGTCTTCGGGTCGCGACGGGTTTTCGCCGTTGCACTGTTAAACATCAATGCCGGTGGAACGGCGCGCGCGACCCCGGTTGCGCGCGGTGATCGGCCGACGTCGCTCGCCAAAAGGGGTGTTCGATCATGGCCTATCTCGATCTCGACAACGCCTTCGCCAGCCCGGTCGGCGCGACCTGCCCCGCGCCCATCGCCGAGGCGGTCGCCGGGCTGCCCGGATTCACCGCACTGGAATGGAGCGTGATCGCGCTCGCCAAGCGCGATCCGCTGCGCAGCCTGTCGCAGCCCGGCCGCGTGTCGCGTGCGATGGGCGGGTTGTTCGGACGCGGCGCGCGGTCGCGGCTGGCGGACGATCGGCTCGAGGCGCTGCGGCGGCTGGCGGTCCATGCCTGGCACCACGGCTTCGCGCTGCCGATGCGCGAGATCGAGGCGTTCGTCGCCGCGGGTTTCCTGGCGGCGCAGGTCGAGACGCTGGTGGCGAGCATCACCGGCGTGCGGATCGGGCGCCGCGCATAATCTCGTTCTCCTGCGAACGCAGGAACACAAAACGTCAAACGATCTCGAACAACCCCGCCGCGCCCATCCCGCCCGCGGTGCACATCGACACGACGACATAGCGCACGCCCCGTTTGCGCCCCTCGATCAGCGCATGCCCCAGCAGCCGCGACCCGGTCATCCCGAACGGATGCCCGACCGCGATCGCGCCGCCGTTGACGTTGTACTTGGCCGGATCGATGCCGAGATGGTCGCGGCAATACAGGCATTGCGACGCGAACGCCTCGTTCAGCTCCCACAGCCCGATATCGCCGACCGACAGCCCCGCCCGGTCGAGCAGCTTGGGGATCGCGAAGATGGGGCCGATCCCCATTTCGTCCGGCGCGCAGCCCGCCGCCTGGAAGCCGCGATAGAGGCCCAGCACTTCCTTGCCCTCGGCATGCGCGGTCGCGCGCTCCATCAGGATCTGCGCGGACGCACCGTCGGACAATTGGCTCGCATTGCCCGCGGTGACGTTGCTGCCGGGGCCGGTGAAGTCGCCGCCGGCCCATACGGTCTTGAGCCCCGCCAGTGCCTCCACCGTCGTCCCGGCGCGGATGCCCTCGTCCTGCGCGATCGTCACCGTCTCGGTGCCCGTCCGGTTGCCCTGCTTGTCGAACAGCGCCTTTTCGACCGTGATGGGCGCGATCTCCTCGACGAACGCCCCCGCCTCGACGCCCGCCGCGGCGCGCTGCTGGCTCTGCGCGGCATAGTCGTCCTGGCGCGCGCGGCTGATGCCGTAGCGATCCGCGACGATCTCCGCGGTCTCGATCATCGGGATATACGCGGCGGCGACCCTGTCGGTGACGCTTGTGTTGATGGTGCGCGGCGCGTCCTTGGTGACGGTGAGGCTGATCGACTCCATCCCGCCCGCCAGCGCGACGTCGATATCCCCCGCGATGATCGACCGTGCGGCGAGCGCGACCGCGGTCAGGCCGGAGCCGCATTTGCGATCGAGCGTGAAGGCGGGGACGCTGTCGGGCAGGCCGCCGGCGAAGATCGCCATCCGCCCGGCATTGCCCCCTTGCGTCCCCCATTGGTTGCCGACGCCCCAGAACACGTCGTCGATCCGCGCGGGGTCGATCCCGGCGCGTTCCACCGCCGCGTTCATGACATGCCCCGCCAGCACCGGCGCCTCGGTCGCGTTGAACGCGCCGCGATACGCCTTGCCGATCGCGGTCCGGGCGGTGGAGACGATCGCGGCTTCGCGCATGGGCTGGGTCTTTCGTTGGATGGGTATGGGCTACTCCCTAAGCGGCACCGACCAGGTTTGAAAGTCCGGCGTGGCAGTTCGGGCAGTCGTCAAGCACCCTTGCCGTCACCCCGGGCTTGACACGGGGCCCCGCTTCTTCGGCCGAGAAGTGAGAAGCGGGACCCCGGGTCGAGCCCGGGGTGACGAGGGGGGAGGGCAGCGTGACCGCACCCTCCCCCCACCGTTCGTGCCGAGCTTGTCGAAGCACATGCCACGGGATACGTCCTTCGACGGGCTCAGGACGAACGGCAGACTAGATGGCAAACGAAACCGGCGTCACCACCACGCGCGACGGCCATGTCGCCATCATCCGCTTCACCCGCCCGCCCTACAATTTCGCCGACCTCGCGATGATCGAAGCCATCGGCGCGGCGTTCGACGAAGCGGACACGGACCGCCAAGTCCGCGCGATCGTGCTGGCGTCCGGGGGGCGGACGTTCTGCGCCGGTGCCGATCTGGTCAACGCCAACCCCGTCGCGAAGGACCTGGCCCCCGGCGCGCGCAACCCCTTCTACATCGCTGCGGCGAAGCTGTTCGGGGTGAAGACGCCTGTCGTCGCGGCGGTGCAGGGGGCCGCGGTCGGCGCGGGGCTGGGCCTGTCGCTCGTCGCCGATTTCCGCGTGGCCGGACCGGACGCGAAGTTCGTCGCCAATTTCGTGGCGCTGGGGTTCCATCCCGGCTTCGGCATCTCCGCGGTGCTGGAACGCGTGATCGGCCGCCAGCGCGCGCTGCTGATGGCGCTGACCGCGCGACGTATCCGCGCCGAACAGGCGTTCGACTGGGGGCTGGCGGATGTGCTGGCCGACGATCCGTATGAGGCGGCGCTGGCGCTGGCGCACGAGATCGCGGCAGGGGCACCGCTGGCGGTGGGTTCGACGCGGGCGACGATGCGGGGGGATTTGCGCGCGCTGGTCGAGGCGCAGACGGATCATGAGCTGGCGGAGCAGGCCTGGTTGCAGAAGACCGCGGACTTTGCCGAAGGGGTGCGGGCGGTGGCGGAGCGGCGGGCGGGAAATTTCCGGGGGGAGTAGGACACTGAGATTGCTGGTAATGGGTCTTGCGGTTGTCCAACTAAAAGATTGATTGATATTCCCTCAGGATGACGCAGCTAAGTACGTAAAAATAGGGGAAAGCCCTCGTCCAGGGTTTCGGTCTCAGCCATTCTCCCGGGGATCGATAGTCGCATAGCGGGCGGTATACGGTCCATGTCGGTGATGCGAGCAACCCAGGAGGGCGTATCGAAGCGAATTCCCGAAACTAGAAAGCCAGCGTTGCTCCAGCGTTCTCGGATAGCGGCTATAAGCTGACCTTCTTCGCTATCGACCAGTTGGTCGGCGGGCTCGCCATTGTAAAAGATCGTCAGCGCAGTTGCAGCGTCGCAGTTCGGACGGCTTGCAATCCATCGTAGTGGTATTAACCCGTTATCCCAGTTCCAAGACGTTACAACTGAATGCCATCGCAAGGGATCTCCAGCGCGCAACCATTCAGCATAACGTGACAGGTCAGGACCGCCATCGCCCCAGACGCGATCATGCCGAGACCAATAATCTAGCAATTCATCGGGATCGGTGAGATTGCGCAAATATTCATGCACACTGCGCAACCTTTCGCGCTCGGCAGATCGTCGGCCAGCACTAGCGATTGCCTCGGCCTTATCACGGTCTTGCTTCGCCGCTAAGTTCTCCATGTCGGCGTACCCCGCTGGCATACGCTCTTGAAAAAGGCCCAACCGTTCGAGGATGATGTGATACACGCCACGTCGAGCATCAGCCTCGACAATCATCTCCCACCCAGAATTCGCATCGACCAAGTAAGAGCCGGTGACTTCAGTTGCAGATCGCAGGCCGGGGATTAAGCGGCGGCCGAGTGGGTGCTGGCTAAGTGCTTTTATTGACATGCCAATATTAACGCCATGAACCGCGACCTCGGCGGCAAAGCTCGCGCGTATGTCGATAATATCAATCATTTTCCGATCGGAACTCACGCGAACCGCCCAACTGTCATTGGCCGATGCTGGCAAGCCGGCTTTCGCTAGACAAATAGCCGCTTCTGAAGCGGGCATTCCGGGTCGGAGGGTCGCAATAATGCGACAAGCGTCAATGGTCGGCATGGTCCTTATTTAGCGATATTATCTTACTGCTAAGTAAATTTTGACACTTTGCGATGACTTAGCAAGATCTTGCCTGTTTAGGGCTCGATGCATTCCGTGCGAAATTGACGGCGGCGAACGGGCCGATTGATCCCGCCCGCACAGCCTCAGCGCAACAGCACCAGCTCCTCCGCCATCGTCGGATGCAGCGCCACCGTCGCGTCGAACTGCGCCTTGGTCAGCCCCGCCTTCACCGCCACCGCCGCCGCCTGGATGATCTCGGGCACGTCGGGGCCGATCATGTGGATGCCGACCACGCGGTCGGTCTCGCCGTCGCACACCATCTTGTACAGCGCGCGCTCGTCGCGGTTGGCCAGCACGTTCTTCATCGGGCGGAAGTCGGAGGAATAGACCTTCACCGATCCCAGCTTCTGCCGCGCCTGTGCCTCGGTCATGCCGACGCCCGCGAGCGGCGGGTGGCTGAAGACCGCGGAGGGGACGTTCTCGTAATCGATGCGGACATTGCCGCTGCCGTACATATTCTCCGCGAACGCCTGGCCTTCCCGAATGGCGATGGGGGTCAGCTGGATGCGATCGGTGACGTCGCCGACCGCGTAGATGCTGTCGCAGGTCGACTTGTTGTCCGCGTCCACCACGACCGCGCCCTTGTCGTTCAGTGTCACCCCCGCGCTGTCGAGACCCAGTCCCCTGGTATTGGGAATGCGGCCGGTCGCGAACATCACCAGATCGACCGTCACCGGATCATGCCCGGCCAGCGACACCGTGAAGCAGCCGTCCGCGGTCTTCTCGATCCCCTCGAAACCGGCGTCGAACTTGAACTCCAGCCCCTTCATCAGCGAGATCTGGAGCAGCCGGTCGCGGATCGACAGGTCGTAGCCGCGCAATATGTCCTTGGTCCGGTTGATGAGCGTCACGTGCGCGCCGAACTGGTGGAAGATGCCCGCGAATTCGTTGGCGATATAGCCCGCGCCCGCGATCAGGATGCGCTTGGGGATCGCGCCCAGGTGGAACGCCTCGTTCGAGGTGATGCCATGTTCGTGTCCCGGGCAGGACGGCACCTGCGGATGCGCGCCGACCGCGATCAGGATGGTCCTGACGGTCTTCATCTCGCCGGTGGACAGCTGGACGCTATTTGGCCCGATGACGGTCGCGCGCGCATGGATGATGTGCGCGCCCGCGGTCTCCAGCGTCTGCGTGTAGGCCTGGTTGATCCGGTCGACCTCCTCCATGACGTTGTCGCGCAGCACCTGCCAGTCGAAGTCGCATTGCGCGGGCACGTTCCAGCCGAAGCGGCCGGCATCCTTCAGGTCCTCGGCGAAATGCGCGCCGTAGACGAGCAGCTTCTTGGGCACGCAGCCGCGGATGACGCAGGTCCCGCCGACCCGGTATTCCTCCGCCACCGCCACCTTCGCCCCGTGCGCGGCGGCCACCCGCGCGGCGCGCGTGCCCCCGGACCCGGCACCGATGACGAAGAGGTCGTAGTCGTATTCGGGCATTCAAATCTCCGACGCGTTTGGAACATCGCCATCGGCGACGGCTGTTGTTTGAGCGCAGCGTTCTTTCCAAGCCACCTCTGCTCGCCGTGCGGCGAGCATCCGTCTCAGCGCGACATCGACGGTAGCTCGTTTCGTTTTGCAGCCTGTAGCTTCCATAGCATCCTTCCACAGCTGCTCATCGATGTCCAAGCTAACCCTCATCACCGTTCTCCATATCGCGTGATGATTTCCATGATACTTTACCTTCAGCGCTGTCCTGCACGCCGCATCGGCATCGCGTCGATCGTCCGGGTAAGGCCGTCCGCGGCGAACGGTTTGTCGGTGCGGAACGCCTCGTGCCCGTCCTTGCCGATGAGGATCGCGGTGAAATGGTCGCGCCGGAGGGCCCATCGTTGCCGCAACGCGGCTGCCGCGTCGGTCGCGCCGGATGCGCGGTCACCGACGACCTCGACGATCGTCACGTCGCGGTCCTCGCCCTCCTTGCGCCACGATGCCAATGCGCGCCTTTGCTCCGTGAACGACGGATCGGTCGCGGCCGGTGCGGCGAGGATCAGCACGCGGCGGTGCCGCTTCATCCCCGCCACCGAGGTCGGAGCTTCGGCGATCGCGGCGGGGGGAAGCAGCATCGGCATGCTTCCCCCAAAGTTCCACCGCCCCCGATTATCCCGCGATCAATCCAGCCCCGCCCGCTTGATCAGGTCCGTCGTCGACGGATCGAAATCGCCGCCGCCCTTGGCCGCTTCCTTCGCCATTTCCTTGCCCAGCTCGACGCCGAACTGGTCGAAGGAATTGATGTCGAGCAGCACACCGTTGACGAACACCCGGTGCTCGTAGAACGCGATCAGCGCGCCCAGCGTCCGCGGATCGAGCGTGTCGAGCAGCAGGGTCGAGGACGGCCGGTCGCCCGAATAGCTGCGCGCGGGGTCGTCCACCTGCTTGCCCTTCATCAGCGCCGCCCCTTGCGCGAAGGCGTTCAGCAGCAATTGTCGGTGATGGTCGGCGTCCAGCATGTCGCCCGCCTCAATCACCGCGAGGAATTCGACCGGCACCAGATGCGTGCCCTGGTGCAGGAGCTGGAACACCGCATGCTGCGCCTCGGTGCCGACCCCGCCCCAGGTGATCGCCGCGGTCGGGCGGCCGACGGGCTTGCCTTCCTTGGTCACGCCCTTGCCGTTCGATTCCATCTCCAGCTGCTGGAGATAGCTCGGCAGCAGCCGCAGCCGCTCGTCATAGGCGAAGGGCGCACGCGTCTCGGCATGGCGGACCTGCGTGTAATAGAGGTCGGCGAAGGCGGCGAGCGCGGGCGCATTCTCGCCGAGCGCGGTCAGGCGGAAATGACGGTCCATCTCGGCCGCACCGTCGAGCAGTTCCTGGAAACAGTCCCAGCCCAGCGCCAGCGCGGCGGGGAAGCCAATCGACGACCACAGCGAATAGCGGCCGCCAACGCCTTCGGAAAACGGCAGGATGCGCGTTTCGTCGATGCCCCATTCGACCGCCTTGTCGGGCGACGCGGTCAGCGCGATCGCCTTGCCATAGGGATCCTCGACGCCGTTCGCGGTCATCCACTGGATCACCGAATTGGCGTTCAGCAATGTTTCCGTCGTGGTGAAGGTCTTCGATGCGATGACCAGCAACGTCGTCGCCGGATCGAACTTCTCGAACACATCCTCCAGCGCCATGCCATCGACGTTGGAGACGATCGCGACCTCGTACCGATCGAAATCGCGGCCCAGCGCGTCGACCAGCAGATGCGGCCCCAGCGCGGAGCCGCCGATGCCGACATGCAGGACGTAGCGGATCGGCCCCAGCGCATCCGCCTCGATCGCGTCGATCAGGGTGCGCATGCGGGCGTGGTACTGCGCGGCGCGGGCGACGCTTTCCTCATTGCCTTCGCCGCGTTCGGCGGTGTGCCCGACCGGGCGATCCTCGGTCGTATTGACGTGCTTGCCCGCGAACATCGCCTCGCGCTTGGCCGCCAGGTCCATCTGCCTGGCCAGCGCCTCGAACGCGGTCAGCGCGTCGGCGGTCAGGTGCGTCTTCGACCAGTCGAAATGGATACCTGCGACATCCAGGCTGAACTTGGCCAGACGGCCGTCGTCCTGGGCGAACAGGTCGGTGAGCTTGGGCGAGGGCAGGGCCTCGATGGCGGACCAGTCGGCGGGCATCGGTCACTCCGTGTCGATAATGGCAGGGTGCACCTGATACGTCCGGCGCGATCAATCGATCCGTACTCGACGCCCGTGCTTGACGTGGGCGTGGCGGTACGCGAACCCCGCGCCATGGCAAAGCCGAAACCCGCCCGTTCCGAAACCGTCGAGACGTTGATCTTCCTCGTGAAGCTGATCGTCATCGTCGCGATCTTCCGCAGCTTCGTGCTGTCGGCGTTCAGCATCCCGAGCGAGTCGATGCTGCCGCGGCTGTATGTCGGCGACTATCTGTTCGTATCGAAATGGAATTACGGCTATTCGCGCTGGTCGCTGCCCTGGGGCGCGCCGCTGATCCCCGGCCGCATCCTGCCGCACACGCCGGCGCGCGGCGACGTGGTGGTGTTCGAAGGACCCAAGGGCGACGAGGTCGCCGTCATCAAGCGGGTGATCGGCCTGCCCGGCGATACCGTGCAGATGAAGCACGGCGTGCTGTGGCTGGACGGCAAGGCGGTGTCCAAGGTGCGCCTGCCCGACTTCACGATCCCGATCACGCCCAACTATACCTGTGATGCACAGTTTCGGGATAATGCAGGCGGCGTGCCGATCTGTCGCTATCAGCGGTTCCGCGAGACGCTTCCGGACGGCAAGAGCTACGATGTGCTCGACCGCGGCTATTATGCCGACCGCGACGATACCGGCGTCTACACCGTCGCGCCCGACACCGTGTTCCTGATGGGCGACAACCGGGACGACAGCGCGGACAGTCGCTTCGCGCCGCCGATGGGGATGGGGCTGATCCCGATGGACCGGCTGGAGGGGCGTGCTGTGGTGTCCTTCTTCTCGACCGACGGCACGGCCTGGTGGATCAAGCCCTGGACCTGGTTCACTGCCGCACGCTGGCGGCGGATCGGGGAGGGCTTTTGAGCGATCTCGTCGGTTGGCTGACCGGCGTCCTGGGGCAGGCACCGGGCGACCTCGGCGAATATGAGCGCGCGCTGACGCATGGCAGCCATGCGACCGCGACCTATGAGCGGCTCGAATTCCTTGGCGACCGTGTACTCGGGCTGGTGATGGCGGAGTGGCTGTTCGAGCTGTATCCGGCCGAGCCCGAGGGGCAATTGTCGAAGCGGCTGAACGCGCTGGTGACGGGGGCGGTCTGCGCCGACGTCGCGCGCGGGCTCGCGGTGCGCGATCATCTCCGGCTGGGCAAGCAGGCGCGCGACGACGGCGCGTCGGACAGCGACAATGTGCTTGGCGACGTGATGGAGGCGCTGATCGGCGCGTTCTACCGGGAGGCGGGGCTCGACGCCGCGCGCGTCCTGGTGCGCCGCTTGTGGGGCGACCGCCCACGCCGTGACGCCCGCGCGCCGCAACATCCCAAGTCGGCGCTCCAGGAATGGGCCGCCGCCAACCAGCGCCGCCCCCCGGAATACACCGTCGCCGCCCGCGCCGGCCCGCATCACGCCCCGCGCTTCACCGTCACCGTATCGGTCGGCAAGGCGGGCGAGGCGAGCGCGGAGGGCGCGAACAAGCACGAGGCGGAGACGGCGGCGGCGGCGGCGTTGCTGATGCGGCTGACGGCACCTGAAGGAATGAAGACATGACCAAATCCTGCGGTCTCGTCGCAGTCGTCGGGGCGCCCAATGCGGGTAAGTCCACGCTCGTCAACATGCTGGTCGGACAGAAGGTCGCGATCGTCAGCCCAAAGGCGCAGACGACGCGGACCAAGTTGATGGGGGTCGCGATCGAAGGGGACACGCAAATCCTGCTCGTCGATACGCCGGGTATCTTCGAACCCAAGCGCCGTTTCGACCGCGCGATGATCGCGGCCGCCTGGAGCGGGGCGGAGGGGTCGGACATCATCCTGCTGGTCGTCGATGCGAAGGGCGGGCTGGGCAGGAAGGTGACCGACATCGCCGAAGCGCTGGTCGGACGCAGCGAGCCGATCCATCTCGTGCTGAACAAGGTCGATCTGGCGGACAAGGCGAAATTGCTGTTGCATACCGAGCGGCTCAACGCATTGATTTCTTTCAACGAAACATGGTTCGTGAGTGCCGCGACGGGGGACGGGGTGCCCGAACTGAAGGCCGCGCTGGCGGCGGCGATGCCAGAGGGACCGTGGCATTATCCCGAAGACCAGGTGTCCGACGCGACCGAACGATCGCTGGCCGCGGAAGTCACGCGGGAGCAATTGTACCTGCAGCTGCATTCCGAGCTGCCCTATGCAAGCGCGGTTGAGACGGAGCAATACAGGGAACGCGAGGACGGGTCGGTCGAGATCCATCAGCAGATCCTGGTCGAACGCCCGACGCAGCGCGCGATCGTGCTCGGCAAGGGCGGCGTCCGGATCAAGGAAATCGGCGCGCGCGCGCGGGCGGCACTGTCGGGGATCATGGGGCGGCCGGTACATCTGTATCTGCACGTGAAGGTGAAGCCGGGTTGGGACGAGGATCGGGGGGTTTATCGGGATATCGGGTTGGATTGGGTGGAGTAGTTGCTCCCCCGTCATGCCGGGCTCGTCCCGGCATCCAGAGCCGCGGGCGGTCCGCTTGTGGCCCTGAACCCCGGCAAAAGGCCGGGGTAACGAAGGATATGGCCACATTCGCGCCCAGTGCCCCTCCCGGCAACGCGGTAGTGTGCGGGAGGTTCTGCAAAATCCGTTGAGGATCTGAGCGGCCATGGCAG
>NZ_CAXTII010000009.1:0-51363 GCF_964244235.1 uncultured Sphingomonas sp.
CAAGCCGATTGGGAATCCCCCAGGCGATTCAAATAAATAGAAAGCGACTCTAGGCGCCACGGTTTTGGTCGGAAAGGGCTGCCCCTATAACCCAGAAGCCCGCAGCTGGGCCCCGGCCTTCGCCGGGGAGGGGTGAAGGGGGTGGGAACTCAGCCCGAATTCCGCAGCGCGGTCGCGATTGCGTTGATCGACAGCAGGATGCCTTCGCCGATCCGCGCATCCACCTCGCCCGCGCGGTGGCGTTTGAGGAGTTCGATCTGCAGCAGGTTGAGCGGTTCGATATAGGGTAGCCGCAACCGGATCGAGGCCTCCAACGCCGGGTGCTTCTCCAGCAGCCGGGACTGGCCCGTCGCAGCGAGCAGTCCGTCCCGGGTCAGGTGCCAGCCGTCGCGAATCCGGCCGAACACGGTGTCGCGCAGGCCCGCATCCTCCACCAAGCCCGCATAATGCACCGCGACCTCCATATCCGATTTCGCCAGCACCATTTCCAGATTCGCCAGCGTCGCGGCGAACAGCGGCCAGTCCGCGGCCATCTCCGCCAGCAACATCTTGTCGGGAAACGCGTCGATCGCAGCTCCCACACCGTACCAGCCGGGCAGCATCACGCGCGCCTGCGCCCAGCTGAACACCCAGGGGATCGCGCGCAGATCCTCGATTGCGTCGGACTTCGTCCGGCTGGCGGGGCGCGATCCGATCTTCAGGCCCGCGATCTCGGTCAGCGGAGTCATCTGGCGGAAGAAGGTGCGGAAGCCCTCCGTCCCGTAGACGAGATCGCGATATGCATGGAACGCGGTGTCGGACAGCGTGTCCATCGCATCGGCGAAAACCTTGTTCTCCGCGTTGGACAGCCGCGACGGCTCCAGGCTCGCCAGAAGCGCGGCAGACGCCATCGCCTCCAGGCTTTTCGCCGCGCTGTCGCGGGTGCCGTATTTCGCCGCGATCACCTCGCCCTGTTCGGTGATCCGGATGCGGCCCTGCACCGTGCCTGAAGGCTGCGCGCGGATCGCCGCGAAGGCGGACCCGCCGCCGCGCCCGACCGCGCCGCCGCGCCCGTGGAACAGCTGCATGCCGACCCCCGCCGCCTCGAACACCGGCTTCAGCGCGGTCGAGGCCTTCGACAGGCTCCAGGTCGACGTCAGATAGCCGCCGTCCTTGTTGCTGTCCGAATAGCCGATCATCACTTCCTGATGGCCGCGCGCGCGGACCTGCGCTGCGACCTCCGGCAGCGCGAACCAGTCGGTCATGATGCCGGGCGCGGCCTCCAGATCGCCGATCGTCTCGAACAGCGGGATCGCCATCACCGCGGCGGTCGCGGGGGCGTCGGCGGTGGCGGGGCGGTAGAGGCCGACCTCCTTCATCATCAGCTGGATCTCGAGCAGGTCGCTGACCGACTGCGCCATCGATACTATATAGTTGGCGATACACCCCGTGCCGTAGGTCGCGTGCGCCTCGGCGGCGGCGTGCATGATCGCGAGTTCGCCCTGGGTTTCCTCCGCATAGGTCGCATAGGGGCTGGCGAGCGGGAGCGGGCTGGCGAGTTCGCGGCGCAGCAGTTGCACGCGTGCCGCTTCGTCCAGCGTGAGATACTCCGCTTCGACCCCTGCGACCTTGAACAGATCGGCGACCACGCGCTCGTGCACTGCGGAATTCTGCCGCATGTCGAGCGTGGCGAGGTGGAAACCGAACGTATCGACAGCGCGGATCAGCCGCCCTAATGCGCCGCCGGAGCGAAGCGGGATCTGGGCGGACAGCGCATGGGCCAGCGCGACCAGATCGGCGCGGAACGCCTGGGGGTCCGGGTAGCGCTCGCCCGGCAGCAGGGAGGGGCGCGGCGCGGGTTTGCCGGTCAGCGCGGCGTGTGTCGCGGTCAAGCGCGCATAGATGCCCGACAAGGCGCGGCGATAGGGTTCGTCCTGCCGGCTTTCCGCGCCGTCGCCGCTTGCCGCGGCGAGTGCTTCGACCGCGTCATCGACCTGAGCGAGCGTGCTCGAGATCGACAGTTCCGCACCAAGCGCATGGACTGCCGTCAGATAATATTCGAGCACCGCCGCGCTCGACCGGGCAAGCGCGGTGCGTAGAGATTCCGCGGTGACGAAGGGATTGCCGTCGCGGTCGCCGCCGATCCAGCTGCCCGGGCGAAGAAAGCTCGGCACCCGCGTGCCCATCGCCCGGTCCCAGCGCTGATAAAGTGCCGGAAGCGTCGGCAGGAACACGTCGCGCAGATAGCTGAGCGCGGTATCGACCTCGTCGGCGACATAGAGCTTTTCCCGGCGCAGCACGCGCGTCTGCCACAGCAAGGCGATCTGGCGGCGAATTGCGTCTTCGACCAGGTCGCCGTCGGGTGTCTCGTCACGCCCCGCATCCTTGAGCGCGAGTAGTTGCGCGATCCGGTTGCGGTGGTCGATCATGCTCTTGCGCCGCACCTCGGTCGGATGTGCGGTGAGGACGGGGGCGACGAGCGCGTGGTCGAGCAGCGTCATGACCTGCGCGCGGTCGATACCCTCCTTCGCCAGCGCCGCGATCGCCGACGACAGATCGGCATGATCGTCGGTCGCGATCCCCTGGCGATCCTCCGCCAGATTGGCGAGCATCGAAAAAAGCATGAAACCGCGAACGAAATCCAGCGTCTCGTCGGGCCCGAGCCTGTCGAGCCCCAGCGCACCCAATGCCGGTTCGTCCGCACGGTCGCTACGGTGGCGGTCGATCGACGCCCGCCGGATCGCTTCGGTCGCGGCAAACAGGTCCGCACCGCCATAATCGCGGATGACGTCTCCGAGCAGCGCTCCGAGGAAGCGGATATCGGGGTTGTTCGCGATCGGGGGTAGGCTGGCCATTTCGGGGACGCTTCGCTGCGGCGGGGGGCGGGGTCAACTGGAGACGGGAATGATCGTGTCGGCAGGATCGGTCGTGATAGACGGCATGCCTACTCGTCTTCCCGGCTCAAGACCGGGGAGACGTAGTCGATCCGAGTGACGTCGGCAGAATTCAGGTTGCGACCGGGTCGGCTTCCTTGCCCCGGCTCTTCTCCGCTTCGTAGCGATCGATCGCCTCGAGCGTGATCTGGCGCGCCTCGTCCGCGTCCCCCCATTTGCCGACGCGGACCCATTTCTTCTTTTCGAGGTCTTTGTAATGGGTAAAGAAATGTTCGATCTGCTCGAACACGATTTCCGGCATGTCGCTGCGGCCACCGACGTTCGAATAATAAGGGAAGGTGGAATCGACCGGCACGCAGACCAGTTTCTCGTCGCCGCCGGCCTCGTCCTCCAAATTCAATACCGCGATTGGGCGCGCGCGCACGACGCAGCCCGGGATGAACGGGGAGCGCGCGATGACCAGCGCATCGAGGGGATCGCCGTCCGGGGAGAGCGTGTGCGGCACGAAACCGTAATTGGCCGGGTAGCGCATCGGCGTATGCAGGATACGATCGACGAACAGCGCGCCGGACGCCTTGTCGAACTCGTATTTTACGGGCTCCCCGCCGGTCGGGACCTCGATGATGACGTTCAGGTCGTTCGGTGGATTCTTGCCAGTGGGGATCAGGTCGATCCGCATAATCGGTCCTTTTACTGCTGAAGGCGAGCGGGCCTAACGCAGGAACGCGGGCCCGTCGAGTTTATGTCCCGCGCCTGCCGTCAGGCACGCCAAGTACCGTCGATCAGGGCCGCGGTGCGAGCAACAGGTCCAGCCCGCCATCGCTGGTGCCGATCTTTTCGAGATGCGGATAGCGAAGACCCTGATGCCAATCGACCGCGACCATGCGATATGCGTCGCCGCTCTTGACTGTCAGTTTCACCGGTTCCTTGCTGGTCTTCGCCGCGGTGATCGCCGCCTTCAACCGATCGTCCGAATAGGCCATGTCGCCGACCGCGACGATCGTCGTGCCGACGTCCAATCCGGCCTTGAACGCCGCGCCGTTCCAGGTGACGCCGGTGATGTCGCCCGTCGCGTTGACGACCAAGCCGCCCGAATAGGTAAGGTCGGCGAGTTTACGCGCCTTTTCCCCTTGCTTGAACGATTTGGTCGACGTGTCGGTGTAGACGAGCCGATAACCGTTGCGCGCGAAGCCCTGGATCGGCGCGCCCGAAGCGTGCTCGGTCAGTCGCTGGTGGAGATAGCCCGCCCAGTCATAGGGCACGATCCCGTTCAGCGTCGCCGTCACATCGTCGAAGGTATAGGTCAACTCGCCATAATCGCCGTTGCGCATGCCGAAAAACGCGCGCGCGAAATCGTCGATCGACTTGTCACCACCCGATTTTTCGCGCAGCAGCGAGTCGACGTCGATCCAGACGAGCAGCCCCTCGTTGTAATAATCCTCGCTGCGCTGCCAGCTGTTCCAGCCCTTCGGCCGGCGCTGCGAGATGATCGGATCGTTGGTGGTATCGACGAGATCGCGCCATTGCCGCGCTGGTGCCGCGTCATAGCTGGCCATGATCGATGCATATTGATCGAGCGTATCCTGTTTCGACACCAGCCCCGACCGCGCTTGCAGGACATAGCCCCAGAACTGCGTTTGCCCCTCATAGACCCATAGCAGCGAATCGCGCATCGGCACGCTGAAGTTCGGCGTCCACAGGTCGGCACCGCGACGGAACTTGCCGTCCCAGCTATGCGTGTATTCGTGCGGCAGCAGGTTGCGCGCGCCCGTCTGCATATCCCATTCGGTGAAATAACCGGGGCGGACGCCGTCTTCGGAACTGCGGTGATGTTCCAGCCCGATCCCGCCGATCTCTTCGGAGATACCGAACAGGAAATGATAATTGTCGTAATGCTGCGCGCCGAAGGTCTTGACTGCCTGGTCGACCAGCCGCTTGTGCGCATCGACCTGCGCTGGTGTCGTCGCCAGTTGTTCGGCGTTGTCCGCGAAAGTGTCGAGCGTCACGTTGGGCGACAGCGCGATCGGCTTGTAATAGCGGCCGGCGATCGTCGGAGAATCGACCAGCACCTCGTAGTTGGTCGTCTGATAGGCGTAATTGGCTCCGTTGGCGCGGGACGGCAGACCGGACGCGGCGGCGAAGCCCTGCGGATATCTGACCGTCGCGCTGATCGGGATATCGCGCGTGAAATAGCCCGCCGGGTACAGGCTCACCGAATTCCATTGCAGGCGAAGGATGTCCTTGCCCATCACGACCGCGCCCTGATCTGGCTTCGTCGCGGACAGGAACTGCAGGTCGATCTCGATCTTCCTCGCGCCCTGCGGCACGTCGATGTGGAACGCGTAGACGTCGACCGGGTCGCGCGTCCACGGGATCAGCTTGCCGCCTGCACGGATCGTCAGCCCGGCGAGCTTGTCGAGCTGGCCCGAGGGGGAATGGTTGCCGGGCAGCCATTTGGGATAGAGCAGGACCATTGGCCCGGCCTTCGCGACGGGGATCATCTCATGTGCGGTGAAGATGCCCTGTCCGGTGTTCGTCGCATCGACCGCCAGTTCGATCGTGCCGGGATACATCACGTCCTGCGGTTCGGGGATCGTGGTCGTGAACGGCACCGGCTGCGGGGCGGAATTGCCCGCAGGAACCTGCGCCTGGGTGGCGATGGCAATGGTGGACGCTAGCAGAGCGGCGACGAGACGAGCGTTCATGAAAGGCCTTTCGCCGGGAAATCGACCGCGGGGGTGTAGGCGGACGAAAGGCCCGTCGTCCAGCGCCTTAACCGCCACCGCCGCCAAGCACGTTGATCGTGAACGCCAGCACGCCGATATTGAAGACGAATGCGATCATGCAATGACCAAGCGCGACCCGGCGCATCGTGCGGCTGGTCATGTCGACATCCGATGTCTGGAACGTCATTCCCAGCGTGAAGCTGAAATAGGCGAAGTCCCAGTAATCGGGGGTATCGCAATGCGGGAATTCGAGGCCGCCATTGTCCTGCCCGTCCGCATCCTCGTCGCTGTAATAAATGTGCGCGTAGTGAAGTGTGTAGACGATGTTGGTGAACAGCCATGCGAGTACCAATGTCGCGATGATGATGAAGATCGCCGCCTTGTCGTTTTTGACATGAAGCTCGTTCGCGATGGAAACCAGGATAACGGCGATCGTGGCGAAGGTCAGACCAAGCAGGATCGTCCGGTTCGCGTCGTTCGTCTTCGCCCGGTTCCGCATCCGGTCCGCATTGTCGTGGCGCATCAGCGGTACGAGCGAGGCCAGGAAGACGATCGCCGCGATGTCGAACGCCAGCATCGTTCCGCGCCCGAGCCCCAGCGGCCCGGGCAGCGCGACGAGGGCGACGGCGAAGATCGCGATGAAGGCGATGAAGCGGGGCGGAGCGATCCGCTTCCCGAGGTCGAGTTTGAAGGCCATGCGCAACCGCTAGCGCTTGGCGCATCGCTCGCCTAGATACCGCTGCCACTATGGCACGTATCGAGACCCCGCGGCGCGTCCGCGGCACCCAGGACATCTTCGGCGACGAACAGCGGCGCTTCGCCCACGTGCTGGCGACGTTCGAGCGAGTCCGCGCGCTCTATTGCTTCCAGCGGGTCGAAGTGCCCGTGTTCGAGGCGACCGAGGTGTTCGCGCGATCGATCGGCGAGACGACCGACGTGGTGTCGAAGGAGATGTACAGCTTTCCCGACCGCGGCGGCGATTCGCTGACGCTGCGCCCCGAATTCACCGCCGGGATCGCGCGCGCGTATCTGACGGAAGGGTGGCAGCAATATGCGCCGCTGAAGCTGACCACATCCGGTCCAGTGTTTCGCTACGAGCGCCCGCAAAAGGGGCGGTATCGCCAATTCCACCAGATCGACGCGGAGGTGATCGGTGCGGCCGAGCCTGCCGCCGATGTCGAGCTGCTGGTGCTGGCGGATCAGCTACTGCACGAACTGGGTATCGCCGATGGGGTCACCTTGCAGCTTAATACGCTGGGGGATGCGGAAACACGCGATGCGTGGCGGGCGGCGCTGGTCGCGCATTTCGAGGCGCATCGGGGGCAATTGTCCGAGGACAGCGTGACCCGGCTCGAGAAGAACCCGATGCGAATCCTGGATTCGAAGGACCCGCGCGACCGGCCGATCGCCGACGCGGCGCCTGATATCGATGCGTATCTGACGCCTGAGGCGCGGGGCTTCTTCGATGCGGTGACCGCGGGGCTCGATGCGGCGGGCGTCGCCTGGACGCGCAACCCGCGGCTGGTGCGCGGGCTCGATTATTACCGGCATACCGCGTTCGAATTCGTGACCGACCGGCTGGGCGCGCAGGGGACGGTGCTGGCCGGGGGGCGGTATGACGGGCTGATCGGGAGCCTTGGCGGGCCGGAGACGCCGGGGGTCGGCTGGGCTGCGGGGGTGGAGCGGCTGGCGATGTTGGTGGGGGAGGCAGCAGCCAAGCCAGAAGTCATCGTCATTATCGCCGACGGAGAATTAGCTATTCCAAAAGCCACGGCGTTAGCTGCTTATCTCCGCCAAGCGCTCCCACCTGCTGCCGCGTCGCATCCAAGCTACCAGTGCCGGGACATTAGGATCGATGTTTCGTTTAAACCAAACCGGAGGAAGCAGTTTGAGAAAGCGCAGAAGGGCGATGCAAGTACAATCCTGACTGTCCGGGCTGGCGAAATGTCCTTACATACGAAAATGGGTGTCGATCTTTACCGTTCCGACGACGACAAGGCCAAAAGTCCACACGGCGTCTCCAGTCTGGTCAATGCATTGTTGATCCGCGA
Organism: uncultured Sphingomonas sp.; assembly: GCF_964244235.1. Taxonomy (GTDB): domain Bacteria; phylum Pseudomonadota; class Alphaproteobacteria; order Sphingomonadales; family Sphingomonadaceae; genus Sphingomonas. The sequence continues at coordinate 7,651 of NZ_CAXTII010000009.1, forward strand.
GCAGCCGCTGGATGAAACTGCAGAATATCTTGGGCTCTTGCAGATAGATCTTTCGGACAAATGACCTCCATCTCCCCAGACCGCATCCGCCAGATCGAGGCGCGGCGCGACGAGCTTTCCGCGCTCATGGCGACCGGCGATCTTCCCGGCGACCGTTTCGTGCAGGTGTCGAAGGAATATGCCGAACTCGAACCCGTCGCCCAGGCCGCAACCGAGGTGCGGCGGTTGCGGGCGGAGGCGGACAGCCTGGCCTATATGGCGCAGGACGCCGACGACGAACTGCGCGCGATGGCGGCGGAGGAGATGCACGCCAATCGCGAATCGTTGGAAGCCGCCGATCGCCGTCTTGCGCTCGCGCTGCTGCCGCGCGATGCGGCGGACGAACGGTCCGCGATGCTGGAGGTCCGCGCCGGCACCGGCGGCGATGAGGCGGCGTTGTTCGCGGGCGACCTGTTCCGCATGTACCAGCGCTATGCCGAGGGGCAGGGCTGGCGCGTCGAGCTGATCTCCGCATCCGACAGCGATGCCGGCGGCTACAAGGAGGTCGTCGCCAGCGTCACGGGGCAGGGCGTGTTCGCCAAGCTGAAGTTCGAATCCGGCGTCCACCGCGTGCAGCGCGTGCCGGTGACCGAGGCGGGCGGGCGCATCCACACCTCCGCCGCCACCGTCGCGGTGCTGCCCGAGGCGGAGGAGGTGGATGTGAAGATCGAGGACAAGGACCTCAGGATCGATATCTACCGGTCGTCGGGGCCGGGCGGGCAGTCGGTGAACACGACCGACAGCGCGGTGCGGATCGTGCATATCCCGACCGGCCTCGTCGTCATCCAGCAGGACGAGAAGTCGCAGCACAAGAACAAGGCGAAGGCGCTGCGTGTCTTGCGGACGCGGCTGTACGAGGCGGAGCGCGAGCGGTTGCATGCGGAGCGGGCGGGCGCGCGGAAATCGATGGTGGGATCGGGGGATCGGTCGGAGCGAATCCGGACGTATAATTTCCCGCAGGGGCGCGTGACCGATCACCGGATCAACCTGACGCTTCACCGGTTGCCGGAGATATTGGCGGGGGAGATGGGCGAGCTGGTCGGCGCGCTGATCGCGGAGGACGAGGCGGAGCGGTTGGCGACGTTGGATGCCGCGTAGGGCGGCTTGCCGTATGGTGCGGCAAGACCCGCCCAAGCGCGGCCGGCGGGGCCGCCCGCCCCGTCCGACGACGCGGCTTTGCCGCGGCGGGCTGCACTTCTTCCCCTCCCGCTTGCGGGAGGGGGCCGGGGGGTGGGCGGTCGCTCGCCGCGAGCGACCCGCATGAAACGAGTGGAGCCCCCACCCCCCGGCCCCGGTGCGAGGTCGGCTGTGCCCCCGGCACAGCCTGAAAAGCGCGGGGCGCTGCTCACCTCGCACTCGCAAGCGGGAGGGGGAGCAAGAGAAGCCCTCACTGCCGCCGCCGCGCGCTTCGCCTTTTCCGCCACCCCCCGGCTCGATGCCGAACTCCTCATGGCGCACGCGCTGAGGATCGAGCGCAACGCACTGCTGCTCGACCTCGACCGCCCCGTCCCCCCGGCATTCGCTGCACTGGTCGAACGTCGGGCGGCCCACGAGCCCATTGCCTATATCACCGGCAGACGCGGGTTCTGGACCGTCGATCTCGCGGTCGGCCCCGGCGCGCTGGTGCCGCGCGCGGACAGCGAGACGCTGGTCGAGGCTGCGATCGACCGATTTCAGGACAAGCCGCCGGCAACGATGCTCGACCTCGGCACCGGCCCCGGCACGCTGCTCCTGGCGCTGCTGGCCGAATGGCCTGATGCGCGCGGGCTTGGGATCGACCGATCCGCCGCAGCGCTCCGGTATGCCACCGCGAATGCGCGCGCGACGGGGGCGGGGGGGCGTGCGCGGTTCGTGCAGGGCGACTGGGCGGCGGCGATCGACGCGTGGTTCGATCTCGTCGTCGCGAACCCCCCTTATGTCGAGACCGACGCCGACTTGCCGCCCGAAGTGCGCGCCTACGAACCCGCGGGCGCGCTATTCGCCGGGCCGGACGGACTGGACGATTATCGACGCCTTGCACCCGCGCTTCGCCGTATCGTCGTGCCGGGTGGTGCGGCGATCCTGGAGATTGGCCGGACGCAGGCGGCGGCGGTCACCAAGTTGCTGGAGCATGAGGGGTTCGCGGTTGTCTGCCGCATCGATCTGGGCGGCCGACCACGCGTTCTGGTCGCGACGTGCATTTAACGTGGTCGGAACCAACAATTCACTTGTAGTAGAGGCCCCTGACCCGCTAATGCGCCCTACAGGGGCACGCAAATTCGACAGACGCTGTTGATTTTGGACGTTGGCCCGCATCCCTCGTCATGACGCTGCTGTCCGGTGGCCGTGGCAGACCGGGTGTGCCGGCAACGGCGCGCGGTCGGGGGTTTGCATCATGGATTTCGAGCAAGACCGGTGTTGGTTTTGAGGACGAGGACACAAGCTTGATCAATAATCGGCAAGCCGGCCGCCGTCGCGGTCGTGGTGGCAACAACAATAATGGCAGCGGTGGCGGCGGTGGCAATCCGCGTCAGGGCGGCGGCCAGGGTCGCGACAACGGCAAGCGCATCGACAGCCGCGCGCGCGTCAATGCAGCCCAGCTTCACGAGAAATACAAGAACCTCGCCCGCGACGCGCAGCAATCGGGCGACCGGGTCAATATCGAATATTACCTGCAATTCGCGGACCATTATTTCCGCGTGCTGAGCGAACAGCGCAGTCGGTTCGAGGATACCCAGCCCCGCCGCCAGCAGGCGAGCGATGCGTTCGACGACGGCTACGACACTGACGGCGAGGACGATTTCGGGGCCGAGGGCGAGCCGATCCGTTCGGGCGAACAGGCCGGCGATCAGCGGTATGACGGGAACCGGAACGATGGTCAGCGGGGCGACGGCAGCCGCAACGACCAGGGTCGCGACCAGGGTCGGGGCGACCAGAACCGCGACGGCCCGCGACGCGACTATCAGCGCCAGGACAATGGCCGCCAGGACAATGGCCGCCAGGACGGCCAGCGCTACGAAGGTCAGCGCCAAGATGGCAATCGCCAGGATGGGCAGCGCTACGAGCGTCAGGATGGACAGCGCGCCGACCAGCCGCGCGGTAATGGTAACGCCAACGCCAACGCCAACGACCGTCGCCCGCGCGAGGATCAAGGCGGTGGCGAAGCCCAGCCGCGCGCCGAACGCGCGCCACGCATCGATCGCCAGCGCGCACAGCCGCGCGAAGAGGTGACTGCGCCCGTCGTCGAGGCGGCCACAGTCAATGTACCGTCGTCCGAAGAGGCCCCCCGCCGCCGCGGTCGTCCGCGTCGTGATGCGACTCCCGTCGCGGCCGATGTTCCGGCGACGGTCGAGGCAGACCGCTTGCCGCCGTCGCTAAGTGCGTCGCCGGCCGCATCGAACGACACCGGCGAAGACGCCCCAAAGCCGCGCCGCCGCCGCACGCCGCGGACGGATTCCGAGGTTACGGCCGCGGAATAGGCGTCCGTCGTCATGCCGGGCCTGTCTCGGCATTCACGGACTGCAGGCGATATGGTTTGCGGCTCCGGGTCCGGACGGGCCGCAATAACGCGGTCTACACCCTCAGGCGTTTCCTCTCGGATACATCAGGCCCATCAGCCCCTTGGCGGCGAACGGACGCCAGCCGTCCAGCGGTTGCGCCAGTCGGTCGGCGATCGCGTATAACACCGCCGGATTGACCCCCAATCCGCAATGGCTGCCACGCACCTGGATGTTCTCGCTCTCCGGACCGGCGGGCTCGAGGCAGTTCTGCCAGGCGACGATGCCGTCCTCACGGCTGTAGATCGCGGTCGCTGGCACCGGCGGCGGGGCGGCGACCTCCGCCAGTTGCCGCTTGGTATGCGCGTCGTCGATCTTCTGCCCGGTCAGCAATTGATACGCACGCCAGACGTTCGACGCCTTCGGACTGCCCGCGAAAGGCGATCCCAGCGTGATGACCTGCCGCACGGCGTCGGGTGCGCGGCGCGCGAGCAATCGTGCCATGACGCCGCCCAAGCTCCAGCCGACCAGGCTGACCTTCTCGCCCGTCCGTTCGTGCACCACGCGCAGCCGTTCCACCAGCTTCTCGCCCTCGCGGCCGATCGCGCGCGGCCCGAAATTGCGGCCCAGTTCCCAGGCATGAGCGTCATAACCCAATTGCTTCAGATACCGGCGGAGCACCGCGGTCGATGCATCGCTGGCGACGAAGCCCGGCAGGACCAGCACCGGATGGCCGTCCCCCTTCGGCGCACCGGCCAGCAGCGGGGCGGCGAGCGACAGCGATCCCAATTCGGCCAGCGCGCGCGGCAATTCGGTCAACGCCAGCAATGCGGACGGAGCGCGGACTTCATCGATAGGGGCTGCTGTCGCCATCATGGTCTCCTGGTTACCCGAACCGTACGCGCCGAGATGGTGAAGGTTCATTCGACGCCGGACGCGCGATTGCGCTGCGTCGTCCGTTCGACATCATGGGCGAGGATCGCGAGATCATGCGTAACGCCGTCGCGACCGCGGACCTGATCCTTCAGCATCGCCTCCGCGCGGAAGCCGAGGCTTTCGAACAGCGCGATCGATCCCAGCTGGTCGGTGGTCATCGCCGCGGTCAGCTTGGCGAGGCCATGCGCCGCGGCGACCGCGAAGATCGCCTCCAGCAGGTCGCGGCCCAATCCTGCGCCACGACGATCGCCGGCGACCAGCAACCGAACCTCGCCGACATGTGCGCTCCAGCTCAGCGGATCACGGACGAGAGCGGCCGAGCCGACGAGTGAACCGCCGTCGCTGGCGATCAGGCTGTCGATCCGGCCCTCGACGATCGCGCCCTGCCACGCCTCGATGACGCGCGGGCGCCGCAGATCGCGGCCGAGGAACAACAGATCATGCTCGGGCAGGCTTCGAGCAAAGGCCAGCATCGCGTCGCGGTCGTCGGGCTGGAAGCGGCGGATAGTATAGCTCATGTCGACCGAGTCTCCAGCCATTGGACGAGCGCTGGCCACATCCGGTGCACCGCATTGGGCCCTGCGACGACGCTTACATGCCCGCCTTTCAGCATGATCTCGCGCTTGTCCGCGGACCCGGCCATGTCGATCAGCGGTGCGGACGCCTGGGTGGGAACGATATGGTCGTGTTGCGCGGCGATGTGCAGGAACGGCGCGGTTATGCGTTTCAGATCGATCGGCATCCCGCCGACGCTAAGCGTGCCGTGAAACAATCGATTGTCCCACAGCAGCAGCTTGACCATCTGACGGAAATATTCGCCCGCCAGCGGCAGCGTGTCGGTGTTCCACCGATCGAACATGCGGAACGACTTCACGAACGCCTCGTCGTCGATCTTGTCGAGCACGCGCAGATGCTGCGCGGGCCGCGCGGCCGGACGAAGCATGTCGAACGCGGTGTAGAGATAGTCGCCAGGGCAGTTGCCGAACGCCTCGACCAGCGAATCGACATCGAAGAAGCGCTTGTCCGCCCAGTTCTGGAACATCTCCATCGCCGAGAAATCGATGGGGGTCGTGAAGGTGACAAGGTTGGCGAGCACGCCTTCGGGCGCGAGCGCAGCCCATAGCAATGACAGCACGCCGCCGAAGCAATAGCCGATCAGCGACACATCGGGTTCGCATGTTTCCTCTGCGACTCGCGCAACCGCGGCCGGAAGGAAGTCGAGCACATAGCTTTCCAGGCTCAAGCGTCGTTCGTCGATCCGCGGCGCTTCCCAGTCCAGCATGAACACATCGAAACCCGCGTCGAGCAGATATTCGACGAGGCTCTGCCCGGGGATCATGTCGAAGATATAGCCGCGGTTGGTCGTCGCCATGACCAGCAGGACCGGCACCCGGTATATCTCGTCGGTACGCGCGTGATAATGGTAGAGACGCATCGTTCCGCGCTCGATCAGCACGTCCTTGGCGGTCGCCCCCAGCATCGGGCCGCTCGTCGCGAAATAGCCGGGCCCCGCCAGATTGCGCTGCATCGCCCGGTTTAATTCACGTTGCGCGCCAAGATAGAGTTCGGGGAACGTCGCCATTCAAGACCCGGCGGTGCCGCTCACGCGGCCGGCGGCTTTCGCGTTCGTGCAAGTCCAGGGCGGGCGGGTACGGCGGGGGCCGGGTTGGTCATCGCGGCTTCGATCCGGGCCAGCGATGCCTCGATCCGGGCAAGGCGCGCGGACACATCCTCCAATTCGGTGCGGCTGGGCATGTTGGCGGCGGCAAGCGCGCGTTCCATCACGCCCTTCAGCGTCGCCTGCATGTTGGTGGTCGCAGCAGACGCACCGTGCATCGCGCGCGCCCATTCCTCCGACTTCATCGCTTCGCCGCCGAAGCCGTTCGCCATCTTCTCCCATTCGCCGAGCATCTGGCGGAAGAATGCTGCAGGATCGGACGGCGTCGTCATCGCAGCATAGTCGGCGTGAAGATGCAGGTCGTCAAGGCGCGTCGATCACTGCGCCGGACGTGCTGTCGGGCTTGGTTGCGGATCGTCGATACGCGGCGCGCCCGAGGCGGTAACCGGCTTCGGCCCGGTTGCGGTCGTCTCCAGCGTCGAGTCGCCACCGAGCACCTGGTACAGGGTCACCCGGTTCTGCGCGGCGGTCAGTTGGGTTGCGACCAGCGCCTGCTGGACGCTGAACAGCGTCCGCTGCGCCACGAGCGCGTCCAAGAACGTGCCCACCCCGCCGCGGAAGCTGGCATTGGTCAATTGATAGGCGTCTGTCGCAGCAATCACGTTGTTCCGATCCGCGCCGAGCTGGTCCGATATGGTGCCGAGCCGGGCGAGCGCGTTGGCGGTCTCCTCGAACGCGGTCTGGATCGTCTTTTCATAGGTCGCGAGCGCGACGTCGCGCTGTGCCTTCGAATAAGTGACGCCCGCACGCGCCGCGCCCGCCTGGAAGATCGGATAGGTCAGCGACGGCGCAGCCGAGTAGCTGAACGCGCCGCCGGTAAAAAGCGACGATAGGGCGCTGCTGGCAAAACCGGCCAGCCCGGTCAGCGTCAACCGGGGAAACAGGGCCGCACGCGCTGCACCGATCTGCGCATTCGTCGCACGCAGTTCATATTCCGCCTGGACCACATCCGGTCGCCGCAGCAGGACCGTCGAGTCCAACCCGGCGGGCAGGGTGGCGATGGTGCCGATCCCTTCCTCGATCGACGCGGGTAGCAGCTTGGGATCGACGGTCGCGCCGACCAGAAGCTGCAACCCGTTGATATCCTGCGCGATCGCGGTTCTTTGTGCCGCGACGCTGGACTGCGCCGAATATAGCGTCTGTTGCGCCTCGCGCAGGTTGGTGCGCGGCGCGATGCCGCCCTGTAGCTGCGCGTTGGTAAGCGTGACGGTGCGCTCGGCGCTCGCCTCGGTATCCTTAGCGATCTTCAACAGGCTCTGATCGGCGGCATAGGTCAGCCAGCCATTCGCGATTTCGGCGACCAGCGTTAGCCGGGTGGCACGGGCGGCGGCCTCGGTTTCGAAATAGCGGTTCAACGCGGCGCTGGTCAGCGATCGGATCCGGCCGAACAGATCGACCTCGAACGCGGTCGTCCCGATGTCTGCGGAAAACGCGCTGCCCGAGGACGAGGTGCCGACGGCGCTACCCGATCCGGTGCTCGTTCCCGTCGTGCCGGTACCACCGGTTCCCGTACCGGTACCCCCCGTCGTTCCCCCGGTACTGGTGCCAGTACCGGTACCGGTCGTGCTGCCACCCGTGGTGCCCGACCCCGTACCGCCGGCCGTCGAGCTGGCCGCGGTCGCCCGTGCGCCGCCGCCGCCGCCGGTATAGGAATAGCGCGCATCGGCGGTGATGATCGGGAACAGGTCGGAGCGCTGGATACGATATTGCGCGCGCTGTGCGACGATATTGGCCGCGGCGATCCGCAGATCGCGGTTGTTGACCAGCGCCTGACGGATGATCGCTTGCAGCCGGGGGTCGGTGAAGACCTGCGCGTACGTGACCGCGGGCAGCTTCGCCTCGGATTGCGCGAGATAGGCGTCGCCGACCGGCCAGGACGGAGGCACCGGCAGCGCGCCTCGTTCGTAATGCGGCGTAAGGTTGCATCCGGCGAGTGCGGTTGCGGCGATCAGCGTGACCGGCGTAGCGATGGCGCGGCGCATCATGCGGGCTCCGGTGCCGGCAAAGCGGGGGTCGGTGCGGGCCCTTCGAGGAGCGGCTGGCCACCGCCGCCCGCCGGACCGCGGCCGTCATCGCCGGGTCCATCATGCGGGCCCTGAAAACCGGTCGGCCGTCCGTGCAGCTTGGCGATGCCATCGCGCGCACCGCGGCGGATGAGGACGAAGAAGAAGGGAATGTAGAAGATCGCGAGCAGGGTTGCGGTCAGCATCCCGCCGATAACCGCGGTGCCGATCGCGATCCGGCTGTTCGCGCCCGCGCCCGTCGAGATGGCTAGCGGCAAAACGCCGAAGATGAACGCGAAGGACGTCATCAGGATCGGACGAAGCCTGATCCTGGCGGCGGACAGCGCAGCCTCCAGGACATGCGCTCCCTTTTTTTCCTCCTGCTCGGCGAACTCGATCATCAGGATCGCGTTCTTCGACGCCAGTCCCATCGTCGTCAGCAACCCGATCTGGAGGTAGACGTCGTTGGTCAGCCCACGCAGCGTGACGGCGATGATCGCGCCGATCAACCCAAGCGGGATGATCAGCAGCACCGCGACCGGGATGGACCAGCTTTCGTACAAGGCGGCAAGACACAGGAACACGACGAGCAGCGACAGCCCGTAAAGCACGGGTGCCTGACCCGACGAGATATTTTCCTGATAGGACAGACCTGCCAGGGCGATGCTGGTGCCAGGGATTTGTCCGGCGAGCTGCCGCATCCTCTCCAGCGCCTGACCCGATGATTTGCCGGGCGCTGCCGATCCCTGGAATTCGTAGCTCTGGATCCCGTTGAACCGCGACAACGATACGGGTGCCGTCTCCCAACTGGTCGTCGCGAAGGACGAGAACGGGGCCATCTGGTTGGTCGATCCGCGGACATACCATTGGTCGAGGTCGGACGGTTGCGATCGGAACGGCGCGTCGCCCTGCACATAGACGCGCTTCACGCGCCCGCGATCGACAAAGTCGTTGACATATTGGCCACCCCAGGCGGTGGCCAGCGTCGTATTGACGTTGGCTTGAGTCAGCCCGAGCGTTGCGAGCTTTTGCGGATCGGTCTCGACATGCAGCGTCGGCGTGTCGGGCAATTCGGTGATGCGGACGCCCACGAACATCGGGTCGCCCGCCGCACTCGCCAGCAATTTGTCACGCGCCGCCTCGAATTGGGTCTGGCTCATCCCGCTGCTGTTTTGCAATTCGATCGTGAAGCCGTTCGACTGACCAAGGCCGCGGACCGATGGCGGCACGAGCGCATAGACCTGCGCATCCCGCAGATTTCCGAACGCGGCGGATGCACGGGCGGTGATGGCATCGGCGGAATTGGCGGCACCCGATCGCTGATCCCATGGCTTCAGCGCGACGAAGCCAACGCCAGTATTCTGCCCCCCTGGCGAGCCGCCCTGACCGACGCCGCTGACCGAAAAGGCGGTCGCGATGTTGGCGTTTTCGTTTTTCAGGAAATAATTCTCGACCGCCTTCTGGACCACGATCGTGCGATTCTGGGTCGCGCCGGGTGGTAGCTGGAACTGGACGATACCGATGCCCTGGTCTTCGGTCGGCAGAAAACCGGTCGGCAGCCGCAGGAACATGATCGCAAGGACGGCGACGATCACCAGATAGACTACCAAGAATAACCATTTGCGGTTGATCACGGCCTCTACCGAAGTGGTATACCGCGTCGTGAGATCAGCGAAACCATCGTTGAACCCATCGCGACCGCGGGCGATGAAATGCGCGGTGCGGGGGAAGTGCCTGCCTGCCCAGCCATCCTCCACCGGATCGCCTTGCGCATCCTTCTTCTTCTGTTTGAACAGGGCGGAAGTGAGTGCGGGGGTCAGGATCAGCGCCACGAGCACCGACAGCACCATCGCGGATACGATCGTCAGCGAAAATTGGCGATAGATGACACCGGTCGACCCGCCGAAGAATGCCATCGGCAGGAACACCGCGGACAGCACGAGCGCGATCGCGACCAGCGCCACGGTAATCTCCTCCATCGACGCGATCGTCGCATCGCGAGGGCTCATTTCCGGGTTTTCCTCCATCAGCCGCTCGACATTCTCGACCACGACGATCGCGTCGTCGACCAGCAGCCCGATCGCGAGCACCAGCCCGAACAGCGTCAGCGTGTTGATCGAAAATCCGGCAAGATAGAAAATGCCGAAGGTGCCGAGCAGAACGACCGGAACGGCGATGGTCGGGATCAGCGTCGCGCGCCAGCTTTGCAGAAACACGAACATGACCACGACGACCAGGAGGATAGCCTCGATCAGTGTCTTCACGACCTCCTGGATCGACAATTTGATGAAGTTCGTCGAATCGTTGACGAACGCATATTGGTAACCCGACGGGAAACTCCTGGCCGCGGTCTCGATCTGCGACTTCACCAACTCGGCGGTTTTCAGCGCGTCGGCCCCCGGTGCCAACAGCACGGCGATGCCAGCACCCGGATGGCGATTGATCCGGCTGCGCGCGGCATAGCTTTCGGCACCCAGCTCGATCCGGCCGACATCCTTCATCCGGACCACGGCACCGCCGGGAGTCGTCTTGAGAACGATATTCGCGAATTGGTCCGGTGTCTGGAGCCGCGATTGCGCGGTGACGGTCGCGCTGAGAAATTGCGTTTCGGGAGAGGGCTGAGCACCGATCTGGCCGGCCGCGACCTCGGTATTCTGCGCCTGGACCGCGGTGACGACGTCGGACGGCATCAGCTGGAAGCTGTTGAGCTTGTTGGGATCGAGCCATATCCGCATGGCGTATTGCGATCCGAATACGTTCGTGTTGCCGACCCCCTGCGTCCGTCCCAACCTGTCCTGCAGGTTGGACACCAGATAATCCGACACGTCCTGCGCGGTCGATTTGTCGGTCGTGTCATAAACCACCGCGACCAGCAGGAAGTCGGGGTTCGACTTCTTGACGATCAATCCCTGCGACTGGACCTGGGTCGGCAGGCGGCTGAGCGCCTGTTGCACCTGGTTCTGCACCTGCACCTGGGCGATGTCGGGGTTCGTGCCCTTGTCGAACGTAACCGTGATGGTAACCGATCCGCTGCTCGACGATGCGGACTGGAAATATAGCAGGCCGTCGATGCCAGTCAGTTGCTGCTCGACGACCTGAGTCACCGCATTCTGGATCGTCTGCGCATTGGCACCCGGATAGGTGGCCTGGATCGTCACCTGAGGCGGCGCGACGTCCGGATATTGGGCGATGGGCAAACCCATGATGGCACCAAGGCCGCACATCATGACGATGATCGCGATGACCCATGCAAAGATCGGGCGATCGATGAAGATTCGGCTCAGCATTACCGATCAGCCGCCCTTTGCCTGGCCGCCCTTGCCGCCATCCTTCATGCCGGGCGGCACTTCGATGTTCTGTGGGGTGTCGGCGGGGACGGGCTTGATGCCCTGGCCGGGTTTGATCTTCGAAAGGCCCTGGGTGATGACCTTGTCGCCCGCGTGCAGCCCCGCGGTCACGACCCAATATTGCCCCTGCACGCGCGCGGTGGTGACCGTCTTCTGCACCGCCTTGTTGTTGGCCGCGACGACCATGACGGTCGCCACACCTTTCGGATCGCGCGATACCGCCTGCTGCGGCACCAGGAATGCCGACCGGTCGATCGATTGCGCGAAGGTCGCGGTCACGAACATGCCGGGAAACAACAAATCCTGTGTGTTAGGGAAGCGTGCGCGGAGCGTAACGGTGCCGGTGGTCTGATCGACCAGCGCTTCCGAAAATTCGATCGTACCGACCGAGCCATAATCGCTGCCGTCGGGCAGCTTCAGCCGGACCTGCGCTGTCGTCGCGGTCACGCCACCCGTTGCCAGCGCGCGACGCAGCGCCAGCACATCGCCCGCCGATTCCTGAACGTCGACATACATAGGGTCGAGCCGCTGGATCTGCGCGATCGGATCGGTCTGCGTTGCGGAGACGAGCGCGCCGACGGTGAAGAGCGATCGTCCGATCCGGCCCGATATCGGTGCCGGCAATGTCGTGAACTGCAGGTTTACGCGCGCCGTCTGCAACGCGGCGGCGTTCTGCGCGACCGATGCCTGCGCCTGCCGTGCGGTCGCGACCGCGTTGGTGTAGTCCTGTTGGCTGATCGCCTGCTGCGCCGCCAAAGGCTTGTATCGTTCGGCGAGAATGCGTTGTGCGACGAGATTTGCCTGCGCGCTTTGCAAGTTGGCGCTGGCCTGGTCTGCCGACGCCTTATAAAGTCGTGGATCGATCTGGTAGAGCGGCTGTCCCTTGCGCACCAGCGAACCTTCGGTGAACAGCCGACGGCGGATGATGCCGGTAACTTGCGGGCGTACGTCAGAACTTTCGAAAGCGGTCGTGCGGCCGCTCAGTTCGGTAACGACCGGGGCGCTTGTCGGCTGGATGACAACATAACCAACCGACGGTGTGCCCTGCCCCGGCTGGCCTGCGCCACCCTTCGCCTGCGCCTTCTCGCTGCCGCTACCCTTGGACGAGCAGCCCGATATCGCCGCGGCGGTCGCCAACAAAGTCAGCGCGAACCAAATCGGGCGTTTCGTCTCCATAATGTCGGTCAATCGCGCCTACCCGCTCGGTTGATGTGCCGCGTCGGGTCGAAATTCATCCGACGCTGGCGCGACCGTCGAACCTATAGGCCATCGATTCGTTGCAGGGCGCATTAAAAATTGTGCATCTGCGAACAATCTGATCCCCGGCTGACGCTTGATCTGGATAGGAGAGGTTCGCGTGAACGAACAGGAAAAAAGGGCGGCCGCCTTGGCAGCGACCGCGGAAATCGTTTCGGGCATGACGCTTGGGCTGGGTACGGGTTCGACAGCCGCTTACGTGGTCGCGCACGTCGGCGAGCGCGTCGCCGCGGGGCTGGTCGTGCGGGTCGTCGCCACGTCGGTGGAAACCGAACGTGCGGCGCGTGCGGCCGGGCTCTTGGTCGCCGACTTCGCGGACATCGCCGTGGTCGACTTGACGATCGACGGCGCGGACGAGATCGACGACCGGTTCTTCGCCGTCCAGGGTGGCGGTGGTGCCATGGTGCGCGAGAAGATCGTCGCGGCGGCATCGCGGCGGATGGTCGCCGTCGTCGATTCGTCGAAGATGGTGATGCGGATCGGCGCGGCCAAGCTGCCGGTCGAGGTGCTGCCGTTCGCATGCGCTTATGTCACCGCGCGGCTGGCGGCGCTCGGCGCGGAGGTCGTGCTTCGAAGGACGGGCGGTGCTCCCTTCCTTAGCGACCAGGGAAATATCATTCTGGACGCACGATCGATCGACCTGTCGGATCCCGCCGCCGTCTCCGACGCGATCGATGCAATCCCCGGCGTGGTCGGCCACGGCCTGTTCCTGCGCGAAGTGTCGGCGATCTACGTTGCGACCGGCACTGTCGTTACGAGACTGGAACGGCAGGACAAGCGCGGATAAAGGCGAGCGGACAAGAAACCACTTCGGGCGCGCGAGCGTTCGGGGGGCAAAGCGAGGGTCTTCAGATGTCCGATACCATCACTGCCGCGCCGCCGGCGTCGTCCACCGCGAGCCTGCACGAGGATGGCAGCCCTGACCGGTTGGCGATCGACACGATCCGCACGTTGTCGATGGATGCGGTGCAGAAGGCCAATTCCGGCCATCCCGGAACACCGATGGCGCTGGCACCGGTCGGCTACACGATCTGGTCGAAATTTCTCCGCTACGATCCCGCCAAGGCGGACTGGCCGAACCGCGATCGCTTCGTGCTGTCGGTCGGGCATGCGTCAATGCTGCTCTATTCGCTGATCCACCTCGCCGGTATCGAGGAGATCGACAAGGACGGCAAGAAATCGGGCGACGAGGCGGTGTCGTTGGACGACATCAAGCAGTTCCGGCAGCTCAGTTCGAAGACGCCGGGACACCCCGAATATCGCCACACCACCGGCGTCGAGACGACGACCGGGCCGCTCGGGCAGGGCTGCGGCAATTCGGTCGGCATGGCGATCGCCGAGCGCTGGCTGGCTGCCCGCTACAACCGCGACGGCTTTCCGCTGTTCGACCACGACATCTACGTCCTGTGCGGCGACGGCGACATGATGGAGGGTATCTCCGCCGAGGCGGCGAGCGTTGCCGGGCATCTGAAGCTGTCGAACCTGTGCTGGATCTACGACAGCAACCATATCTCGATCGAGGGCGGTACCGAACTGGCGTTCGACGAGGATGTGGGCGCGCGCTTCCAGGCCTATGGCTGGAACGTCATCCATATCGACGACGCGAACGACACCGCCGCGCTTGCCGCGGCGCTCGAGACCTTCAAGTCGACGGACGATCAGCCGACCTTCATCGTCGTCCATTCGGTGATCGGCTACGGCTCGCCCAGGGCGGGCAGCGAGAAGGCGCATGGCGAACCGCTGGGCGAGGACAACGTCAAGGCGACCAAGCGTGCCTATGGCTGGCCCGAGGACGCGCAGTTCCTCGTACCCGATGGCGTCGAGAGCCGGCTTCGTGATGCGATGATCGGCCGCAGCCGAGCCTTGCGCGAAGAATGGGAGGCGATGCTGGAGCGCTACCGGACGGAGTTTCCCGAAGAGGGGCATCAGCTTTCACAGATGCTTGGCGACAAGCTGCCCGATGGCTGGGATGCCGACGTGCCGAGCTTCGATACCGATGCCAAGGGTCTCGCCAGCCGTGACGCCGGCGGCAAGATATTGAACGCCATTGTCCCCAGGCTGCCCTGGCTGCTGGGCGGATCGGCCGATCTGTCGCCCTCGACCAAGACCGACATCAAGGGGCAGGACTCGTTCGAGCCCGGCAATTATGCCGGCGTGAACTTTCATTTCGGCGTGCGCGAACATGGCATGGGCGCGATCGTCAACGGTATGACGTTGTCGCACCTGCGCGGCTATGGCTCCACCTTCCTGGTGTTCGCGGATTACATGCGCGCGCCGATCCGATTGGCGGCGATCATGGAGATCGGCGCGACTTTTGTCTTTACGCATGATTCGATCGGTGTCGGCGAGGACGGCCCGACGCACCAGCCGATCGAGCATCTGGCGACGCTCCGAGCGATCCCGGGGCTCGACACGATCCGGCCGGGCGACTCCAACGAGGTCGCCGCGGCGTGGAGGGCGATCGTCGAGGCGGGCAACCATCCAACCGCGCTTGTCCTCTCCCGTCAGGCGCTGCCGACGATCGACCGCTCGAAATATGCTGCCGCGGATGGTTTGAATAAGGGCGCATATGTGCTCGCCAGCTGCGAGAGCGCTCCCGACGTCATTCTGATCGGCACCGGCAGCGAGGTGTCGCTGGTGGTCGATGCCTATGAGCAATTGACCGCCGACGGGGTGAAGGCGCGCGTCGTCTCTATGCCGAGCTGGTTCCGGTACGAGAAGCAGACCGAGGAGTATAAGGAAAGCGTCCTGCCCAAGGGGGTGAAGGCGCGTATCGCGGTCGAGATGGCGGGGGAGATCGGCTGGGACCGCTATGTCGGGCTGGACGGCAAGATCATCGCCATGAACACGTTCGGCGCATCGGCGCCGATCGCCAAATTGCAGGACAAGTTCGGCTTCACGCTCGACCATGTCGTATCGGTCGCGAAATCCCTTTTGGAGACCAAGTGATGAGCGCGCTCAATGAACTGGAAGGCCTGGGCCAGGCGGTCTGGCTGGATTTCGTCGATCGCAAGTTCCTGGCGGCGGGTGGCTTGAAGAAGCTGGTCGACGAGGACGGCATCACCGGCGTCACGTCGAACCCGTCGATCTTCGAAAAGGCGATGGGCCACGGCGACGCCTATGACGAGGAACTGACCGCGTTCGACAAGGCCGAGCCCGATGCATCGACGATGAGCCGGTACGAACATCTGGCGATCGGCGATATCCGGGCGGCGGCGGACACGCTGAAACCGGTCTATGAGCGATTGGACGGCAAGGACGGTTATGTCAGCCTGGAGGTATCGCCCTATCTGGCGAACGATACCGATGCGACGATCGGCGAGGCGAAGAAGTTGTGGGACGCGGTCGATCGCCACAACCTGATGATCAAGATCCCGGGGACCGAAGGCGGCGGTCCCGCAATCGCGGCGACGATCGCCGCCGGCATCAACGTCAACGTGACGCTGCTGTTCGCGCTCGACGCCTATATCCGCGTGGCCGAAGCCTATGCGATGGGGCTGGAGGAGCGGGTGCTCCAGGGCCAGCCGATCGACCGGATCGCCAGTGTCGCCAGTTTCTTCGTCAGCCGGATCGACGGGATGATCGACGAGCAGATCGATGCGCGTGTGAAGGACGGCGATGCCGATGCCGAGGCGTTGAAGGCGATCCGCGGCAAGGTGGCGATCGCCAACGCCAAGCTGGCCTATCAATGGTATCTGGAATTCCTGAAATCGGACCGCTGGCAGGCGCTGGCGGCGAGGGGCGCGATGCCGCAGCGGCTGCTATGGGCATCGACGGGTACGAAGGACCCGGCCTATCCCGACACGCTGTACGTCGACACGCTGATCGGTCGCGATACGGTCAACACGATGCCGCCGAAGACGATGGACGCGTTCCGCGATCACGGCGCCGCCGCCGATACGCTGACGCAGGATATCGAGGCGGCGAAGCATGTGCTGGCGGAAGCCGATCGGCTGAAACTGGACCTTACGGGCGTGACGGGTACGCTGGTGCTGCAGGGCGTGGCGTCGTTCACGAAGGCGTTCGACGATCTGCTCGGGTCCATCGCGGCGAAGCAACCGGCGGCGGCTTGAACTTCCTCCACCCCGGTGAAGGCCGGGGTCCGGTTCGGAAAGCCTTCGTGGCGGAGGACTTACTTCACGATCGCCATCCCGACCGGACCCCGGCCTTCGCCGGGATGGTATATAAATAAAGGACAACGGCATGAAGATCGGACTGATCGGCCTCGGCCGGATGGGTGGCAATATCGCGCGGCGGCTTATGCGCGGTGGCCATGAAGTCGTAGCGTACGATCACGACGCGGCAGCGGCGCAGAAACTGGCGACGGACGGCGCGGTCGCGGCGGACTCGCTCGACGATATGCGTGCGAAGCTCGATACGCCTGCGATCTGGTGGGTCATGCTGCCCGCAGGCGACCCGACCGAACAGACGATCGCGACGATCGCCACGAAGGCGGTGGCGGGCGAGATCATCATCGACGGCGGCAATACTTTCTACAAGGACGATATCCGGCGCGCGAAGACGTTGGCGGAGAAGGGCATAAAATATGTCGATGTCGGCACCTCGGGCGGCGTCTGGGGGCTGGAGCGCGGATTCTGCATGATGATCGGC
Organism: uncultured Sphingomonas sp.; assembly: GCF_964244235.1. Lineage (GTDB taxonomy): Bacteria > Pseudomonadota > Alphaproteobacteria > Sphingomonadales > Sphingomonadaceae > Sphingomonas. The sequence continues at coordinate 24,998 of NZ_CAXTII010000009.1, forward strand.
GGCGATGACGACACCTTCGCGACGCTCGATCCGATGTTCGAGACGCTGGCACCCGGGCTTGGCACGATCGAGCGTACCCCTGGCCGCGACGAAAGCGAGGATCCCCGCGCGGAGAAGGGCTATATCCATGCCGGGCCTCCGGGAGCCGGGCATTTCGTGAAGATGGTGCATAACGGCATCGAATACGGCCTGATGCAGGCTTATGCCGAGGGCTTCGATATCCTGAAGGGCAAAGTGTCCGACAAGCTGCCCGAGGACGAGCGGTTCGACTTGAACCTGACCGACATCGCCGAAGTCTGGCGGCGTGGCAGCGTGATCTCCTCCTGGCTCCTCGACCTGACCGCGATCGGCCTGGCGAAGGACCAGATGCTCGAACATTTCACCGGCAGCGTCGCGGATTCCGGCGAGGGCCAGTGGACGATCGACGCCGCGATGGAAGAGAAGGTGCCTGCCAACGTGCTGACCGCGGCACTGTTCGCACGCTACCGCAGCCGGGTCGAGCACACGTTCGGGGACAAGCTGCTATCGTCGATGCGGTATGGGTTTGGCGGACATGTCGAGATCCCGCAGTGAGCGGGATCCGACTGCTGGTATCGGATGTCGACGGGACGTTGGTCGACAAGGACAAGAACCTGACTCCTGCCGTCGTCGATGCGGTTCGACGGTTGAACGATGCGGGTGTCGCCTTCACGATCATCAGCGCGCGGCCCCGGTCGGGGATGATGCCGATCGCGGACACGCTCGCGATCGACCGACCGATGGGCGCGTTCAATGGCGGCATCGTCTTCACGCGCGTCGGTCAAGTGATGGAGCATCATGTAATCGACCCGAACGTCGCGCGGGGCGTGTTCGACATCGTGGGTGATGCGAAGGTCGATCGCTGGGTGTTTGCGAAGGACGAATGGCACGCCTCGACCGATGAGGGCGTGCATGTCGAGCACGAGCGACTGGCGTCGAACCAGAACCCGATCGTACAGGGCTCGTTCGACGAATTGCTGGACGAGGCGGACAAGATCACGTTCGTCAGCGACGACGCCGGGCTGCTTCGTGATCTGCATGAGAAGGCAACGGCCAAGTTCGGCGACCGTGCGACGATCGTGCAGTCGCAGACCTATTATCTCGACGTGACCGCGCGCGCGGCGAACAAGGGCGATGGCATCACCGCGCTGACCGCGGCGATCGACATTCCCCTCGCCGAAACCGCGGCGATCGGCGATCAGGCGAACGACCTGCCGATGCTGGCACTCGCCCGCGTATCGATCGCGATGGGCAACGCGCCCGACCCCGTGAAGGCGAAGGTGCAGCACGTCACGGCCGGCAACGACGCGGACGGCGTGGCCCACGCGATCGACGACATCATACTGAAAACGAGTGGAGTGAGTGCATGAAGAAGCTGGTTGCCTTCGACCTCGACGGAACGCTGGCCGAGAGCAAGCAGCCGCTTAAGGACCCGATGGGCGAGGCGCTGGCGGACCTGCTGGCCGTCGCGAACGTCGCGGTGATCTCCGGCGGCGATTGGCCGCAGTTCGAGAAGCAGGTCGCAAGCCGACTTCCGCCGCGCGCGGAGGTAACGAAACTGTGGCTGATGCCGACGACCGGAACCAAGCTCTACCGGTTCGAGGACGGCCGGTGGCATGCGGTTTACGCCGAGCTGTTCGACGATGCCGAGAAGACGAAGATCCTGGAATCGTTCGATGCCGCGCTGGCGGCGACCGGATTCACGCCGGAGCGGACCTGGGGCGAGCGGATCGAGGATCGCGGCAGCCAGATCACCTTCTCCGCGCTCGGTCAGCAAGCGCCGCTGGAGGCCAAGGAGAAATGGGATCCCGATTTCGCCAAGCGCAAGGTGATCCAGGCCGATCTGCGCCAGCGACTGCCCGAATTGTCGATCAACATGGGCGGCGCGACGTCGATCGACATCACGCAAAAGGGCGTCGACAAGGCGTACGGCCTCAAGAAGCTGCGCGATGCGAGCGATATCGCGCTGGACGAGATGATGTTCATCGGCGACGCGATCTTTCCGGGCGGCAATGACTATCCCGCCAGGGAATTGGGACTCGATACCGTGCGCGTGAAGGACCCCGAAGGCACGCTGGCGGCGATCGCGGGGATCGTCGCCTGCCTGAAATGAAGGACGGCCGATAACGTGCGCGCCGGCGCGTTGAAGCTGAAGGCGCAATTGTTCTGCGGCGACGAGCCGGCGATGGGGCCGGGCAAGGCGGCGTTGCTGGAGGCGATCGATGCGGCCGGGTCGATCTCGGCCGGTGCTCGATCGCTCGGCATGAGTTACCGGCGCGCCTGGCTATTGGTGGACGAGATGAACCGGTGCTTTGCGGACCGGCTGGTCGATACGGTGTCGGGGGGCGGTGCCGGGCGGGGTGCGACGTTGAGCGTCACCGGCCGCGCGGTATTGACCGCGTTTCGCGCGATCGAGCGGCGGATGATGGCGGCTGCGGAGGGTGAGGCTTATGACGCGCTTCGCGGGTTGTTGCGCGATACGCCCCAGGCCGCCGAAGACTGCTGATCTCACCCCGGGTATGAAACCTGCGCGGTGTGTACGTCGAACCCCACCAGTCGTGCAGGGCCGAACGTGGTCGTCAAAGCGGTGTCCGTCGCGTCGCGGCCGCGTGCCATCAGGATACGGCCGATCCGCGGCTTGTTGTGACGCGCGTCGAACGTGTACCACGCGCCACCCAGATACACGTCGAACCAGGCCGAGAAATCCATCGGCCCCGGGATGGGGTCGATCCCGATATCGCCGAGATAGCCGGTGCAATAGCGCGCCGGGATGTTCATGCAGCGGCACAGGGTGATCGCCAGATGCGCGAAGTCGCGGCAGACGCCCTGTTTTTCCTGATAGGCGTCCCATGCCGTCTTGGTCGGCCGCGCATGGTGATAGCCGAATTCGATATGGTGATGCGTGAACGACACGATGGCCTGCGCGCGCTCCCAGCCCGCCGGGATATGGCCGAACAGGCTCCACGCCGCATCCGACAGCCGGTCCGTCTCGCAATAGCGGCTGCCGAGCAGATAGACGATCACGTCGTCGGGCAGGTCCTCCACCCGGTGCTGGACCGCGTCGGCCGCGATCGGGTCGGGCAGGCCGCTATCCTCGACCGTGAAATCGCAGTCGAGCGTCAGTCCGCCTACCGGCACCGTCAAGCGCGTGCAGATATTGCCGAACGCGTCGCGGTAGTCGTGCATCGGCACGTCGGGCGTCGCGACGATCCGGTGCGGCGTTCTCAGGTCCTCGTCACGCGACGGGTGAACGCTCAGCATCGCCATCATCGGCGTGGCGATGTCGGTCTCGTAACGGATGTCGTAGCCGGTTCGGATCAGCATCATGCGGTCTTTCTGGGGCGGGGAACGGGGATCGGATCGGCGATAGGCAGCGCGGTCTCGTCGAGCCGGATATCGACGGATACGGACATGTCCTGGAAACTGCCGGGAAAGCCGCTCCAGGATCCGGAGATCGGAACGGCCTGGTACAGATCGCGCGCGATGGCCACGCGGATGAGCCCCCGATTGCCGACGATGCCGTTGGTCGGATCGAATTCGACCCAGCCCGATCCGGGCAGATAGACGCGGACCCAGGCGTGCGTGTTGCCGCCGCCGACATGACGCTCGTGCGAGGAGGGATTATAGACATATCCCGACACGAAGCGCGCCGCGAACCCAAGCGCGCGGACCGCCTCGATCATCAGCATGGCATAGTCGCGGCACGTCCCCTTGCGCTTCGCCAATGTCTCGATCGGCGTCTGCGTGCCCTTCTCGGCGCGCGCGACATAGGTGAACTCGCGCTTGATCGCCGCGGTCATCGCCGACAGCATGTCCAGCGTATCGGTGCGTCCGTCCTTCGCGACGAAGCGGTTAGCCCAGCCATCGATCAGGCGAAGCGGATCGTGGTGCTGCCGCTCGATCGAGCGAAGCAGGTCCGGCATTTCCTCCGACGAATAGGTGAACGGATAGAAGCGGGCGTATTCCTCGATATCCACGTCCTGCAGCTCGGCGGGTTCATGAATCAGCCGGACTCGGCTGTCGAATACCAATTCCCTGGCGTGAGTGGAGAAGGTGGCGATCGCGACCGAATTACCGAACACGTCCTGCAACCAGCGAAGGGCCGACGGCTCCGGGGTAATGACGAGTTCCGCATCGACCAGACGCTGATCATAGCTTTCGCGGGGACGGACCATGATCCGGTGCTCGCCAAACGACACCGGATGGCGGTAGATGTAGCGCGTCACGTGTGAAAGGGTGAGCAATGGCATTTGGTCCCCGCATCCCATGAGCGGCAACATTGCACTGCTTGGTGCCGATGATCCATCGCCTATCGTAACGAAAAACCCCGAAGGGTCGTCGTCGTTCCTTCTCATCGGCGATCACGCCGGCAATCGCATCCCGTCGGTCCTCGGCGATATGGGCCTGGAGCCCAGCGAACGGACGCGCCACATCGCGTGGGACATCGGTGTCGCGCGGCTGGGCGAATTGTTGTCGGCCGCGCTGGATGCGGTGTTCGTGCAACAGGTCTATTCGCGGCTCGTCATCGACTGCAACCGGGATCCCGACGCAGCGGACGCGATGCCCACGGTCAGCGACGGCACGCCGGTGCCGGCGAACGCGGCGCTCGACGAAACCCGCCGGGTGGCGCGGATCGCGGCGATCCATAAACCCTATCAGGCGGCGATCGGCGCGGAGATCGCGCGACGGCAGGCGAAGGGGCAGCCGACGATCCTGATCGCGCTGCACAGCTTCACGCCGGTGATGCGCGGCTTGGCGCGGCCGTGGCAGGTCGGCATCCTGTACAATGACGGCGATCCGACGTTCGCGCAGGCACTGTTGACGGCGCTGCGCGACGAACGCGACCTGACGGTAGGCGACAACGAACCCTACCGGATGGACCTGATCGACTATACCATCCCGCGCCATGCGTATCCTGACCGACTGCCTTATGCGGAAATCGAGGTGCGGCAGGACCTGATCGACGACGACGCCGGTTGCCGTGACTGGTGCGATCGGCTCGTTCGCGTGCTTGGCGCGACATCGATGGCGATGGGCTAGCGTATCATCGTTGCCGGATGATACGCGACACGCGCTTCGAAAGGATCGACTTGGCCAGCCACCGTCACGACCACGGCCATTCGCATGGTCACGCGCACGACCAGCGGCACGGGCACGACCAGGGGCACGGGCATGGCCATTCGCACGCACCCACGGCGTTCGGGCGCGCCTTCGCGATCGGCATCGCGCTGAACATCGCCTTCGTGATCGGCGAGGGCGGGGTTGGGCTGTGGTCCGGATCGGTCGCGCTGCTCGCGGATGCAGGGCATAACCTGTCCGACGTCCTCGGCCTCGCGGTCGCCTGGGGCGGCGCGACGCTGGCGCGGGCAGCACCGACCAAGCGCTTCACCTATGGGCTGAAGGGGTCGACGATCCTTGCGGCCTTGTTCAACGCTCTGCTGCTGCTGGTCGCACTCGGGGCGATCGTGCTGGCGGCGGTGCAGCGTTTTTCGGACCCGCCGACCGTCGCGGGCCTGACCATTTCGATGGTCGCGGCTGTCGGCATCGCGGTCAACGGGCTGACCGCCTGGTTGTTCTCGCGCGGGAGCAAGGGCGATATCAACGTCCGCGGCGCGTATCTGCACATGCTCAGCGATGCGCTGGTTTCGGTCGGCGTGGTGGTCGCGGGGCTGCTAATCTGGAAGACGGGGATCGGTTGGATCGATCCCGTCGTCAGCCTCGTCATCGTCGCGCTGATCTTCGGTCAGACCTGGGGGTTGTTGCGCGAAACCGTCGAGATGGCACTGGCCGCGGTGCCCCGGGGGATCGATTACGACGGGGTCGAGCACGCGTTGACCACGCTGCCCGGGGTCGAACGGATCCACGATCTGCATATCTGGCCGATGTCGACGACCGAACCCGTGCTGACGGCACATCTGGTCGTGCCGCAGGGCCATCCGGGCGACGCGTTTCTGTCCGCCGCGCGCGAGATGCTGCACGATCGGTTCGGGATCGGACATGCGACGCTCCAGCTGGAACGCGGCGACGAATGCGACGGGTGCTGACAAGGCATCCCAGCGCCTCGGCGATCGTCAATAGGCGCGGGAGATCGCGAACTCGACCGCCTCGACCATCGCCTCTTTCGCATTCCCTGCGGGGAAGCCCGCGATCGAATCGATTGCGCGCCGACCGTAATGCCGGGCGCGCGCCAGCGTGTCGTCGATCGCGCGCGCGTCGCGGATCAGTCCAACCGCCTGCGCCAGGTCCGTGTCGCTCGATCGGCGACCCTCGATCGCATCCTTCCAGAAGGCGCGCTCGCCGGACGATCCGCGGGCATAGGCCAGGATGACGGGGAGCGTCATCTTGCCTTCGCGGAAATCGTCGCCCGTGTCCTTGCCCATCGTTCCGGCGTCGGAGACATAGTCGATGGCGTCGTCGACCAGCTGGAACGCGATGCCGAGATTGCGGCCATAGGCGTCAAGCGCGTTTTCCTCGCTCTCGGGCCGTTCGGCGACGACTGCGGCGATCCGGCAGGCGGCGGCGAACAACGCGGCGGTCTTTGCCCCGATGATATCGAGATAGCGGTCCTCCGCCAGATCGGTCCGCCGCGCCGCGGTGAGCTGGTTCACTTCGCCTTCCGCGATGATCGCGGAGGTGTTCGACAGGATCTTCAAGACCTTCTGGCTGCCATCGTCGACCATCAGTTCGAACGCGCGGCTGAACAGGAAATCGCCGACCAGGATGCTCGCGGGGTTGCCCCAGATGATGTTCGCGGTGCGTCTGCCCCGGCGCAGATCGGAACCGTCGACGACGTCGTCGTGCAGCAGCGTCGCGGTGTGGATGAATTCGACCGCCGCCGCCAGACGGTGGTGGCGATTGCCGGTATATCCGATCAGTCGCGCGCTCGCGAGCGTCAGCATCGGCCGCATCCGCTTGCCGCCGCCCGCGATCAGGTGGCCGGCAAGTTCGGGGATCAGCGGGATGTCCGACTGCATACGACCAAGGATAACCGCGTTTACGAGGTTCAGGTCGCCGGCGACCAGCGCGACCATCGGGTCGAGCGAGGGCTGCGGACCGGAGTCGAGGCGGTGGATCGTTGCACTCATGTCGGGGCGAAGCCTGTGGCGGGAACCCGGAGCGAACGCAACCCTCGCGGACGAAGGGGGTACTTGCCCGGCGCGGCAAAACCCGGCAACGGCGGCGCTGCGGGCATCGAGCCCGGGGAAGGGGCGCGGATGTCCGACGATACGCTCGGCGGGTATCGCCAAAGCATCGACAATATCGATGCCGCGCTCGTCCATATTCTGGCTGAACGGTTCAAGGTCACCCAGGCGGTCGGCCGTTACAAGGCCGAATCCGGACTACCCGCCGCCGACCCCGGTCGCGAGGAGGCGCAGATCGCACGGCTGCGCGCGCTGGCCGAAAGCGCACACCTCGATCCGGAATTCACCGAGAAATTCCTGCGCTTCATCATCGACGAAGTCATCCGCCATCACGAGCGGCTTCGTGGCTGATCGGGAACGGCGATGATCCACGTGATCCTGACGCTGCAGGCAGCGGCGCAGGCGGCCGCCCCGGTCCCGGCGCTTCCAACGATCGAGGGGCAGTGGCACAATCTGACGAGCAGCGTCGAAGTACGGATCGGGCCGTGCGCCAAGGCGCTATGCGGCTGGGCGACGCGCGCCAGCCCGGGGGCCGGGGCGGCGGCGAAAAACGGGGGGACGCCCGAACTCGTCGGCACCGAATTGCTCCGTGACGTGACACCGTCGGGCAAGGGACGCTGGTCGGGCACCTTGTTCGTGCCCGACCGCGATATCACCGTCTGGGCGTCGGTAGCACTGGCTGATGCCGGCACGATCACGATGCGTGGGTGCCTGGTGCCCAATTTCATCTGCAAGTCGCAGACGTGAAAGCGCCGATGAGCCTGTTCCTCGCGATCGAGGGTGCGGACGGTGCCGGAAAGGCGACCGCATCGGCGGCGGTCGCCGACCTGCTCCGCGCCAACGGCAAGCGCGCTGCGGTGGTGTCGTTCCCGCGCTACGGAGATACCATCGGCGGGCATATGCTGGGGGAACTGCTATCCGGTCGGTTGCCCCGGGGTGCGACGCCCGAATCGGCGGCGGTGCTGTACGCGCTTGACCGGTTCGAATCGCGCGCTCACGTCGTCGACGTCGCGGCGGCGAACGACGTGGTGGTGTTCGACCGGTATGTGGCGTCGAACATGGCGTATCAGGCGGCAAAGGTCGGCAGCGACGAGGCCGATCGGCTGATGCGCTGGATCCTGGCGCTGGAGACCGGGGCGTTCGGCCTCCGGCTGCCGGACCTGTCGGTCTATCTGGATACGCCGCCGGCGCGCGCGCTGGACCAGATCCTGCAGAAGCGGCAGCGTTCCTATACCGACCGCGCGCTGGACGAAAACGAGGCGGACGCCCGCCTGCAACTGGAAGTCCGCACGGCCTATCGGTCGATGGTCGAGCGATCCATCGGCGGGCGCTGGATAACCGTCGCCACGATGGCGGGCGATGCGATGCGGACGCCCGCTGCGATCGCCGAGGAGATCGTGGGGGCGATCAGCTGACCGGTTCGACGCCGAGCCGTGGTATCTCGATCGCGGGACACCGATCCATGACCACCTGCAGCCCTGCCGCCTCTGCCCGCGCCGCCGCGGCTTGGTCGACAACGCCAAGCTGCATCCAAACCGCCTTGGCACCGATCGCGATCGCTTCGTCGACCGCTGCACCTGCCGCGTCCGACCGGCGGAAGATATCGACGATGTCGATTGGATCGCCAAGCTGCGCCAGATCGCGGAACACGAATTCGCCATGGATATGCTCGCCGGTGATCTGCGGATTGACCGGGATCACGCGGTAGCCATGCTGCTGCAACGTCGCCATGACGCGGTAGGATGGCCGATCAGGACGATCGGATGCGCCGACCAGAGCGATGGTTCGCGCACCGTCCAGCAGCGCCTTGATATCGGCATCGGTCGTCAAAGGCATCGGATCGCTCCCTCAGGCAACCGTACAACGTTGCCGCTACGGCGCGGTTGCGTCAGTTCACCGACAGCCAGTCGGCAACGCGTTCCGCAATCGGCGCGAACACCTTGTCGTCGGCATTCGCGGCCGGCGGCTCACCCGCATCGGACGCCGTCCGGATCGCAATCGTCAGCGGCACGCGGCCGATAAAGGGAATACCCAATCGCGCTGCTGCGGCTTCCGCGCCGCCATGGCCGAACGGGTCCGACGCTTCCCCGCAATGCGGGCAGATATAGCCCGCCATGTTCTCGACCAGGCCGATGATCGGGATACCCGCCTTGTCGAAGAAATCGATCGCGCGTGTCGCGTCGATCAGCGCCAAGTCCTGCGGCGTGGACACGATGACCGCGCCGACAGGCCGGTATTTCTGCACCATCGTCAGCTGCACGTCGCCGGTGCCCGGCGGCAGATCGAGCACCAGCGTATCGACCACACCCCAGTCCGCCTCGACCAGCTGACCAAGCGCACCCGCGGCCATCGGGCCGCGCCAGGCGATCGCTTTGCCCGGATCGACAAGCTGGCCCATCGACAGCAACGGCACGCCGTAGCGGGTGGGAACGGGGTCCAGCACCTTGTCCTTCGCCGTCGGGCGCGTGTCTTCCGCCTGCATCAGCCGCGGCTGCGACGGGCCGTAGATATCGGCATCGACCAAGCCGACACGCCGCCCCCGGCGCAGCAGCGCGATCGCGAGATTTGCGGCGAGCGTGGACTTGCCCACCCCGCCCTTGCCACTGGCGACGGCGATCAGCCGACGCACGCTACGCTCTGCGGTGGCGACGATCCGGACCTCCGCGACCCCGGGCTGTGCCGACGCGACATCGCGGATCCGGGCCTCCAGCGCATCGCGGTCGGCGGCAGCGAGTCCGGTCGCATCGAGGACCACGCCGACGCGTGCGCCCTCGATGCGGACGGTCGCACGGCCCTGCGCGATGCCCTCTATGGCAACCTTGGTCGTTTCATTGTCGGTCATGCGCGGGCAGATACGCCCGTCGCGGCCCCTTGCCACTGTTTTTCCGCCGCCGCCTTCTTATAAAGGCGCAATGACGATCCTGCCGCGCTGGCTCCAGCCCTCCCCGAAGACTCTCAACGCGGACGCGCCCAAGGGGCCCTGGGGTGGACCGGGCAATGGCGGCGGCAACGACAACGGGGGCGGCGGCGGTGGCGATGGCCCGCGCAATCCATGGTCGCTGCCCCCAAGCGGCCGCAAGGGACCGGCCCGACCGACCGCGCTTGACGAGTTCCTGAAAAAGGCGCGGGGCGGTGGCGGTGGCTTTGGCGGGGGTGGCTTCAGCGGGCTGCCGTCTTCGCCGAATGCACGCGTCTTGTGGGCGATCGGGGCCGCAATCCTGGTGGCCGCCTGGATCCTGTTGACCGCGATCCACCCGATCGCACCGCAGCAGCGGGGCGTCGTCACCTATTTCGGTCGCTATGCCGGTACGCTCGATCCGGGCATACAGCTGACGCTGCCCGCCCCGATCGCCCAGGTCCAGAAGGTCGATGTGCAAAACATCCGTACCGAGGATTTCCCGGAAACCGGCGGCGAGAACCTTATGCTCACGGGCGACCAGAACATCATCAACCTTGCTTATTCGGTGCGCTGGAACATCTCCAGTCCCGAGGATTACGTGTTCCAGATCGCCGAACAGCGATCGACAGTGCGCGCCACTGCAGAAAGTTCGATGCGCGAGGCGGTCGCGAACATGACGCTGAACCAGGCGCTGGGCAGTGGTCGCACCCGGATCGAGGCCGAAGTGCAGGACCGGATGCAGCGCGTGCTCGACAGCTACAAGGCGGGTATCCGGATCCAGGGCGTCGCGATCAAGCAGGCCGATCCGCCCGAACGCGTGAACGAGGCTTTCAAGGACGTGACCGCGGCGCAGCAGGACGCGATCACCGCGCGGAACCAGGCGCAGTCGTATCTGCAACAGCTCGGCGCGCGCGCGCAGGGTGAGGCCGCGCAGTTCGACAAGGTGTACGGCCAGTACAAGCTCGCCCCGGAGGTGACCCGTCGCCGCATGTATTACGAGACGATGGAGGCGGTGCTGGCGAAGACGGACAAGACGATCGTCGAAGTGCCCGGCGTCACGCCGTATCTGCCGCTGGGCAATGCGCGTAAGCTGCCCGATGCGGTGCCGGCGGTACCTGCCGCGCCCGCAGCGACGCCCGCGCCCGCGGCGGGAGGCGGACAGTGAACGCCGCGATCTGGCGCAACCCGATCACGCTCGGGTTCGCGGCGCTCATCCTCGTCATCATCGTCGCGGCGACCTTCACGATCGTGCCCGAGACCGAACAAGTGGTCGTGCTGCGCTTCGAAAAACCGATACGGACCGTGAACGTCTGGCATGCCGGTGAAATCTTCGGCAGCACGGGTGCCGGCCTGATCGCGCGCGTGCCGTTCGTCGACAAGCTGGTGTGGGTCAACAAGCGCGTGCTGGACGTCGATTACGACAATCAGCAGGTGCTGTCGTCGGATCAGCTTCGGCTCGAGGTCGATGCCTATGCGCGGTTCCGCATCGTCGATCCGCTAAAGGCGGTGAACGCGACGGGAAGCACCGCATCGACCGAAATCCGCGTGACGGAGGCGTTGCAGCCGCTGCTTGGCACGTCGATCCGCAACGAACTGGGAAAACAGTCCTTCGGAACGCTGTTGTCGCCTGAGCGCGACCAGGTGATGGACAATATCCAGGTCCGTCTGCAGAAACTCGCGTCGCAATATGGCGTCGAGATCGTCGACGTGCGGATCAAGCATGCCGACCTTCCCAGCGGCAGCCCGCTCGACAGCGCGCTGCAGCGGATGTCGACCGCGCGCAAGCAGCAGGCCGACACGATCCGCGCGCAGGGCCAGAAGGATGCGCAGATCATTCGCGCGCAGGCTGATGCGGACGCGGCGCAGGTCTACGCGCAAAGCTTCAGCAAGGACCCGGAATTCTACGATTTCTATCGGGCGATGCAGTCCTATCGGCATACGTTCGGGGCGGATGGCGGACCGGCCCCCGATGGCGCTACGTCGCTGATCCTGTCGCCGAACAACGCCTATCTGAAACAGTTCGGGGGGCGCGCCGCGGAACGGTCGCATTGATCGATCCGCTGAACGAAGCTTGACGGGTCCGTTCACATTCAACGATCGTTAAGCCGCGATCCATGACAGACGATCGACTTCGGACGACGATACGAGAGGATACCATCCTAGTGCGCTACGCCTACGCCATCACGACCGCGCTTCTCCTCGGCGGGGCGACCGCATCGCTTGCGCTTCAGCCGGGCGCTGGCCAGACCGCGCAGAACGACCCCGCGCAGATCGCGCAGGTCGCACCGCGCGCCGGCGCGCCGAGCAGCTTCGCCGATCTGGTCGCGAAGCTGCAACCTGCCGTGGTCAACATCTCGACCAAGCAGACCATCGTCCAGCAGCCCCAGGCCAATCCCTTCGCCGGCACGCCGTTCGGCGAGCTGTTCGGCGGCGGCGGCGGTGCCGGTGGCCCGCCGGTGAAGCGCGAAGGGGCGGCGCTGGGTTCCGGGTTCCTGATCTCGCCGGACGGCTATGTCGTGACCAACAACCACGTCATCGCGCCGGGTGCGAAGGGCGCGTCGGTCGACTCGATCACCGTCACCTTGTTCGACGGCAAGGAATATGTTGCCAAGGTCATCGGTCGCGATCCGACATCGGACCTGGCGCTGCTCAAGATCCAGGCGTCGAGCCTGCCGTTCGTTCGTTTCGGCGATTCGACGCGGGCGCGGGTCGGCGACTGGGTGCTGGCGATCGGCAACCCGTTTGGGCTCGGCTCGACGGTGACCGCGGGTATCGTATCCGCGCTGCACCGTGTGGCGGGCAATGGCCCTTATGACCGCTTCATCCAGACTGATGCCGCGATCAACCAAGGAAACTCTGGCGGTCCGATGTTCAATCTTTCGGGAGATGTCATTGGTATCAATTCGCAGATTCTTGGCAGTTCAGGTGGCGGCAATATCGGTATCGGCTTCGCGATCCCGGCAGAGGACGCTAAGCCGATCATCGACACGCTGATGAAGGGCAACGCTATCAAACGCGGCTATCTCGGCGTTAGCATTCAGCCGATCACCGACGATATCGCCGCTGCCTCTGGCCTGCCCAAGGATCGCGGTGAGATCATCAGCCGTGTCGAGCCGGGCGAAGCGGCGGCGAAGGCAGGCGTGAAAGTCGGCGACGTGGTAGTGGCGGTGAACGGCAAAGTAGTAACGCCGGAAAATTCGCTCAGCCGCCTCGTGGCGGACGTGACGCCGGGCCAAGTGGCGCGGCTCGACATTCTGCGCAACAATGCGCCGACGACGGTAAATGTGACGGTGGGCACGCGGCCGACCGAAGACCAGATCGCTGCGCTGAACGGCGGTGGCGACGATGCACTGCCGGATGATGACGGCAATGGCGCTCAACAAGCGCCGGCGACGAGCCCGCTTGGCCTAACTGTAGTGCCTTTGACGCCAGCGATTGCGCGCCAGGTCGGGGTCGACGCGTCGGTAACGGGCGTCGTCGTCGCCTCAGTCGATCCATCGAGTGATGCAGGGCAAAAGCTACAGCGCGGCGATGTGATCGTGTCAATCAACGGTCGCCCGGCGCGGACATCGGCCGATCTCACCGCAGGTGCGGCAGTCGCTAGAACTGCCGGTCGCGACCAAGTGCTGTTGCTCGTCCAGCGCGGACGCACTGGAGGTCTATTCATTGCCGTAAAAATTAAGAAACAATGATGCTAATTGACCGATAGTGTGGAATTTTTGCAATAGATACAATAATGAGGACCAAGTTATTTAACTTGGTCCTCATATAATCATATGAATCGAGAATTACGCCATGCAGGTGCAGCTCCCATCTTTTTCTCGATAACACCCTTGGTTCGCGGGACAAGTGCCCCAGACCTTAGTTGCGGACGGTGACGTTAGTGACCCCTGAGCTGGAAGCATTGATGGAATTGCGGAAAATGCAAATAGCGTAAAGCAAATCATGCTTTTTGACATTTCAAGTCTCCCGGCAGTCCGTCTGCCACAAGCATTCGACATATAATTCGATTCAGAGTCAAAAGGCTTTTGGTCCAAAATCGATGTTTCTCTGGTATCTTATGTCTTCACCAACCCTATCTCCACCAGTCGCTCGTGCAGGTAATCATGCGCGGTGATCGGCGTCGGGTAGCGATCCGGATTCGCCGTCGTCACGCAACCCGGCAAAGTCTCGATCAGGAAATCGGGTGCCGGGTGCAGGAAGAACGGCATCGAATAGCGCGAATGGCCGCGGCGCTCGGGCGGCGGATTGACGACGCGGTGCGTGGTCGACGGCAGGACGTTGTTCGTCAGCCGTTGCAGCATGTCGCCGACGTTCACGACCATCGCGCCCTCGGGCGGCTTGATCGAAAGCCAGCGACCGGACTGGCGGTCGAGCAGTTCGAGCCCCGCTTCCTCGGCGCCGAGCAACAGCGTGATGAGGTTGATATCCTCATGCGCGCCGGCCCGCACCCCTTCGGCGTCCGCCGCAATCGGCGGATAATGGAGCAGGCGCAGGACCGAATTGCCGTCCTTCACCGCCGGATCGAACCAGCCGGGTGCCAATGCCAGGTGCCGGGCGATCGCGGATAACAGCCGGTCGCCCGCCGCATCGAACGCGGCGAACAGTTCGACGAACGTGTCGCGGAACCCTTGCGGCTGCATCGGCCAGATGTTGGGTGCCATCTGCCCGGCAAAGCGATGACCCTCCGCAAGTTCGCGGCCGACATGCCAGAATTCCTTCAGATCGACCGCACTCGCCCCCTTCGCGATTTCGGTCCTGAACGGGGTGTAGCCACGCGCGCCGCCGCCGCCCTCGACGAAATAGCCGCGTTTCTCCGCATCGGGCAGCGCGAACAGCGCCCTGGTCTGCGCCCATGCCCGTTCGATCAGGTCGGTCGGCACGCCGTGGTCGGCGACGATCGCAAAGCCGAAGCGTTCGAGCGATTCGCCGAATGCAGCCGCGAAGCCCTTTGGGTCGCGTGCCTGGTCGGCCAGACTGAGCGTCGGGACGTCGGCGGCGGCGTTTGGCGTGTCGAGCATGGTCGGTCCGATCTTATGATCCTGAACGCCGGCCTTAACCCCTTGCGGCGTGCGCGAACAGGTCGTGCAACGAGGCAGGTGTCCGAAGCATGTTCGCTGGTGACGCCCGGCGGACGATGCGGCTATGGCGTTGCCATCATGACCGTCACGACGATTCACCCATCCTCGGCACCGGTCGGGCCGGTCCAGCGTGGCGCGCCGATCGGCTTTGCCGAGTTCGTGGCGCTCGTCGCCTCGCTGATGGCGCTGGGCGCGATCGGCACCGACGCGATGCTGCCCGCCCTGCCGGCGATCGGCGATGCATTGCACGTCGCCAGTGCCAATGCGCGGCAGTTCGTCATCACCGCGTTCGTGATCGGCTTCGGCGTCGCGCAGCTGGTCCATGGCCCATTGTCGGATCGTTATGGCCGGCGGCCTGTGCTGATGACGTCGCTTGCCTGCTACGCGGTCGCCAATATCGCTGCGGCATCGGCAGGCAGCTTCACATTGCTGCTGGTCGCCCGGGCATTTGGCGGCGCGGCGATCGCGGCGACGCGGGTGGCAACCGTCGCGATGGTCCGCGATTGCTATGTCGGCCGGGCGATGGCGCGGGTCATGTCGATCGCGTTCATCGTGTTCATGATCGTGCCCGTCCTGGCCCCGACCTTCGGCGCGGCGATCCTGCTGTTCGGCAATTGGCGCGGCATCTTCTGGGCGATCGCGGCGCTGGCGATCGGCGTATTCTGCTGGTTCGCCAGGCGGATGCCGGAGACGCTGGCGCCCTATGACCGGTCGCCGATTTCCGTGGAGCGGATCCTGCGCGGCTGGCGTACCGCGCTGACCGACCGGCTGTCGATCGGCTATACGCTGGCCACGACCGCGCTGATGGGGGCCCTGTATGGCTATCTCAATTCCATCCAGCAGATCGTCGCGGATGCGTTCGGTCGGCCCAAACTGCTCGTCCTCATCTTCGCGACCACGGCGATGACGATGGCGGGGGCGAACCTCGTCAACGCCCGCCTGGTCATGCGGATCGGTACGCGCCGGATCAGCCACGGCGCGGTCTGCATGCTGATCGCGACCGCGCTCGTCCACCTCTTCGCGGCGCTGTCCGGGCATGAGACGCTGGTCGGCTTTGCGGTCCTGCAAGCGATCACGCTGGGCTGTTTCGGGCTCTCCGCTGCCAATTTCTCGTCCATGGCGATGGAGCGGATGGGCGCGATCGCCGGCACCGCGTCCAGCGTGCAGGGGTTTCTGAGCGTCACGATCGGCGCGGTCGTCGGCGCGTCGATCGGGCAGGCGTTCGATGGCAGCGTCGTGCCGCTGACGGGTGGATTCCTGGGGGCAGGACTCGTCGCGCTCGCCATGGTCGCCGTCACCGAACGCGGCCGGCTGTTCCATCCGGCGTGATTCGCGTTTGGGTCGCGGAACCACCCGCGCGCCGCGCCGTTCGTTTTGCACCAGCCTCGATCGGGGCGGGAGCAGGAGACGACGGATGGGCGGACATCAGGTGCCGGGCATGGGTTCGGGCGACGACGGCTACGACGAGGAAGGCTATGACGAGTCGCAGCGCGCCGAAATCCTCGAGGCGACCCGCGACGGCCCGAGCGACGGCATCGTCCTGACCGATCTGACGCCGGACATCGGCTCGGATGACGAGGAGGACGAGGACATCGACGCCACGCCGATGGATTCGCTGGAGGTCGGCGAGACCGACACCACGAGCCTTGCCGAAGAGGACAGCGACGAGGATGATGTGCAGGACGATCTCGACGATGACAGCATCGACGATGACGATCTGGACGACAGGGACGATGTCGCGCTGAAACCCTGACGACCGAAGCGCCATACGCACCGTCCTCCCCGCCCGACAGGGGATGACGGCAGCGCGTGCGCTCAGTTCGCCGTCCCCATATTGGCGAGCAC
The DNA here is from genome assembly GCF_964244235.1 of uncultured Sphingomonas sp. GTDB lineage: Bacteria > Pseudomonadota > Alphaproteobacteria > Sphingomonadales > Sphingomonadaceae > Sphingomonas. Next base: position 41,983 of record NZ_CAXTII010000009.1, read on the forward strand.
CGCCAGGTCCTTCGTATCCACCGCGACGCCGGTCGCATCGACGGCATCGCTGCTCGTAGCATTAGCCGCCGCCGCCGTTCCATGGTCCGGTGTCGCATCCGCGACGTCATAGGCGGTCCACAGGATGCCGCCCGCCCACAGCAATGCGGACCAGCGGCTTCGGAAGAGGCGGGGACCGACCATCGCATATGGATACCCCAAACCAGCTTGCCGCCCCGCAAACGGATGCGGTTAATCCGGTCGCCATCAGCGCCCGATCCCGCCGATCTGCTGCGATTGCTGCGCTGCGTTAATGATGCAGCAAGAAACCGTTGCCCGATAGCCACATCCGCGGAATTGTGGGCTTTTCATATGCTGCAATGCAACGATCGAACTGTCCGCCGGTTCTGACCAGCCTCGGCACCGTGCGGCTAGGGATCGCCGGTGGACCGGGTTTGTACAGACAACACGAAGGTAACACCCATGCGTAACTTCACCCTCGCAGCCGCCATCGCGGCTGCGTTCGTCGCCGCACCCGCTTTCGCCCAGGACGCGCCCCCCGCGCCGCAGGACCAGGTCCAGGTCCGGACCAGCGATTCCGGCCCCCGCGCCCCCGATGGCTCCAAGGCGTTCGGCATCGAGCCCTATTTCGGTGTCCTGGGCGGCTGGGAGCAGTTCGACAACGAGCCCGACCACGGCATTCCCCAGGCACTGAACGCCAACGGCACGATTCGCCGCGGCTACAAGCCGTCGGGCGCGCTGGTGCAGGGCATCGCCGGCATCAACCTGCCGCTCGGCCCGGTCTTCGTCGGCGTCGAAGGCAATGTCGCCAAGGGCGTCAGCGGCAACATCGACTGGGAATATGGCGGCGCCGGCCGCTTCGGCCTGCGCGCCGGCGACAGCGGCCTGTTCTACGGCAAGGTCGGCTACCAGTGGGTGAATTTCGACCATTTCTCCGCGCTCGAGACCAACGGTGGCAACACCAACCGTGACTACCGCGCGATGACGTACGGCATCGGCGCGGAAGTCGGCCCGAAGGACATCGGCCTGGCCGGCATCACCGGCCGCGCGGGCGTGCGCCTGCGTGCGGAGGTCAACACCTTCGGCGATTTCCACAGCTTCCGGCCGATGCTGGGTGTCGTCACCCACTTCTGATCGGTCCGACCGGCACGTGACGCGGGGGCGGGGGATGGCGACATCCTCCGCCCTTTTCGTGTCCGCACGGCGCGCGGACGTGGAGAGCGGGCGTCGACCGGGCGGAAGTGGCGGCGCGGAAGTGGAGGAAGTGGAGGTGTGCCATGCGCCGTCCTCCACTTCGCCATCGCCGCCGCGGAAGTGGACGAACCACACGCCACGTCCGCGCCGGAATGCGGTGGGGCGAGCGATAGCGGGGGGCGAGCCGAGCTGGCGCTACGAGGCTGCGCGCACCCCGGTCGGGTAGCGTGGGTGACGAGGGCGATGGGCGGTGCGGCGGCGATCATGACGGGCTCCTGTGGGCGGTGGAGCCGATCCAGTTATACGTACCCCACCGTGTAGGACAGCGCCGCGATCCGCCCCCTATTTGTGTGCCGCCTTGCCGCCCTTCTTGCCGAGTTCCGATTGCGCCGCGCTGCTCTTGCGCGGGTTCTTCTCGCCGTCCTTCGCCGCCTTGGCATTGGCCTTCTTCGCGGTGTCGCTGCCGTGGCCCTTCTTCTCGGTCATGTCGCTTTCCTTTGACGTGGGGGAGGAACGCGCAAGTTGGGGGAGGGTGCCCTTGCCGGGGTGGTTACGCAGGGCAGTGAGCGTCAGTTGCTCATGTCGATGATTGACGACGGCAGGCCGATCAGGACGAGTGGACAGGGGTTACCGACGCCGCGCGCGACCCGGTCCTGCAATTTCGACCAATGCGTCGTTGCCTGACCGAACTTGTCGCTGGTGAATTTGCGCGACCAAGCCCTGGCGAACGACGTGCCGCGGGCGATGTCGGCATCGATCTGCTTGCGCTGCGGGCCCGTCGGCGACCCGGCACCGAAGTCATTCAGTCCTTCGAGGCTATCGATGCCGCGATCGACCGCAAAGCCCTCGACCCGTTCGCGCATCGTCGCCTGCATTTCCGCGCCGCGCGTGACGATGCCACCGACGCTGATCGCACCCTCAGCGTGGAGTCGCTTGAAGTTTTCGAGATCGCGATCGAAGAACGGATCCTTGTTGTTCCATTCGATCTCAAGCGCAAAGGTGCCTTTCTCGCTTGGCCGGACGTGATCGATCTCATGGCTGATCGACTCCTTGGGTACGCCGTCGACGGCCTTGGTCAGCTGGAAATTGTGTTTCGTCCAGCCGAGGGCGGCGAGCCCGCGGCGTAGGCGCTGCGTCATCTTGGCTTCGCCGCCGCCGCCGCCGATGATCTCGGTCATCGGCAGCGATATGTTCAGGAGCGCCCCTTCGAGTTCGTCGACCAGGTTTGGAAAATCATGCTGTATGATGGCTTCGGCATGGCTGGTGAACAGCACCTCGAAGCCAGCCGCGCGTAATCCATCCAGCATTACTCGGCCGCGATCGCCGCGCTGTTGTGGGCATAGGTGTCCCAGGTCGGCGCGTAGCTGTCATCCGCTTGGTTGCCCCAGACGGTCCAGCCCTTGCGCTTGCCACGGCTGAACATTTCGAGCCGAGGACCCCAGCTGCAATCCTCGATGATGTCGTATTGCTCGTCGGGCTTGCGGCTGTGTTCGCGCTTGCGGGTCTGCATCATGTTGACCTGGCTGCGGCCGGGCGCAAGCGTGCGCGCATTCTTGCCCCGCACGCCGAACAGCAGGATCTCGGTCACGTTGCGGAAATAGAAGCCCACACCCCGGCCGTCCGACCCGCCGTCCTTGCGGACCTTGTGCCAGATGATGTTCGAGATGTAGCGATAGCCCCATGCCTCCATCACGCGCAGCCCCTCGGGCAGCAGCGCGTTGGGCACCCACAGATACAGGTGCGACGGATCGGCGGCGATGTCCGCGACCGGCAGCGCGCAGATGTCGTCGAGCGTCATCGTGCCGTAGCGATTTAGCCGCTTGTGTTCGGGCGCGACCTTGCCGGTGCGGTTCTGGAACTGCCACGGCGGATCAGCGAGGATCGTCCCAAACCGCTTGCCGCGCGCGGTGGCGAGGAGGTCGATGTGGGATTCGAGCGGATCGGTGGGGGAGAACATATGCACTCCTAACGCATCTGGCGCGCCATCTGTAGAGGCATTTGCCAGTCGGAGGTCACTCGTTCTCGCCTTTCTATAGACGAAATTGAAAGCTCCTGCCATATACACGTACGACGACGGACGAGTTTGGACCCCGTACCGCCGCCGCTCTTACCCCTTCTGGAAGGGGGCAGGGTGTCCGGTTCAGTCCCTTATGGGACTGTCCCAGATAACAACCGGATCATGAACCACATGATCTTGGTCCTACTCTCCGGGGGACTCTAGCCCGCCCCCGGTCGGGTGCCTGCTGGGCTTAGTTTGGCTGACGCCCTTCAACCAAGGCGGAAGGGTCATCTGCTGTATTGAAGGGATTGCAGTCCCTTCGGCGTCTGGGGCGGCCTCGGTCGCCCCATTCTCTTTAAGACGAATTTTTAGCGCAACTTTCATGCCGTCGCGCTCAATTGTCCCGTCTTGTTTCATCTCCGACAAGCCGGGTGAAACCGAACTCATTGGAATTTCGCTACCGCGCAACCTAGCGGCCAACTCCTGGATTTCATTTGCAGTTAGCCAGACTCGATCGGCATCTGCGAGAACAGCCCACATAAAGGCTTTGTTGGTCGACGGGCGATAAGGATTTCCTCCACTTTCGTTTGGATCGAAATCCGTATCAGTCGCCCCGATTGTCGATGATGCTTCATCGAATGCGCTATTTACTATACCATCTATACGCGCGAGTACGCGAGCTGCCGCCAAAAGGTCGCCGATCTCACCATGAAGATCATCGATACGCTTGGTCGCCTCGGCAATATCCTCTTTCGCACGCAAGATATCAGCTTGAGCCGCATGAATGCGATCTTGCACGACTCGGTAGGTAAGAGCGGTTTCCATCCAACATCCCTAGTACCAAGCCAATCTTAGTGCAAGCCTCCAACCAACCTTGAACCAAACGAGAACGCAATCCTACTCCGCCGCCACCCCAGCCCGCGAAAACATATCCCCGCTCTCCCCCAGATCCTGCTCCGCCGCCGGCGTGCCCGCCGCGGTCTTCGCCTTCAGGCGCTTGTCGAAGCCGTCCCACACCTCGTTCCAGTTCCCGCGCGTCGCCGCCTTCGAATATTCCGTCGCGCGCTGTTCGAAGAAATTGGCGTGCTCCACGCCGTTCAGCATCGGCGCAAGCCAGGGGAGGGGGTGTTCGTCGATCATGTAGATCGGCTTCAAGCCCAGTTGCCCGAGCCGCCAGTCGGCGATGTAGCGGATATATTTCTTGATCTCCTTGGGCGTCATGCCGTTGACCGGGCCCATCTCGAACGCGAGATCGATGAAATTGTCCTCCAGATGGACGGTGTGCTGGCACATCTCGCGGATGTCGGACTTCACCGATTTGGTGAAGCAGTTCCGCTCCGCGCAGAAGGCGTGGAACAGCTTGATGATGCCCTCGCAGTGAAGGCTTTCGTCGCGGATCGACCAGGTGACGATCTGCCCCATGCCCTTCATCTTGTTGAAGCGCGGGAAGTTCATCAGCATCGCGAAGCTGGCGAAGAGCTGCAGCCCCTCGGTGAAGCCGCCGAACATCGCGAGCGTCTTGGCGATGTCCTCGTCGGTGTCGACGCCGAAGCCCTGCAGATAGTCGTGCTTGTCCTTCATCTCGCTATATTCGAGGAAGGCGCCATATTCGCTCTCGGGCATGCCGATCGTGTCGAGCAGGTGGCTGTACGCCGCGATGTGCACCGTCTCCATGTTGCTGAACGCGGCCAGCATCATCTTGATCTCGGTCGGCTTGAAGATGCGGCCGTATTTCTCGTGGTAGCAATCCTGCACCTCGACGTCGGCCTGCGTGAAGAAGCGGAAGATCTGCGTCAGCAGGTTGCGTTCGTGATCGGTCAGCTTCTGCGCCCAGTCGCGGCAATCCTCGCCGAGCGGCACTTCCTCGGGCATCCAGTGGATCTGCTGCTGGCGCTTCCAGAAATCGAACGCCCAGGGGTATTCGAACGGCTTGTACTGCTTGCGGGCTTCGGTGAGGGACATGGGACGTATGCCTTTCTAGCGGCGGGAGCGATGCGCACCGACGCCGAAGCCGCCGATGCCGAGGACGAAACCGAAATTGTAGAACGCGCCGTTGTTGGGAACGGCGTAGACCGCGATGTCGTGGTCGAAGAGCGAGCCTACGAACGCGACGGGCGCGATGAAGCCCTGGACGAGCCCGAACAGGAAGCCCGGCGCGCCGGGGTGGACGGTGCCGCCGACCTGATGCGCGCATGACGCAAGTGCGAGAAGCGTGAGGATCGGTATCAGTCGTTTCACGCCGCCGCTCCCCAACTATTCATCGCACCGGCCGAGAACGCCAGCACCACCGCGGCGGCGACCAGCATGATTCCCACCATCCGGAACACATATACCCGCGCCGGCGGCGTCGGTCGCGCGAGCGATGCGAGGAGGGCAATCCCGATCAACCCGAACACGATGGCGACCGCGAACATGATGAGAACCTGCCACGTCATGCGACCAAATCCGCGACCGGGCGTTTGCCCCCCTGACCCATCAACGAAGGAGAATTCCCATGGTCGATACCACCCAGATCGCCGAGCATATGGAAGTCGTGGACGCGGACGGCGTGCATGTCGGGACCGTCGATCATCTGGACGGCGACCGCATCAAGCTGACCAAGCAGGACAGCCCCCAGACCGAGGACGGGCAGGGCGCGAAGCATCATTACATCTCGATCGGCCTGGTCGCGAGCGTCGAGGACGGCAAGGTCTGGCTGAGCGCGAATGCAGACAACGTGACGAGTCTCGAAGAGACCGAGTGACCGCTTTCCCTCTCCCTTTGGGAGAGGGAGGGAGGCGCGCAGCGCCGGAAGGGTGAGGGCAGTTCGGTTCATGCCGGGCTGTCCTTCTTTTGTGCGTGGTCACCCTCATCCTTCCCACCGCTGACGCGGCGGGCCCCTTCCTTCTCCCGCAGGGAGAAGGAGATTTGGGTCAGGACGCCTTCGAGGTTCTGCATGACGTCGGTGTTCGTGAAACGCAGGACGCGATAGCCTTGGCGCTCGATGAACCGTGTGCGGGCAGCGTCTTCGCTAACAGTATGCGCATGGGTATCGCCATCGACTTCGATCACGAGTTTCTCGCTGAAGCACAGGATGTCCGGATGGAACGGACCTAGCGGCGTCTGGTGCCGCCATTTCAGATGCGGGAATGCCTCACGCAGGCCGCGGAGCAACCGGCGTTCGGGCTCCGGGGCTTCCCGCCGAAGCTGCCGCGCGCGCGGGACGGTGCCGATCGGCTGGTTGCGATAACTGCGCACCTGTCCTCACCCTTCCGCCGCTGCGCGGCTCCCTCCCTCTCCTGGAAGGAGAGGGACATTACCCCTCTCCTTCCAGGAGAGGGAGGAGCCCGCCCGGCGCCGCCGGGTGGGAGGGTGAGGACAGGTTAGACGTCCCACCTCACTGACACGCCAGGCATTCGTCGTAATCCGTCGTCACGAACTCGTATTTCGGCGCGTCGATCGTGTTGTCCGCCTCGACCCCGCCCGCGAAGCCCGCGCGCTGGATGCTCTTCGAGCGCAGGTAATAGAGCGACTTGATCCCCAGTTCCCACGCGCGGAAATGGAGCATCAGCAGGTCCCATTTCTCGACATCGGCCGGGATGAACAGGTTCAGCGACTGCGCCTGGTCGATATAGGGCGTCCGGTCGCCGGCGAGTTCCAGCAGCCAGCGCTGGTCGATCTCGAAGCTGGTCTTGAAGCAATCCTTCTCGTCCGCGTCGAGGAAATCGAGATGCTGGACGCTGCCGCCCTGTTCCAGGATGGTGTTCCACACCGCGTCGGTGTTCTTCGACTTCTCGTTCAGCAACCGCTCGAGATACGGGTTCTTCACCGACCAGCTGCCCGACAGCGTCTTGTGCGTGTAGATGTTGGCCGGGATCGGCTCGATGCACGCCGAGGCACCACCGCAGATGATGCTGATCGACGCGGTCGGCGCGATCGCCATCTTGCAGCTGAAGCGCTCCATCACGCCCATCTCGGCGGCGTCGGGGCAGGGCCCGCGCTCGATCGCCAGCTGCATCGACGCTTCGTCGACCTGGCCCTTGATGTGTTTGAAGATGCGCAGATTCCAGGACTTCGCCATCGCCCCCTCGAACGCCAGGCCGCGCGCCTGGAGGAAGGAGTGGAAGCCCATGACCCCCAACCCCACCGAGCGTTCGCGCGCGGCGGAATAGGCGGCGCGCTCCATCCCCGGCTCGGCGCGCGCGATGAAGTCCGACAGGACGTTGTCGAGGAAACGCATGACGTCCTCGACGAAGCCCTTCTCGTCCTTCCACTGGTCCCACGTCTCCAGGTTGAGCGACGACAGGCAGCACACCGCGGTGCGATCGTTGCCCAGATGGTCGCGCCCCGTCGGCAACGTGATCTCGCTGCACAGGTTCGAGGTCGAGACCTTCAGCCCCAGGTCGCGGTGATGCTTGGGCATCGTCCTGTTCACGTGATCGGCGAAGATGATGTACGGCTCGCCGGTCGCGAGGCGGGTCTCGACCAGCTTCTGGAACAGCGACCGCGCATCGACCGTCGCGCGGACCGACCGGTCCTTGGGGCTGAGCAGATGCCATTCGGATCCGTCACGCACCGCTTCCATGAAGGCGTCGGTCAGCAGCACGCCGTGGTGCAGGTTCAGCGCCTTGCGGTTGAAATCGCCGCTCGGCTTGCGGATCTCCAGGAACTCCTCGATCTCGGGATGCGAGATGTCGAGATAGCAGGCCGCGGACCCGCGGCGCAGGCTCCCTTGCGAGATCGCGAGCGTCAGCGAATCCATGACTCGCACGAACGGGATGATCCCGCTGGTCTTGCCGTTCAGCCCGACCGGCTCGCCGATGCCGCGGACATTGCCCCAATAGGTCCCGATCCCGCCGCCGCGCGACGCGAGCCAGACGTTCTCGTTCCAGGTATCGACGATGCCGGTAAGACTATCGGGCACCGAATTGAGGAAGCACGAGATCGGCAGGCCGCGCCCGGTGCCGCCGTTCGACAGCACCGGCGTCGCGGGCATGAACCACAGCCGCGAGATGTAATCGTACAGCCGCTGCGCATGCGCCGCATCGTCGGCGTATGCGGAGGCGACGCGGACGAACAGGTCCTGATAGCTTTCGCCCGGCAGCAGATAGCGATCGGTCAGCGTCTCCTTGCCGAAATCGGTCAGCAGCGCGTCGCGGCCGTGATCGACCTCGAGCGGGTAGGGCATTTTCACGCGCTTGTTCGCCGCCAACGGCGCGGCGCCATTGTCGGTCGTGCCGGCGTCCGTCGTCACGGGGTCTATCGTCTCGGTCGTCATCACCCTATCCCGATCATCCCGCAGGTCCATCGAACCATCCTTCGTTCTCTATCCGTTCGAATCGAGGGGCTTACCCCGATCCTATCATCCGAGGCGGCCGATGCGAGAACGGACCATGTTCATCAGCGACGGAGTCGGCTTGTCCAGCCACGCCCTATATGGGAAGTGGCGCGGTAGAACCACCATAAATTGGGTCCGCCCCCGAACTCAACCGCAACAGATTGTGGCAAAGCGGGTTGGGACACAAGACGGTAAATCACCGGGCCACCCAACGGTTCGTCGCTGGTGGGACTCACTTCGTCGCAGGGCCTGGGGCGCGACGCGTGGAGTTTGGCGGGGTTCACGAAACGCAAGGGAACGAGGGGGGAACGGAAATATTTCGGGGGTTATTCTACCTGACGCACCCACCGCAATCGGAGCCGCCGTTTTGACGACGTAAACGTTTTCGCCTATATGCATGCACAACGGCGCGCCGCCGGTTGGACTGGAAAGCGCGCCGTTGCTCTTACCCCTTCTGGAAGGGGGCAGGGTGAGTATGCGACCTATTGGCCGCTACCCGGTAACCTCCGGGTGGGTTGCCAAACCATGCTCGTCCTCCTTTCTTTCAACGCCGGGTCACGGCGGGTTGAGAAAAAGGGTCAGGGTTGCCTTCCCGACCACCTTCTGAAGCGCCAGCGGTTTTGCCGTTCGGCGCTTCAGTTCTTTTGACGATCGGGACAACATTTCCCGACGACGCCAATCTCTTTATATCTTCAGGAGCGTTGGGCCCTACGCGCAATTGACGTTCTAAATGCCCAAAACCCTCAACGAACTGCCGATCCTTCAAGCGCTTGATCGCGTTAAAGGCGCTTCCTTCATTGACAATTTTTACTCCGCTCGGTCGTGTCCCACGACGTGGTGTAGCTCGCGGTTGGGCATCGGCGATCTTCGG